>JBIIQT010000003.1:0-86040 GCA_044341875.1 Chitinophagaceae bacterium | reverse complement strand
GCCATAATAAGATATCTGTTTTACAATGTTCTAGTACCGCTATAGCTTCCCTGTCAGGCTGTATACAGCCAATCAAATATTATTGAAAATCAATAATTTATGAACAAACAGGTTAGAAAAAAATAGGGGCATGCCAAATTTAAGGATGGCAAAAGTACTCAAAACAGCCGAAATAACAATAATTTTCTTTTGAAATAAGGTGTTTTTTAACTGTTTGTCAACGAGGCAGCCCTAAGCCTGAAATGTGAGGAGATCACCTCCTGCACGGGCACATTCTTGATTTTACTTTCCAGCCACGAGAGAATATCAAGGTACATGAAGGATCGGCTTTCCATGGGATTGCCCTCCATCCGCTTCAGTTTTTCAAAAAGTGTCAGAAATCCTTGCTTCAATGCCGCCTTTTCGAGGGCAAATGCACTGCGCAGAAACGCAAAAATCTCGTTTTCCACCACACTGAGGTTTTTCATTTTGGACATGAAACGGTAGACAGACCTCACCTGACTTTCCAGGATGATGTCATTTCCCAGCTCGTAGTGGGCAATCAAGTGCAGCAGACGGGCATAACATTGTAAGTCAGTACGCAAATCAGCCTTCCAGTGAATGATCTTGTTCAGGTAAACAATGGTATTGTCATAATCACCACAACCAAAATAGAGGCAGGCAAATTTGTAATAGAAAATAAATGTCCGGTGTCGGTCAAGCTGCATTTCAAATTCTACCAACTTTTCCTCAATATCTGGCACCAGGTTCAATCCTTCAGAAAAACTGCCATCCAGAAAATGCATGTTGATTTTGGCGAGATAGAGGTAAACAAATCCCTGCACCCTTGTATTGATGCTGGCCTGACCTTCCTTTGACATATAAAAATCTTCAAAACGCTTGATGTCCTGGTCAAATTTCCTGTCATTGCGCAACATGAAATGGGCATTGAGCAGGTTGTGCATCCCCTTGATGAAATGTTGTGGTTCAACCCTCATCATCTGGGGTTCCCGCTCGAAAAGATCTACCCAGCGCTGGCAGTTTTTATAATACGTCAGGAAGTCCTGAAGGATAAAGCCAAACCAGGCATGGCTTTGGAAAAAATAAAGTTTCTCATAAAATCCGGGATACTCCCCTGCCCTCTCCGGCATCCTTTCCAAAAAAAACAGCCTGATGGCGGCTTCATCTTTTTCATCTCGGATATGGCCATTTTTTATGTACCAACCATAAAGTTGTAAAGCCAAACTGCTGAGTTTGCCCACCATGGCCAACCTGTCATTCAAATCTTCCACTTCCTGGGTCAAGACCTCCGCCCTGTCTTCGAAGCTGCGGGTGATGTGGAGGGTTTCAATCTTCTTTTCAAAAAACAGCGCCTGCAACCAGAATGTCATCTGATGATATTGCTTTGCCAGGTCCTTGGTTTTTTGGAGCATCTTAAGGCTCTGGTGGTAAAGGCCCTTGTTGTAAAGCATCCGGGCATAATCGAGCTGCTCATGAAGTTGCATGTCAACAGACTGTTCATTTCTGATCAGGCGGAGGCTGGCCAGGATCTGCTTGTAAAGATGGGCCTTGAGGTTGGAGAGCTGCTGTTTTTGTATGGTAGGATTTCGTTTGAGTACCCATTCCTCATCATAAACATCTGCCTTATCAATGGCATCAAATAGTGTGATAATTTTAAGGTCATCCGTTGCGGCATTCCTTCCCACATACAGCTTGAAATTACGCTTTTCCCCTTTTTCAAGGGTCTTGATGAGCAAAAAGAGTTCGTCAGCAGACCGGTTAGGCATCGTAAATGTCTTTCAGTAAAATCCTTGCCTGATATGCATTTCAGCAAAATCCATGGCGTTTACACAGCGTAAATTACGAAGCATTTTGGGTAAAAAAGAAAAAATGAATGCCTTACCTTGTTGTAAAGGCCAATAAAACTCCCTCATAATGGGTTAAAATGGCAAAAAGAAAAACATGACAGATCAAAAAATTTTCATCTTCGATACCACTTTGCGAGATGGGGAACAGGTGCCAGGTTGCAAGCTCAACACCAAAGAAAAAATAGAATTGGCCCTGGCATTGGAAGCCTTGGGCGTAGACATCATTGAAGCAGGTTTCCCCATCTCCAGCCCCGGTGATTTTGAGTCGGTGTCAGAAATTTCCAAAATCATCACCAATGCTACCGTATGCGGCCTTTCCCGTGCAGTGGAAAAAGACATTGAAATGGCCGGCCTGGCGCTGAAACATGCCAAAAGAGGAAGAATACATACTGGCATTGGTACTTCAGATTCGCACATCAAAAGCAAGTTCAACAGCAACAGGGAGGAAATCCTGGTCAGGGCTGTTCAGGCTGTCAAATGGGCCAGGAATTTTACAGATGATGTTGAGTTTTACGCTGAGGATGCAGGCCGAACTGACAATGTTTATCTTGCAAGGGTTGTTGAGGCTGTAATTGCTGCAGGAGCAACAACCGTGAATATCCCCGATACTACAGGTTACTGCCTGCCAACCCAGTATGGAGAAAAGATAGCCTTCTTAAAAAACAATGTGGCCAATGTGGACAAAGCTGTCCTCTCCTGCCATTGTCACAACGACCTTGGTATGGCCACAGCCAATTCTATAGCTGGCGCCATGAATGGTGCCAGACAAATCGAGTGCACCATCAACGGATTGGGTGAACGTGCCGGGAACACTGCATTGGAAGAAGTGGTGATGGTATTGAAGCAACATGTACACTTGGGACTCTATACAAACATTGATGCAACACAACTCAATCCGTTGAGTCTATTGGTTTCAGAAACCATGCGCATGGCTGTTCAACCCAACAAGGCCATTGTGGGCGCAAATGCTTTTTCCCATTCATCAGGCATCCATCAGGATGGATTTTTGAAAGATTCGCAAACATATGAGATCATGAGGCCCGAGGAAGTAGGTGCAGCAACTTCAAAAATCGTGTTGACCGCCAGGAGCGGAAGATCAGCATTGGCCTATCGCTTCAAGAATTTGGGGCACGAATTCAACAGAAATGACATTGACTTTTTGTATGACCAGTTCCTTCAATTGGCAGACACCATCAAAGAAGTAGAGGATTCAAACCTTAATTCCCTGGCAATACAATACCTTGAAAAAAAATAAACAACAGTGAACGCCAACAAACATATTGTAATCATACCAGGAGATGGCATCGGGCCAGAGGTTACGAATCAGGCCATTCGTGCACTTGATGCAATTGGAAAAAAATTTGGACACCACTTCTCTTACAGCTTTGCACTGATGGGTTCAGATGCCATCGACAAGACGGGAGATCCTCTCCCACAAGAGTCCATTGATCTTTGTAAGCAAGCTGATGCCATTCTATTGGGGGCTGTAGGGCATCCCAAATACGACCTCGATCCTACTTCGAAAGTAAGGCCTGAACAGGGTTTGCTCAAAATCAGGAAAGAGCTAGGGCTTTTTGCCAACATCAGGCCTGTTTCAACTTACCCTTCCCTCTATCATTTGTCTCCGGTAAAATCAAGCTTACTGGAGCATGTAGACATCGTCATCTACAGAGAACTGACCGGTGGAATTTATTTTGGGAAAAAAGAATTGAATGAAGCTGGAACTGAGGCATCAGATCTTTGTATTTACAACAAGGATGAAATCACAAGGATCGCCCATCTTGCCTTTAGTCATGCACAACAAAGGAAGCGCAAATTAACCTTGGTAGACAAGTCCAATGTACTGGAAACATCAAGGCTTTGGCGGAAAACAGTAACTGCCATGGCAGCAGACTACCCTGAAGTTGAATTGAATTGCATGTATGTAGACAATGCAGCCATGCAGCTGATCATCAACCCAGCACAATTTGACATCATCCTCACTGAAAATATGTTTGGTGATATCCTGAGCGATGAAGCCAGTGTATTGGCTGGGTCGCTTGGCATGTTGCCATCGGCATCGATTGGTAGTGGAACCGCGCTGTTTGAACCTGTGCATGGATCCTATCCCCAGGCAGCTGGCAAAGATATCGCCAACCCCATCGGTGCCATTCTCTCCGCAGCGATGTTGCTGGATCATCTGGGCATGAAAGAGGAGGCCAACACCATCAGGCATGCAGTAGATTGGACAACCCAAAATGGATTTGTCACCAAAGACATTGACCCAGTGAATTTCTATTTCACCTCAACCATTGGAGAACTGGTCAGCGATTGCATCATGAACAAAACGGATGAAGCCATCCATAAAGCCAACATACAAATCAGAAAATCAACGATCATTTAATTGAAAAAAAATACCATGAGCGAATTGAACAAGTACAGCAAAACGATTACTCAGGACCCGACGCAACCTGCCGCACAGGCCATGTTGTATGGAATCGGCTTAACTGATGATGATTTGAAAAAACCTCAGGTTGGCGTATGTAGCATGGGTTATGACGGGAATACCTGCAACATGCATTTGAATGACCTTGCAAAAATTGTTAAAGAAAGTGTGTGGGCAAATGACATGGTGGGTTTAATCTTTAACACCATAGGCGTAAGCGACGGAATAAGCAATGGGACAGACGGAATGAGATATTCACTGGTGAGCCGCGATTTGATTGCTGATAGTATTGAAGCAGTTTGTGGCGCGCATTATTATGATGGCATTATTGCAGTTCCTGGTTGCGACAAAAATATGCCTGGTTCTATCATTGCAATGGGAAGATTGAATCGACCATCCATCATGGTATACGGCGGCACAATTGCACCAGGTCATTACAAAGGAGAGGAACTCAACATTGTATCAGCGTTTGAAGCACTGGGTAAAAAAATTGCAGGCAATTTGGATGAGGCAGATTTCAAAGGCATCATCATGAATGCATGCCCTGGAGCGGGCGCTTGTGGTGGAATGTATACCGCCAATACAATGTCAAGTGCAATCGAAGCATTGGGAATGAGCTTACCCTACTCATCATCCAATCCTGCATTGAGTGATGATAAAAAACATGAATGCAAGCGCGCGGGGGAAGCCATTAAAATTCTACTGGAAAAAGATATCAAGCCTTCAGATATCATGACGTACAAAGCATTTGAAAATGCAGTAACGTTGATCATGAGCTTGGGTGGTTCAACCAATGCTGTACTGCATTTAATTGCCATGGCATGGAGTATCGATATACCATGGACACAAGACGATATTCAGCGCATCAGCGACAGGGTACCGGTAATTGCTGACCTAAAACCCAGCGGTAAATATTTAATGGAGGATGTACACAAAATAGGCGGTATACCTGTTGTTATGAAATATTTATTAAAGCATGGATTCATCCACGGTGATTGTCTAACGGTAACGGGTAAAACTGTGGCGGAAAATTTAGCTGATGTCCCCGAACTTGAATTTGAAAATCAAAAAGTCATTCACCCGTTACAAACACCTATCAAAACAACAGGGCATCTACAGATTCTATACGGGAACCTTGCAGAAAAAGGAAGTGTGGCAAAGATCAGTGGAAAAGAAGGAGAGTTTTTTGAAGGCCCAGCGCGTGTATTTGATGGAGAACAAGAATTGATTGCAGGCATTCAAAACGGCAGAGTAAAGGCTGGAGATGTTGTGGTAATAAGATATGTTGGGCCACGAGGCGGTCCAGGCATGCCGGAAATGTTGAAACCAACATCAGCAATTATTGGTGCGGGATTGGGAAAATCTGTTGCGTTGATAACTGATGGTCGTTTCAGCGGCGGCACACATGGATTTGTGGTAGGACATATCACCCCTGAAGCCTATGATGGTGGTTTAATAGCCATGGTAAATGATGATGATGTAATTGAATTGAATGTCAAAGAAAGAACCATGACACTCAAGGTTGCTGAAGAAGAGATTGCAAAACGAAGGGCAGCATGGAAAAAACCACCATTGAATGCGAAGAAAGGATTGCTTTTCAAATTTGCACAACGTACAACAACAGCAGCTCAAGGGTGCGTAACGGATGCTTTGCCAGAAAGCCACAACCTGAATTAATAATTTATTTGTATGAATACAGTAATCGATAACCAATCAACAGTTGATGCCAAAAAAAATCCTGATGAAGTTCAAGTACAAGAACTGTCGGGTGCTCAAGTAGTACTAAAAGCTTGTATTGCTGAGGGCGTTGACACTATTTTTGGATACCCGGGAGGAGCCATCATGCCCATATATGATGCGCTCTATGATTTCAACGATCAACTGGAACATATACTTGTAAGACATGAGCAAGGTGGTATTCATGCCGGTCAGGGATATGCACGCACTTCAGGCAAAACCGGTGTTGTGTTTGCTACCAGCGGCCCAGGTGCAACCAATCTTGTTACAGGACTGGCCGATGCCATGATTGACTCAACTCCACTTGTCTGCATCACCGGTCAGGTTTTTGCACACCTGTTGGGTACAGATGCCTTTCAGGAAACCGATGTGATCAACATCACCACACCCGTTACAAAATGGAATTATCAGATTACAGATGCAAATGAAATTCCGGAAGTCATGGCCAAAGCATTTTACATTGCCAAAAGTGGAAGACCTGGTCCGGTGTTGATCGACATCACCAAAAATGCACAGCTTCAGAAATTCGGTTTTACTGGCTACAAACCCTGCAACCATATCCGCAGCTATAGACCAAAGCCTGTTGTACGAAAAGAATTCACTACAGCTGCTGCAAAAATGATAAACGCGGCCGAACGCCCATTGGTCATCTTTGGACAGGGTGTTATTTTAGGCTGTGCTGAAAATGAATTCAAGGCCTTCATTGAAAAATCAGGCATGCCGGCAGCCTGGACCATTCTGGGTTTGAGCGCACTGCCCACCGACCATCCTTTGAATGTAGGGATGTTGGGCATGCATGGCAACTACGGACCCAATGTGCTTACCAACGAATGTGATGTATTGATTGCAGTGGGCATGCGTTTTGATGACCGTGTCACAGGAAGGCTTGACCGTTATGCAAAACAAGCCAAGGTCATTCACCTGGACATTGATCCTTCAGAGATTGACAAAAACGTAAAAGCTGATGTACCTGTCTGGGGAGACTGCAAAGAAACACTTCCTATGATTACGGCTTTGCTGGAGAAGAAAGACCATAGCCAATGGGTGAATAAATTCAGCGAGTGCATGGAGAAAGAGATGGAAGCCGTTATCAATGAAGAGCTTCACCCTTCAACCGATATCCTCACCATGGGAGAGGTAATCGAACAGCTCAATGTATTGACAAAAGGTGATGCTGTTATCGTTACCGATGTAGGCCAACACCAGATGGTGGCTTGTCGTTATGCCAAATTCAACCAGTCCAAAAGCAATGTAACATCCGGAGGATTGGGCACCATGGGATTTGCCTTACCTGCTGCTATTGGCGCGAAATATGGTGCCAAAGACAGGACTGTTGTTGCGGTTATCGGAGATGGCGGCGTTCAAATGACCATTCAGGAGCTGGGCACTATCATGCAGAACAACATCAACGTAAAAATCCTGATCTTGAACAACCGTTTCTTGGGGATGGTAAGGCAATGGCAGGACCTGTTCCATGAAAAACGATATTCGTTTGTAGACATTGCCAGCCCTGACTATGTAACCGTTGCCAAAGGATACAAGATTGAAGGAAATTCCATAGAGGAAAGAAAAGACCTTATAGGTGCGCTGGAAACCATGCTCAATCATGATGGCCCATACCTGCTGGAAGTATTTGTAGGCAAGGAAAACAATGTATTTCCCATGGTACCCCAAGGCTGTGGTGTTGGCGAAATCAGACTTAAATAAATGACAATGAAACAGGAATATACACTGACCATTTATACGGAAAACCAGGTGGGCTTGCTCAACAGGATTGCCATCATGTTTTCCAGGAGAAAGATCAACATTGAAAGCATGAATACCTCCCCTTCAGAGATTGAAGGCATCCACCGCTTCAATATCCTCATCAACGAAACCGAGGATGTTGTAAGAAAAATTGTGCGACAGATTGAGAAGCAAGTGGATGTGCTCAAAGCCTATTTCAACACCAATGATACCATCATCTGGCAGGAACTTGCACTTTATAAGGTACCCACAGATATCATTGCAGAAAAAGTAAAAGTGGAAAGGCTGCTGAGAACCTATGGCGCCAGAGTAGTTGCCATCAGGTCTGATTATACCATTTTCGAAACGACAGGACAAAGGGAAGAAACAGATACCCTGCTGAAGGTGTTGGCTGAATATGGCCTGATTGAATTTGTGAGGAGTGCAAGGATTGCCATCATCAAGGACAGCAAAGGCTTTCACGAGAAACTTAAGGAATTTGAGTTGGCAGAACCAACACAACATATCATTGATGAACCCATCTCTGCTGCTGAAGCAGCATCAAAAGTGGTCTAAACATTTTCTACAATTAAAAACAAAAAACACGGTTTATGGCAAAGTTAAATTTCGGTGGAACTGAAGAAAACGTGGTAACGCGTGAAGAATTCCCACTGGCTAAGGCGCAAGAAGTTTTGAAAGATGAAGTTGTAGCTGTAATCGGCTACGGTGTTCAAGGTCCGGGACAGGCATTGAACCAAAAAGAAAATGGCATCAATGTCATTGTTGGACAGCGCAAAAATTCAAAGACTTGGGACAAGGCCATCGCTGATGGATTTGTTCCAGGTGAAACACTTTTTGAAATTGAAGAAGCCCTTGAAAGAGGTACCATCATCTGCTACCTGCTCAGCGATGCTGCTCAGATAGCCATGTGGCCAACTGTAAAAAAACACCTCACTCCCGGAAAGGCTTTGTACTTCTCCCATGGTTTCGGTATCACTTATAATCACCAGACAGGCATTGTTCCTCCAGCTGATGTTGACGTATTCCTGGTAGCGCCAAAAGGATCAGGAACTTCTTTGAGAAGGATGTTCCTTCAAGGAAGGGGTTTAAACTCCAGCTATGCCATCTTCCAGGATGCAACAGGTAAAGCGTATGACCGTGTTGTTGCCCTTGGTATTGCGATTGGCAGCGGCTACCTGTTCGAAACAAACTTTAGAAAAGAGGTATACAGCGATCTTACCGGTGAAAGGGGTACCCTCATGGGAGCCATTCAGGGAATCTTTGCTGCACAGTACCAAGTACTGCGCGAAAGGGGCCACTCTCCTTCAGAAGCATTCAATGAAACAGTTGAAGAACTGACACAATCATTGATGCCACTGGTAGCTGAAAATGGAATGGACTGGATGTATGCCAACTGTTCTACTACAGCCCAAAGGGGCGCATTGGACTGGTGGAAGAAGTTCAGGGATGCTACAGCACCAGTATTCAACGAATTATACGATAGCGTTTCTGCTGGAAAAGAAAGCCAACGCAGCATCGACAGCAATTCACAGCCAGACTACCGTGAAAAACTTGAGGTTGAACTCAAGGAACTCAGGGAAAGCGAAATGTGGCAGGCTGGTAAAACAGTAAGAAGCCTCAGACCTGAAAATCAGGGAAAATAAATTTTCCTTAAAACAACCATTTACAGGGGGCATTTCCATGCCCCCTTTTTTATTGCGGATATTGACTTCAAAAATGAATCTGCTATAGTATATTTGCAAAAATATTTTCAGATGAACCTCCACGAATACCAAGCCAAGGAACTGCTCAAGAAATACAATGTACCTGTTCAAGAAGGATTTGCCTGTAGCTCTGTAGAAGAGGCCACCGCAGCCTATGAGCAGATCAAGGAAAAAAGTGGAAGCAGGTTTGCTGTGGTAAAAGCACAGATCCATGCAGGTGGGCGTGGCAAGGGTCAGGTGATAGAAACAGGCATCAATGGTGTTAAAGTGGGCAAAAGCCTCGAAGATATCCAGGAATTTGCAGAAAAAATATTGGGTGGCACACTGGTAACCATCCAAACAGGTCCTTCAGGAAAACTGGTCAGCAAAATCCTTGTTGCCCAGGACATGTACTATGACGGACCTTCAGAAAGAAAAGAATTTTACCTCTCCATCCTGCTTGACAGGGCAACTGGTCAAAACGTCATCATGTACAGTACTGAGGGCGGAATGAACATTGAAGATGTAGCCCATGATACACCTGAAAAAATCTTCAGGGAGTCTGTGCATCCATCTGGCGGTTTGCTCCCATTTCAGGCAAGAAAAATTGCCTTCAACCTGGGAGTCAGCGGTGACGCTTTCAAAAACATGGTCAAATTCGTGACCAACCTTTATAATGCCTATGTGGGTCTCGACTGCTCCATGCTAGAAATCAATCCCCTTTTCAAGGCTGCAGATGACAAAATCATTGCGGTAGACTGCAAAATGGGCATTGATGAAAATTCACTGGGAAGGCATGCTGACCTTGCTGCAATGCGTGATCTTTCAGAAGAGGATCCAACAGAAGTGGAAGCAGGGAAATTCAACCTCAACTTTGTAAAGCTGGATGGTAATGTAGGCTGTATGGTGAATGGTGCTGGTTTGGCGATGGCAACCATGGACATGATCAAACTCAGTGGTGGCGAGCCTGCGAACTTCCTTGATGTAGGTGGTACTGCCAATGCACAAACAGTTGAGGCAGGATTCAAGATCATCATGCAAGACCCCAATGTAAAGGCCATACTCATCAATATCTTTGGCGGAATTGTACGCTGCGACAGAGTAGCTTCTGGTGTAATCGAGGCATACAAGAACCTTGGCAACATCAACATACCAATCATCGTGCGCTTACAAGGAACCAATGCTGTTGAAGCCAAGAAGTTGATCGATGAGAGCGGATTGAAAGTGCAAAGTGCAATCCTGCTCAGTGAAGCTGCAGACCTGGTAAAGAAAGCAGTTGCCTGATAGCCATTCAATGCAACATATTGTCCGTTAGGAATCTTTCATTTTTATTGCTGCTCATTGCATCTCCATTGCTCCTGTTGGCACAGCGGAAGAATGATGACCTCAACTACCACATCAAAAAAACGCCTTCTCCTATTTTGATCGATGGGGTAATCGATGATGCGTGGTTGTTGGCTGAAACTGCCGACAACTTCAACATGGTATTGCCCATGGACACCAGCAAATCCCTGGTGAAGACTGCTGTCAAAATGAGTTATGACAACGAGCACCTTTATTTGATTGCCATCTGCTACAATAAGCCCGATCAGGCATACATGGTTGAATCCCTGAAAAGGGATTTTGCTTTTGGCAAGAATGATAATTTCTTGCTTTTCATGGATCCCTTCGACGACCAAACCAATGGGTTCAGTTTTGGCTCTAATGCTGCTGGAGCGCAGTGGGACGGCATCATGTACGATGGAGGGAAGGTAGACCTCAACTGGGACAACAAATGGAGTTCTGCCGTTAAGAATTACCAGGACAAATGGATTTGGGAAGCGGCCATCCCTTTTAAAACAATTCGCTACAAAAACGGCATCAAAACCTGGGGCATCAACTTCAGCCGGCTGGACATCACCATGGCTGAAAAATCAAGCTGGGCGCCAGTTCCAAGACAGTTTCCCACCGCCACATTGGCCTATAGTGGGCAATTAATTTGGGATGAAGCTCCCCCCGAAGCCGGCACCAATATTTCTGTCATTCCCTATGTACTGACCAGCGGAAGCAAGAACTACAGTGCAGGCACAAAGACTGCTTTCAAAAAAGAGGTTGGGCTAGAAGCCAAAATAGGCATCACTTCATCCTTGAATCTTGACCTGACAGTGAATCCTGATTTCTCTCAGGTAGAAGTGGACAGACAGGTGACCAATTTAGACCGCTTTGAATTATTTTTCCCGGAGAGAAGACAGTTCTTCCTTGAAAATGGGGATCAGTTTTCAAACTTTGGGTATTCAGGTATAAGGCCATTTTTCTCAAGAAGGATAGGCCTGAATGCTCCCATTCAATTTGGTGCCAGGCTCAGCGGCAAACTGAACAAGGATTGGAGGATGGGTCTAATGAATATGCAAACCGGTGAAAACCCCACAAACAAGAGCCTGGCACAGAATTATACTGTGTTTGCTTTGCAACGCAGGGTCTTTGCCCGATCAAACATTGGCTTGTTGGTAGTCAACCGTGACCAGGTATCATCGGGTAAAACAGACGCTTCTTTGATGAACAATCCATTCAACCGAAATATTGGCATAGAATACAATTTAGCATCAGCCAACAATCTTTGGACTGGCAAGGCTGTATTGATGAAATCATTCTCCAAGAATACCAGCAAAGAAGACTGGGTGCATGCTGCCAACATACAGTACAGCAGTAAAAAATGGTTGTTCAGCTGGCAACAGGAATATGTCGGCAAAAACTATAACGCTGAAGTAGGATTTGTTCCCCGCAAGGACTTCATCAAACTTACACCAGGAATTACAAAAACATTTTTCAGCAAAAACAAGAAAATCACCAGCCACTCCCTTAAACTGAGCAGTTACAATTATTACACAGACCGGTTGAGGCTTACGGATAATACCAGCTTCATGGCCTATACCCTAACGCTCAGGAACCAGGCAACCTTTACACAATGGATTGCCTATGACTATGTACAATTGCTCCAGCCTTTTGATCCAACGAATTTCAACAAGGATACCCTTGCCAGGGGTACAAAACACCATTGGAGGGCAACTGGAACGGAATTTGTATCAAAGCCCCAGCAGTTGTTCACTTATGCATTTTCGACAAGGTTTGGAGGATACTATCAAAATGGATCAAGGCGTTTTGTAAGTGCTGAAATGGGGTACCGTTTTCAGCCTTTTATCAGTGCAGCCTTGAGTGCAAGCTATAACCAAATCTCCATGCAAAGTCCCTGGAACAAAACCACATTTTGGCTGGTTGGCCCAAGGATTGACGTGACATTCACCAATACTTTGTTTTTTACGACATTCATCCAATACAACAACCAGCAGAAAAACATCAATCTCAACACCAGGTTCCAATGGAGGTACAAGCCAGCCTCAGACCTGTATATTGTTTATACAGACAACTATTACCCTGCACCCTTCAATGTGAAGAACAGGGCCCTGGTATTGAAATTTAACTATTGGTGGAATTTATAGGGATGAATAAACCGATTCATTGAATCGCCCTACATTTTCTTGGCATCTTCCAAAAACTGCGCCAGTCCGATATCGGTCAACGGATGCTTGAGCAAACCGAGGATGGAACTCAATGGACAAGTACAGATGTGCGCGCCAGCTTCAGCGGCTCTAACGATATGCAATGGATTGCGAATAGATGCAGCAAGGATCTCAGTTTCAAAACCCTGCACCATGAAAATATGTGCCAATTGCTCAATCAGTTGAATACCATCCCAGCTGCTGTCATCAATGCGGCCTATGAACGGTGAAACATAGGCTGCTCCTGCTTTTGCAGCAAGGATAGCCTGACCAGCAGAAAAAACCAAGGTACAATTGGTACGGATACCATTGTCGGTAAACCATTTGATGGCCTTGATGCCATCCTTGATCATGGGCACCTTCACCACAATATTGGGATGAATGGCTGCCAATGCTTTGCCTTCTGCAACCATCGAATCAAAATCAGTTGACAATACTTCAGCACTCACATCACCATCCACCAGTGCGCAGATGTCTGCATAATGCTTGAGGATGTTGTCATTCCCTTTGATGCCCTCTTTGGCCATCAGTGAAGGGTTGGTGGTTACACCATCAAGGATTCCAAGATCAGCTGCTTCCTTGATATGAGAGAGATTCGCGGTATCAACAAAAAATTTCATGGATTTGTATTTGAATCGGAAAGATAATAAAAGGTCAGAACAGAAAAGCCGGGATGAGGGCAAAAAAAATGGCAGGTTGATTACATCGCACCGCTCAACCACCTACCCTTGCTACCTTCCGGTCCTGGGGGAGTCAGCAGGAGCTGGTCGTGTAAGACCTGCCGGTGCAAATATACAACTTTTATCGAAGTGCGCGATTGAATTGACTGTTGAATTGCCTGATGCCGATCAACTCGTCGTAACGACCTCCCAGTGGTCGAAAATAGACCAAAACCATGTACGTGTTTTCTGTTTCCCAGGTATCGTTTTCAGTTAAGGTTGTGCTGAACTGATCTCGGCCATTAACCTTTTGCTTGATGGCATACTGGTAATCGTAGTAGCCCTGCTTGAGGAACATGCTGGCCTGATACATTCCGGTTTCATTGTTAAATACCATGGTAGCATCCGGATCTTTTCCATGGTTGGAAAGTTCTCCCATGATGACGATTTGACCGTTACTGAATGGGACTCCTCCGGGAGGCTTGAAACTAAAATGTATCCTCGCATAATCTGCATTCCAGAGCGGATTGATGTTTTCAATGGTCTCGTTGATAGAAAGTCCATTCAGGTCTCGGTAATAAAAATATTGACGGGGCAATCTAGGAAGGTCTTCTTTCACAAACAAGTTAAAACTGCTATCATTATTTTCCTGCCTTTTTACGCGATCACCCAGCAGCCTGAAACTCCTGAGGTTCAGCCAACGAAACTCTTTGCCAGCGGGCATGATCATCTCATTTTCATTGCTGTATTGCAACATGTCTTGCTTGATGAAGGTGGGTGAAGAGAGTGACAGGTTATTGTCCCACCGGTAATTCTGCAAGACATTTACCCGCACTTGCTGTTGAGGATACCGGATATCAAAATTCTTGGTATCCAATTGAACCTGTAACCGGTGATGGGTCATAAAATATTGTTGGTTGAAGGGCTGCAGCACCTGAGCAGCCATGCTGATCTTTTGGTCTACCACCAGGAATCTTTTGGTAAAAGCCAGCTTGCTGGTATCGCCGTTGACAAAAACCTTGAGCAGATAATTCCCAGACTTGGTGGGCATGCAATTCCTGTCTGGGAAATTGGCCTGGTAATGCGTATACTTGGTCAAGGCAATCGAAGCATTGCGGTAGGTTGAAATCCTCACCTGCGTATAACCTTTCACATAGTCAAAATAACTCAACTGCGCGGGCGTCCAATCAGCATTGCAAAGCACATAGGTGTAGAAATAATTTTTAATACCACCCGCCATATCATCAAAGTTCAGTTCAAGCAGGTCGGTTGAATTCAGGTTGATAATGGGATAAGAAACAGGATCACCAAATTTTGTGAGCTTGATGGTTTTGATGGCTGGATTGAACACCCCATCAGGTTGTCTTTGCGCAAATACAGACACTGCCGAAATGGAGATGAAACTGAATAAAAGCAGTGTCTTGTACATGAGGATTGATTGTTTCACGAATTTAATCAATAATTGAGTTGTATTTTTACCAGAGAAGCATATCATTTGAATCTTTCACTACGCATAGCAAGAAAACTCTTTAGTGGCAGAAAAAAGTCATTTTCGACCTTTATCATGCGCATTTCAATCACCGCAACCACAATCAGTGTTGCAGCAATGATTGTTGCCCTTTCTTTTATCAATGGATTTCAGAAAATTGTGGCGGAGAAAGTATTTGGTTTCTGGGGACATATGCGGGTTCAACACTATGAACCCATCAGGTCTACGATTGCAGAAGAAGTGCCGATCAACAGAAACGACACCATCGAAAAACTGATGGCATCCCATCCCAACATCCTCTCTGTAAGCCCCTTTGCCACCAGGTCTGCGATCCTGAATGCCAATGGCACCATTGAGGGGGTACTGTTGAAGGGCGTTACCTCATCTTACCCTTTCAAGAAAATTGATAGGTTCATGGTCAGGGGCAAATGGCCGGCATTGGATGACAGTACAAAGTCAAATCAGGTTGTTTTGTCTGAATATACAGCCAATCAACTGGGTATAGACACAGGAAAAAGTTTACTCATCTATTTTATTCAGGAAAACGGTGCAATGCCAAGAACCAGAAAACTAAAAGTCTCTGGAATTTACAGAACAGGCATTGATGTTTATGACAAAGTGTATGCCATTGGCGACATTCAACTGATTCAACAACTCAATGACTGGAGTAAATCCCAAATTGGAGGATACGAGATGGATTTGAAAGACCCATCAACAATGGATTCAACTGCTGCAGAGGTTTTCAATTTCATACCAACAGGTTGGAATGCACTCACCTTGAAAGAAATTTCACCAGAAATATTTGATTGGCTCAACCTTCAGAACACCAACAAGTACATCTTAATTACCGTTATGATCATCATTGCAGTAATTAACCTGATCACCTGCCTTATCATCTTGTTGTTGGAAAGAACACCGATGATAGCCCTTTTGAAAGCGCTCGGAGCACGGGATGGAATCATACAAAGAATCTTTATCATCTACGGATCATGGATTGCAGGGATAGGCATTCTTTTGGGCACCATCATTGGGCTCTCTCTTTGCTACCTTCAACAGTATGGAGAACTGATCAAGCTCAACGAAGAGGCATACTATGTTAGAACAGCTCCGGTTGCCATTGATTATGGACAGGTATTGATGATTATGCTTGGCACTTTTGCCATTTCCATGTTGATCCTCATTCTCCCTTCCATGATCAGCAGAAAAATCAATCCTTCAAGGGCCTTGCAGTTCAAATAATTAATTTGTCATTGCTGATAGAATGACTGCCGCAGCCACACCGGCATTCAAAGATTCAGCCTTCCCTTTTCTGGGAATGGTGATATCTTTTGTTGCAAAGGCCCTGATAGAAGAGGACAGGCCGTTTGATTCATTTCCGATCAATAGCAAACAGGGTGTCTCAAAAACAGTTTGGCCGATGGATTCACCATCCAGCACAGCTGCATAGACCGGCATCTTGGGCAAAAAGGAAAGAAACTCTTCAAGGGATGTGTAGTAAATGGTAAGGCGCAAAAGGCTTCCCTTGGCGGATTGAACCACTTTAGGATTGTATGCATCTGCCGTGTCAATGGAGCAGATGATATTCTCAACGCCAAACCAATCGCAGGAACGGATGATGGTTCCCAGATTCCCGGGGTCCTGGACCTGATCGAGCACGACTGTTATGCCTTTTGGCACAAAACCTGAAATTGGATGCTGGGGAATTTGAACAATTGCGAGGACTTCGTTGGGAGCTTGCAATAAAGAAATCTTCTCCAATTCAAAGTCTTCAAGTACCTGTAAATCGATTGCAGGAGGCAGGGATGATGCGTATTGCCTTGACCATGCGTCGATGGCAAAAATCTTTTTGATCGCTGTAGGCTTTTCCTCTATCAACTCTTGCACCATCTTCACCCCCTCCACAATAAAGAGACCTTCTCCTTCCCTGAATTTTTTATGGGCTAAACTTTGAATATATTTGACTTCCGCTTTAGCGATCATTTTGTTTCAATTTAAATGTAGGCCTGTTGTATAGATTACTCCAATATTTCATTACAGTGATGGCAGTTCTTGTGCTCACAGGAACTTCCTGTACCGTTGTGAGGCAATATCAGGAAAACAGGCCTTTCTATTTCGAAAATAACGTAAAAATTGAAGCCAATCTTTCAAGAGATGAAAAGGCGGACTTAAAAAGCAGGCTCCTCTCCCAAGTTGATGACAGTGCCCAAATCCGGGTGGCTTCAAAAATTCCATGGCCTTCATTTCCATTTTTCATCCCAGTATCGGTCATGGAAAACCCGACCGTTTTCACTGAAGCCCCATTGAAACAATCTGTATTCAACATGAAAAACCTGATGAGCAGTATTGGTTTCAGGAGAGCGGAGATAAGGTTCGACACATCGGTGCTCACCAAAAAAAAACAACAAAGAACAATATCCAACTTTACGGTTGTTGCAGGCCCCAGGTACACCTTTGACACAGTCGTTTATGTTTTTCCCGATTCAACCCTGCAGGCCATCGTGAGCAAATCTGCCAGCACAGGCTTGCTCAAAAAAGGGTCGGCATTTGATTATGGTATCATTGATCAGGAAATCAGCAGGCTTACTGATATTTTTCAGAACCAGGGATATCAAAAAATATCCAAAGAAGACATCATTGCAGAAGTTGATACCAACTATACCGAACTGCTGGATGCCACGCTAGACCCTTTTGAATATGCCGCCAGAATGGCCAAAGCATCGCTTAAGTCAAAGCAACCAGGTGTAAATCTTTACCTGCGTTTGAGGGCCAACAGGGACTCAACACATTTTATTGCATACAACATTGGCTCTGTGCTGGTCTATCCTGACCAGAGAGCCGAAGACGCAGACACGACAAAATCCAATATCAACAAGGATTCCAGTGGAATTACCATATACTCGCTGCACAATACATTTGATGAAAAATTCATACGAGGGAATGTATTGCTGAAACCTGGGGCTGTCTATACAAGAGAAAATTACAGCAAGACACTCAACAATTTCAATAAGCTTGGGGCTTGGCAAAACATCAATGTCAGCACTGAAACGAATGAGAAAAAAAGGGAAATCAACTACCTGTTGAAACTTCAGCCAGCCAAGAAACAATTTTTCAGCATCGACCTGGAAGGAAGCAGCATCATCAATACTTCACAATTGATCCAGGTAGGAAGTGGCCGTGTGGGTTTGGCAAACAATTTCACCCTAAGGAACAGGAATATTGGTAAACGGGCCATTCAGCTGGAGAACAACCTCAGAACTGGTATTGAGTTCAACAACTTCAAGAAAATTCTTTCAGGTGAAGTGACCCTGACCAACAGGCTGACCTTTCCCTGGCTAGTAGCGCCTGTTGGTAAAAAAATCAAATCCTATTTTCAGCAAGCAAAAACCATTGCCTCTGCAGACTATTCCTATATCGACAGGTTCCGTTTTTTTCAACTGAAAACCTTCAATACTTTTCTGGGATATGAATGGAAACCCAGTCCTTATACTTCCTGGCAGTTCAGGCCCATCAATTTTGAAAATACACGGTTCAAGGCCGACAGTCTTTTCCTGGAATCCATCAGTAGCTTCCCTCTTCTTCTTTATACCTATAACAATGGCCTGATCATCGGAATGAATGCCATGTTCAACAAGAACCTCACGCCCAATAATACCAAAAAGATCAACCTGCTTAAAATTTATGCAGAAGAAAGTGGTTTGGTAACAGGAGCTCTGTTTTACAACCAGACAAAAGAGGGAAAGACCCTTTCTGACCTTTACCGGTTTTTTAAAATGGATGTTGAATTCAAGCACATCATATCACACAAGAACAGCAGCCTCCATCTACGAGCCTATGCAGGCGGGGGATTGGCGCTAACTACAGGATCCAAAAAAGGAGAAGTGACCCTTCCATTTTTCAAGAGCTTCATTGCAGGTGGTCCCAATAGCATGAGAGGATGGGCTATCAGAAAACTCGGCATCGGTTCAAACGTATTTTATGACACTGTGGCAGCTGGAACCTTCAGTGATAAATATGCAGACCTTCAACTTGAGGGAAACATCGAATACCGGTTCAACCTATTCCAGTTTTATGGATTTTGGATGCGAGGTGCGGCATTCACCGATATAGGAAATATCTGGTTCAGAAACGACCTCAACAATACATTGAAAAATGCAGGCTTTCGCCTTGATCGACTGGGCAAGGACATCGCTGTTGCCAGCGGTTTTGGCGCAAGAATAGATTTCAGTTATTTCTTGCTGCGGTTTGATCTTGGTTTTCCTATCAAAGATCCCCGCTATGGTCCAGATAAAAAGGGCAATGCGAACATAGAGCGCTTTTTTTCGACAAGTTCAGGAGGCTGGTTTGTGAACAATGTTTGGAACAAACCCACCTTTCAGTTTGCCATCGGCTATCCCTTCTAAATCAAGGCAATTATAATTTTCCTTCAAACCGCAACTGCATCTTCTCAACCATCTTGAATGTTGCAGGACAATACTCAATGTTCTGTTTGTGAACATGGATGTAATCGGTCATTTTCTTTTTTGCAAGGTGCGGAAAACCTGCACAATCCTCTGGGCGGATGGTATAAATAGAACACATGTTTGATTTGAGGTCCAGGAACTGGCATGGTGTTTTGGTGTTCATCCAGTCTCCCTTCTTGTCTTTGTACAACCATTTTTCCCTGAATTCATCCGGGGTCTGGTTGAAATGTGCTGCAATGCGCTCAGTATCCTTTTTTGTAAATGTTGGGGTCATCGACCGGCAACAGTTTGAACAGGTAAGGCAATCCACCTCTTGCCACACTTCCTTGTCTACTTCATCAGCAATCTTATCCAAACGCCTGGGTGCATTCTTTTCAAGTCTTGAAAGAAACAGTTTCATTTTCCGCTTGTTCTTGCTTACCTTGACTTTGAAAGAACGAAGATTGATGGGTTCCATGGTTTGCGGTGGCTGTTTGAATAATTGGTAATATTGAATTGCGAATTTAATGGAATATACCATTCATCTAATGATGAACCTAAACAAAGAACGATGTGGGATGCATTCAAAAAAGGCTTTTTGGTTCACCTCCAACTGGAAAAGTCGCTTTCTCCCAATACGATAGATGCCTATGGGCTCGACCTTGAGAAGCTGATCCAGTTCATGCAACTCAGGGGAATCAAGGCCGGACCTGAAGGGATTTCCCATAAAGACCTCCAAGAGTACATCAAATGGATTGCTGAGCTGGGCATGAGTGAAAGATCCCAGGCAAGGATCATCTCAGGCATCAAGGCGTTTTACCGGTATTGTGCCCAGGAAGAAATCACCAAAAACGATCCTACAGAACTTCTCTCTGCGCCAAAATTGAAAAAAACCTTACCAGATACCTTGACATTTGAGGAGATTGAATTGCTCATTGCACAAATAGACCAGAGCAAGCAAGAGGGAGGAAGAAACAAGGCCCTGCTTGAAACTCTTTACAGTTGTGGCTTACGGGTTAGCGAAGTAATCAACCTCAGAAGATCCCATCTTTACCTCGACATCGGATTCATCAGGGTAATTGGCAAGGGGGACAAGGAAAGATTGATTCCTGTCGGCACAGATGCCATCAAATACATTCAAATTTACCTGCAACTGATAAGGGTACATTTTCCCGAAAAAAAAGGTTGTGAGGATATCCTGTTCCTGAACAGGCGCGGGGGCAAACTATCAAGGGTGATGGTCTTTTACATCATCAAGGATCTTGCTTTGAAAGCGAATATTCAAAAAAGTATTTCACCCCATACGTTCAGGCATTCTTTTGCCACACACCTTGTTGAAGGGGGCGCAGACCTGAGGGCTGTGCAGGAAATGTTGGGTCATGAAAGCATCACCACCACAGAAATATATACACATCTGGACAGGAATTTCCTGAGGGATACCTTAAATCGTTTCCACCCGGGATTCAAACCGCAGAAAACAACTTAATTTTATCAAAATTTATTGAGCATGAGCACAGGAACCATCAAGCTGTTGAGAAAAATTGGCATTGCGGAAGGCGCTTCTTTTTTGATTTTGTTGTTGATCGCCATGCCGCTGAAATATTACTTCGGGATGCCTCTGGCGGTGAAGTATACGGGATCCGCACATGGCTTCCTCTTTGTAGCCTACGTTGGATTAGCGTACTATGCAAAAGAGGTCTACAACTGGCCCTTCAAGCGATTTCTGCTGGCTTTTGTCTCTGCATGGCTTCCCCTTGGAACCTTTTTCTTTGATGGCAGGTTAAAAATAGAAGAGAAAAGGATTGAAGCAGGCTTGCAATAAAATTCTCTAATTTCGCAACAAATACTAAGCAACATGAAAAAAACGATTCTGGCCTTGTTCACCTTGGCTATGGCTTTTCAAACAAATGCCCAAACCCTCAAGACCCCTGCCCCATCAACAACACAAACGGTTAAACAGGAATTTGGCCTTGGCGCTATTGATCTCTCCTATTCAAGGCCCAATACGAAAGGCCGAACCATATTCGGAGACCTTGTTCCCTATGGGGCGGTATGGCGTACAGGTGCCAATAGTGCAACAACACTTACTTTCAGCGATGAAGTAATGATTGGTGGAAAGAAGATAGCCCCAGGTAAATATGGCCTTCTGTCTATCCCTGGTGCAAAGGAATGGACCCTGATCATCACCAAACAAACCGATGTTACTTCTCCCTCAGCTTACAAGCAGGAAATGGATGTAGTAAGGGTAACCGTACAGCCAGTTGCCATGCCGTTTGCCACCGAATCATTCATGATCCTTTTTGACAATGTAAAGAACAATGAAGTTGAATTGAACATTGTTTGGGATAAAACCATGGTGACCCTTCCAATCAAGGCTGATGTCGACAGCAAAATCATGGGTCAGATTGACAACCTCATGAATAAGGATAGCAAGCCTTATTACAATGCTGCCATGTACTATCTGGATAACAACAAAGACCTGAACCAGGCTGCAGCTTGGTTTGACAAGGCTACTGCCCAAACGCCCAATGCTTATTGGGTTTGGTACCAGAAAGCCAGGTGTTTGGCTCAGTTGGGAAAGAAAGCCGATGCATTGGCAGCATCCCAAAAATCAATGGAACTGGCAAAGGCTGGGAAAAACCCAGACTATGTAACCCTCAACGAAAAGCTACAGTCTTCACTCAAATAAACCGAGCAGACCAATTTGATCAACGCCCCTGTCTTTGCAGGGGCGTTTTTTATTGGAGAAAAGCTTGCAAATAACTCAGCCAGAGATCGCCTTCACGCAGGTAGTAGACGGTATGCACAGCTGTAGATTCACCAAACTGAACTAAAGCAACACCTTGGTGCTGAGGAGTAAAAGATTGAATCCTAATATGTTCAGAAAAATCTACACCACCAATCCCCCAACATTTGTACACGGTCTCTTTTATGCTCCAGAACAAGGTTAAAAAGGCAATCCTGTCATGCTCAGAAAATTGAGCAAGCAGTGCATACTCATGAGGGTTCAGGAATTTTTTTTCTATTTTAAGAACTCTTGGTGAGATGAATTCAATGTCAATGCCAACGGGTATTTCAGGTGATATGATGGCAGCCGCAAAACCTCGTGTATGTGAAATCGAAAATTGGGCCATCCCCTCAGCCAAAAAAGGTTTTCCTGCTGGGTTCACATGTATTTGATCAATGGGAAATAAAGGTTGTAATGCCATGAGCACCATTCTGGAAGCCAGCTGCTGCAATTGCTGGCCAGGGTTTGAAGCAACAGACCTGTAAGGACTTGCCTGCTCAAAAAAAGAGTGCTCCTCAGTAATTTCCCATAAACCCATGGAAATTTCAGCATTTTGTATAGAGCGTACCAACGGCATGTAGCAAAGATAGGGCCTCCCTGTTCACAGTTTGTTGAAAAAATATGTTTCAAAACCAGCCTTCAATGCCGAATTTCGGGACGAGTAAAAAGACATGCGATGATCCTCTCTGACAAGCGAATTATGGAAGAAATGGAAAAGGGAACAATCAAGATCACCCCTTTTGACAAAACCTGCCTCGGCAGCAATTCCTACGATGTGCATTTGGGCAAATGCCTTGCAACCTATAAGAATCATGTGCTTGATGCCAAAGCGCACAATGAAATTGAGTACTTTGACATACCAGACGATGGATTCGTTTTGTACCCTCATGTTTTTTACCTAGGCGTAACCCAGGAATACACTGAAACCCATGAACATGTGCCTTTCCTTGAAGGAAAATCCTCTACAGGACGCTTGGGCATTGACATCCATGCGACCGCAGGTAAGGGTGATGTCGGATTCTGTGGCAACTGGACATTGGAAATTTCAGTCAAGCAACCCGTGAAAATTTACCACGGCATGCCCATCGGCCAATTGATTTATTTTCCAGTGGAAGGAGAAATTGAAGTGAAGTACAACCAAAAATCAAATGCCAAGTACAGTGGTCAACCAGACAGGCCGGTGGAGAGCATGATGTGGAAGAACAAATTTTGATTTGCCCAATTAGCCAAGAAGATTTTTCATAAGGGTCATGTCTGGTGCTGTAATGCAATACTCATAAAGCCTTGCATCCAGATTACTGGGGGATTTCTTTTTTTATTCACTGAACCAAGGGTTAACTTTAAGGTTTTAACAAACCAGCGTTTTGAACAATTAAATCAGCCCGTATCAATCATCCCAAGCATAATTTGTCAGCACCTGAAAAGGCACACACCCTGCTCCTGATCTCCCGTTACCCAAACAGGTACATCCCGTTTGCATTTCTATCGATGGCCTTTTTCCATTTCCCGCTTTTCCTGAACAGGAAACTGAAATTTTATAAACTCATGGGATCCGGCAGAAATGGCACATTTGATATCAGGCCAGATTTCAACCAATGGGCCATCATGCTATTTTTTGATGCAGATCAATGCCCTTCAACGGACATCAAACCGCTTTCCAACATGTTGCTCGGAAAGTTCATCCTTGGCTGGTGGAGATTTTTCAAGGCTGATACTCGTTACTTTTTGCTTGAACCCTATGCCGGCCATGGCACTTGGGACGGCCAAAGTCTTATAGATCCAAAAAATAAAATTGCTGACCCTGAGGGAAAAATTGCAGTGCTCACCCGCGCTACGATCCGATTGAGCCGGTTACAACATTTTTGGAAGGCCGTTCCCAAAACTGCTGAACAATTGGACGCCAACAAAGGTTTCGTTTACTCAATCGGCATAGGAGAAATACCGTTTATCAAGCAAGCCACCTTCAGTGTTTGGGAATCCATTGACGACATGAAGGCATTTGCCTATAAGAAAATGGAACACCAGGATGTTATTCGAAGAACCAGGAAAGAAAGCTGGTACAGCGAAGAAATGTTTCTACGCTTCATGATCCTGAAAGATAATATTAAGTTATAGCAAACTTCGTCGCTTAATGACAATATCAGCGGAAAATTGGCTGAAAAATGTTAAATTTGCGACCATACAGGCAATCTGAATATCATTCCGCCTGCCGCCCAATTCATCAACCCAGACCAACAGATCAATGGAAAAAAAAGTTACCAAGATTGGTGTCATGACCTCAGGGGGAGACTCTCCAGGCATGAATGCGTGCATAAGGGCTGTAGTAAGAACTGGATTGTACCATAACCTCGAAGTATATGGAATTACCAGGGGCTATGCAGGCATGATTGATGATGATATACATCAGATGGATTCCAGAAGTGTGGCCAACATCATCCAAAGGGGCGGAACCATCCTGAAAACAGCCAGGTGCAAAGAGTTTATGACCCCTGAAGGAAGAAAAAAAGCCTACGAAAACCTCAAAAAACATGGCATCAACGGATTGATCATCATTGGTGGAGATGGTTCCTTTAAAGGGGCTCAGATTTTCTCCAATGAATTTGATATCCCTTGTATAGGCATTCCGGGAACCATAGACAAAGACATTGCAGGAACAGATTTTACAATAGGTTTTGATACGGCTGTCAATACAGCAGTTGAAGCCATAGACAAGATCAGGGACACCGCAGATGCGCATGACAGGCTCTTCATTATCGAAGTGATGGGAAGGGATGCCGGCTATATCGCACTGCACAGTGGTATTGGAACAGGTGCAGAACATATCCTTATTCCTGAAAAGAAAACCGATGTTGAAGCCGTATTGAGCTCCCTTCAGGAAAAAGAAAGAAGGAAGAAACTTGTGAATATTGTTGTTGTGGCAGAAGGGGATGATTTCGGCGGCGCCAATCACCTTGCCACTGTGGTAAAAGAACGCATCCCTGGATTTGATGTAAGGGTGGCTATTCTCGGTCATATCCAGCGCGGTGGCGCACCAACCAGCATGGACAGGTTGATTGCCAGCAGGATGGGCTACTCAGCGGTAGAGTGCTTGCTTGAAGGCAGGAACAATGTCATGGTGGGCATCATGAATAACAAGATGCACTATACCCCACTGGACAATGCCGTAAAAGCCAAACAAAAAATCAGTGATGAGTGGATGAAGATCGTCAAGATCCTCGCCAGTTGATATTAAACAAAACAGCAGTACAATACCTGCTGTTTTTTCATTTATAAAAGAACAAAAAAGATTATGAGCAAGAATATTGGTAAATACTTTCACCAGGAAATGGACAACAATGCAGGGCAGGAACATGCAACCCACAGGACTAAAATTGTTGCAACAGTTGGACCTGCCTGCGACAGCTATGAAAAACTACTTGAACTGGTCAAGGCAGGGGTGAATGTGTTCAGGTTGAATTTCTCGCATGGTGCACACGAAGACAAGAAAAGAATCATCGACAGCATCCGCAAAATCAGTGCCACAGAGCCTTACAACATTGCCATACTCGGAGACCTTCAAGGACCAAAACTCAGGGTAGGTGAAATTGAAAACAATGCATTGCATGTAAAAGAAGGTGATATTTTGACTTTCACCAATGAGAAAATGGTGGGAACCATGGACAGGATTTATGTTTCCTATCCGAATCTTGCTGGAGATGTAGTGCTTGGCAATACCATCATGATTGATGACGGAAAGATAGAAGTGGTTGTTCAGGAAATCATGCCCAATGGCGATGTGAAAGTCAGGGTAAAACTGGGCGGCATCATTTCATCAAAGAAAGGACTTAATCTGCCGGATACAAAGATTACCCTTCCCGCATTGACTGAAAAGGATTTGGCGGATCTTGATTTCATCATCAAGGAAAACCTTGACTGGGTGGCACTTTCCTTTGTGAGGAAAGTTGATGACATCGTTGGCATCAAGAAAATATTGCATGATAACAAAAGCAAGTTAAAAGTCATTGCCAAAATAGAAATGCCCGAGGCGCTGGACAATTTAAGGGAAATCATTCTTGAATCTGATGGCATCATGGTTGCGCGTGGAGACTTGGGTGTAGAAGTACCTATCGAAAAAGTTCCGCTGATCCAACGCCAGATCATCAGAAAATGTTTGCACCGTGGAAAGCCCGTTATTGTTGCAACACAAATGATGGAAAGCATGATTGACCGTGTAAAGCCTAACAGGAGCGAAAGCACAGACGTTGCCAACGCTGTACTGGAAGGTGCCGATGCTGTTATGCTCAGCGGTGAAACTGCAACAGGTATGCACCCAGCCTTGGTAGTCGAAACCATGCGCAAAATCATCATCGAAGCAGAGAAATCAGAATACCGTTACAACAGGGATGAAGACATCAAGCCCCTTCCACACTCTCCTACCTTCATCAGTGATGCAGTTTGCCTGACTGCTTGTAAACTTTCTCAAAATACAAATGCTGATGCCTTGATAGGCATGACGCAAACCGGTTACACCGCATTTATGTTGAGTTGCTTCCGCCCAAAATCAAATCTTTACATCTTCACCAAAGAAAGAACATTGGTTAACCAACTGAGCCTCAGCTGGGGAATCAGGGCTTTTTTCTATGACGAAGAAGTGAGTTTGGATGAAATCATTTCAGACCAAATCAAGATCCTGAAAGAAAGAGGATTCATCCGTGAAGGCGAAGTGGTGGTCAATACAGGCAGTACACCGATTGAGCTCCATCTTCCTACCAATACCATCAAGGTTACGGTTGTTAAATGATCAACGCCAACGGACTAACGATTTACACTGACGGTGCTGCCAGGGGAAATCCTGGCAGAGGCGGCTATGGCGCCATTTTGATGTGGGGAGGAAAAAGCAAGGAAATCTCCAAGGGATACAAACATACCACCAATAACAGGATGGAATTGTTGTCTGTTATTGCAGCATTGGAGTCTCTGACAAGACCTGGGTTGAATATCGAAGTTTATTCTGACAGCAAATATGTAGTTCAGGCCGTCATGGAAAGATGGCTAGACAAATGGATGGCCACCAACTTCAAGGGTGGTAAGAAAAACAGTGATCTCTGGCGCCGCTATCACCAGCTCTCAAGACAGCATACCATCAAATTCATTTGGGTAAAAGGACATGCATCAAATCCATACAACCAACGTTGCGATGAATTGGCCACTGCAGCTGCTGACGGAGGAAATCTGATAGAAGATACAGGTTACGAAGGTTAAGCCACTTGGTTACTGAAGGCTGATTTTTTCAGCCAATAAAATCCACCAAAAAGTACTGTTCCAAAAACAAATGTGGCCACCAGGCTATTGGTGTAAAATGGAATGCCATCAATGAAAGCCTGGGTCAAACCAGTAAAAGTCTTAGGCCTGTTGTATCCGCCACTTCCTAACCATGTAATGAAATTTGAAGCAAAAAAGAAAATGGTTGGGGCGGCGACAGCACCCTTTGCAATGGAAAGGAGTTTATCATTTTTGATGAAGAATCCAACTATGGTCAAAGCTCCAAAAAGCAGGTAGTTGATCCACATTCCCTCGTAAAAACCTTTGATTTCAAAGATACCGTTGATGTATAATAGCTCATAAAAAACATCCGAAATCAACAACGAAAGCAAGGGCAACAAAAATGCAAGTTTCTTTTCTTTGATTACTGCACCACCAAAGATGGCCATCGCAAACTGTGGAGCAAAGCCCCAGGGACGTCCTGGAATTGCGCGGTAAGCTGCCGCAACAACAATCAACATAAGGAAGGATAACAACGTATATTTTGAAGCTTTCATGTTCGCCATTTTAACAAAATTAGTGATTTAATATTCCTAGGAAAGAAAATACAGACACAGTTATCCTCATGATGTGTATAGTGTGAATTATTATTGGGGTACAGCAGCCAAAAAAAGGTTTGTATCAACAGTTGCTTCGGCAAACAGCTTCTCGCCTGGCGCTGAAAAAAATGCAGTTGCCCCTTGAAGAACCGCACTGGCATTGGTTTTCCAACGAACCTGCCCATTGAGCATCAGGAAGATGCTGGGCGAGTCAACAGTGAATTCCATTTTTTCACCTGCGCTTAAAAAATAGGCACTCAGCGAAAAATCTCCAATGGGACAGGGATAATGCTGTACCGTTTTGTTTAAGGAACCAGGTATGATTTCTGCAATGGTTGGAACAAAGGCTGTATTGGCCAACAACTCGGCAATATCAACATGCTTGGGTGTCAAACCAGCCCTCAATACATTGTCTGAGTTAGACATCAACTCAATGTTCTGGCCTTCAAGATAGGCATGTGGTAAACCGGCTCCTTGAAAAATCCCCTCACCCGGTTTCAAATTGAGGATATTGAAAAGGTAAATTGAAAAAATACCCCGATCGAAATGACCATCTCCACAAAAATTATGGACCGCCCTGGCAGCCCAAAAATCAGGTGACGTTTTGGGTAATTCATTGGCCTCGTACAATGGCATGATGGCATTTATGTGAGGCGCGATCAATTGATTTATTGCTTCCTGTGGCATCTCCATCACCTGTTGATAGAGTCCTCTGATTCCTTCTGCCTGGAAAATTTCCTTGAACCCTTTCAAGAATCCGTAGGCATCAAGCTGCTCTGCAATCACAGGTGAAAATCCATGCAACAACCAGAAATCACTGAGGGCAACCATCATCTCGGGCTTATGGTTGTCGTCCTTGTAGTTGCGGTTAGGGGCTGCAAGCGGAATCGCTAATTCATTCTCTTTTTTAAAACCTTCCTCTGCAGCCTGCTTGTTGGGATGCACCTGAATCGACAACATGTCCTTTACGTCAAGGATCTTTAGGAGGTATGGCAGATTGCCGAACTGATCCATTACTGATTTGCCCAGGTACCGGGCCTTGTCAGAATTAATCAGGGCTTGCAGGGATGTTGATGCGCCCTGTCCTAACACGACCTGAGAAGGACCACCATTGTGTATGCCCAACCAATATTCCGCAGCAGGTTGCTCATCTGGTGCTTGTTGAAATAGCGATGGAATAAACGTTTTTCCACCCCAGGTATAGTGTTGAATTCTCCCTTTTAAGCTGTGCATTTCCCGTTGATTTTTTGAAAGTCTAATGGAGTTTTGTAGAGGATTTTACTGATGCATTGCAAAGTTAAATCAATAAGACATTATGGCAAGACACAATGAAACGGGAAAGCTCGGAGAACAATTGGCCCGCAAGTGGGCTGAAGACAATGGATATACCATCAGAAACCAAAACTGGAGATATGGCCATTGGGAGATTGATCTTGTTGCATCCAAGGCCGGCAGGCTGCATTTCTTTGAAGTAAAAACCAGAAGGACAAACAGGTTTGGATACCCTGAAAAACTGGTAGACAGGAAAAAACTGCGGTATTTTATTTCAGCAGGAACGGCCTACATCAGGATCAACAGGGGATTCAAATGGGTTCAGTATGACATCCTCTCCATCAGCTTGGATGCGTATGACCATCCAGCATTTTTTTTGATCGAGGATGTGTATTTCTGAGCCTTATTTCAGGATTGCTGCCAGCCTGGATTGTAGCTCTTCTCCCCTCAGATTTTTGGCGATGATCAGGCCATTGGGATCAACCAGATAATTCTGTGGTATGCTTTGAACTTTGTATTGAACCGCAACAGCATTGCTCCAGAATTTGAGGTCACTGACCTGGGTCCAAGCCAGGTTATCCGCCTTGATGGCCTCTACCCATTTGTCTTTGGCCCGATCCAGGGAAACTCCCAACACGGTGAAATTTTTTGACTTGAATTTGTTGTATGCATTGACCACGTTGGGATTTTCCTGGCGGCAGGGTCCACACCAGCTGGCCCAGAAATCAATCAGTACATATTTCCCTTTGAAGGAGGAAAGTTTTACATCTTTCCCGTCAACATCCTGTTGCGTGAAATCAGGTGCAGGACTGCCAATCGCGCCAAACCTGGCATCGGCAACCACCTTGACGGCTGTCCTTCCGAAATAGTTTTCTTTTGCAGCAGCAGCAATTTTGCTCAGCCTGGCATCCAACACATTGGGATCGTCATTGAGCTGCATCATCACCAACAAAACAAAAGGCGATACAGCTGATCCTGGATGATCACCAATGAATTTATCCGTTTGCATGTTTACTTCTGCTACCACATCGGCATAATTCTTTTTTAGCGCAGCATTTTCATTGTTAGGGTTCTGGTTCAGCTGCTGGGCGTATGAACTGAGCTTTGCAAAAAGTGGATTGAAGGTATTGTTGAACACCACAAAATCATCATGTGTTTTTGACCCTGTTACTTTTGCATTTTGAAGCACGGCAAAATCACCTTCAACGGCTATTGCTGATGCATCCAAAAAGATGAACATTTTTTGTTGGCCATTCTTAGCAGCAAGCTGGTAAAGTCCTGGCTCCTTCAACTTTCCAGCCACCTGGAACTGGTCTCCTTTTGAAACAAAGGTTGCCAATGGTTCCGGACTGACTTCTTCGTTCTTCAATACCAGTTCTGTTTTATCTGGCATGCCTTTTAGTATTCCTTTGATAGAATAGTTTCCCTCTTGGGAAAACACCAATACTGGAATCATCAGGAGGAGTGACAGGAACTTTTTCATTTTTTATGTCTTTGTTTCAGAATATCTTTTACCTGTGCTAAATTAAACCCTTTGCTGTTAAGCAAAAGCAAATAGTGAAACAGCAGATCAGCTGACTCGTTTAGAAATTTTTCGTCGTCGTTGTCTTTGGCTTCAATCACCACTTCTACAGCCTCTTCACCCACTTTCTGAGCAATCTTGTTGATGCCTTTTTTGAACAGGGATCTGACGTAAGAATTTTCATCCTCACTGTTTTTTCTCAATTCGATGATGCCCTCTAGGTGTACAAGAAAATCCTCTGCAACATTGACCTCATCCCAGCAAGTATCTGCCCCCGTATGACATACAGGGCCGGCAGGTTTCACCTTGAATAGCAGGGCATCCTGGTCGCAATCCAGGGCGTATGATTTCAGGTAAAGAAAGTTACCACTCTCCTCTCCTTTCGTCCAAAGGCGGGCCTTAGATCGACTGAAAAAACAGATCTTTCCGGAGGTCATGGTTTCATTGAATGCCTCCAGGTTCATGTATCCCAGCATCAATACTTTGCCGGTTTCTACATCCTGGATGATGGCCGGCATCAGGCCATCTGAAAATTTGTTGAAATCCATGTTCTGCTCCATTTCTTTGTAAAATTAGTCAATATCCGGGTTATCTTACCGGAATACCCGCTTGTCTGAGGTATGATTTGAGTTCTGGGATGGATACTTCGCGAAAATGAAAAATGCTGGCAGCCAATGCGGCGTCTGCATGTTCATCTAGAATATCGGCAAAATGTTCTGGGGCTCCACCTCCACCAGAGGCGATAACAGGCACGTTGACTGAACGTGAAACCAAACCTGTAATTTCCTTCGCAAATCCAGCCTTGGTGCCGTCATGGTCCATCGAAGTCAAGAGGATTTCCCCGGCCCCTCGTTGCACGCCTTCCATGGCCCAATCCAGGCATTTCTTATCAGTTGCCAACCTTCCTCCATTCAAGTAAACATACCATTCTCCATCCTCCCCTTTCTTGGCATCAATGGCGAGTACCACGCACTGGCTTCCAAATTCAGCGGCGAGCCGGTTGATCAATTCCGGGTCTCTGAAGGCAGCAGTATTGACTGATATCTTGTCTGCCCCGCTATCCAGCAAAACACGAACATCTTCTACAGAAGAGATGCCCCCACCAACCGTAAAAGGAATATTGATCCTGTGGGCGATGCGATCTACCAATGCTGCCAGTGTTTTCCTTTTTTCATTTGTTGCAGTGATGTCCAGGAAAACCAATTCATCCGCCCCTTGTTCAGCATAGAGCGCGGCCAACTCAACGGGATCTCCTGCATCGCGCAGGTCAATAAAATTCGTACCCTTAACAGTACGACCGTCTTTGATGTCTAAACAGGGTATGATGCGCTTGGTCAGCATTTGTTTTCAGATTTTTTGTTGAATGCTTTGAGGGATTCAATGGAAATCCTATTCTCATAAATGGCCTTACCGATGATGGCGCCATCACAGCCTGCAGTCGCAAGATCATAAAGGTCATCCATGACAGCAACACCGCCACTGGCAATTAAAAACAGGTCAGGAAAATGTTGTTTGATCTTGGCATACAATGCGGTGGAAGGACCCTCCAAACGTCCGTCCTTGCTGATGTCTGTACAAAATACATTCCTTATGCCCAACTCCATGTAGGATGCGATGAATGGCAGCAATTGGATGGTTGATTGTTCAAACCAGCCACTGACCATGATCACTTCATCTTTCACATCAGCCCCTAGCATAAAACGGGAAGGCCCGAAACTTGTGATCCATTCCCTGAAAACTTCGGGTTGTTTTGCTGCAATGCTTCCAACAGTAACGTATTCAATTCCCATTGCAATGATTCGCTCAACTTCTTCCCGGGTCTTCACACCGCCTCCGAAATCAACGACAAGATTGGTCTGTGTTGCAATGTCTTCAGCAACCTTCCAATTGGTCACCTTTCCAGCCTTTGCACCATCCAAATCAACCAGATGAAGACGTGTGATGCCATTGGCCTCATATATTTTCGCCATCTCCAGCGGAGATGAGGAATATTCCGTTTTTTGCTGGTAATCGCCCTCGGTAAGCCGAACACATTTACCATCAATGATGTCTATGGCAGGAATGATTTGCATCCTTTAAATGATATTTAAAAAGTTCTTGATAATGTCTGATCCAACTTCCGCACTTTTTTCAGGATGAAACTGGACACCAAAATAATTCCTGGTCTGCAGTGCGGCACTGAATCCTCCACAATAATCTGTCTGGGCAATGGTATGGTTGCCGAGCGTTGCATAATAGCTATGCACAAAATAACAATGGCTGTTTTCGGGAACACCCTTGAACAAGGGAGATTTCAAAACATGGATGTTATTCCATCCGATCTGGGGTATTTTTTGCGATGATTCGTTTGCAACAAACCGCTTTACTTTTTCCTGAAAAATATCCAAACAAGGGGTATCATTTTCTTCAGAATGCGCACACATGAGTTGCATGCCCAGACAAATCCCTAAGAAAGGTTGTTTCGCGTCCATGATCACCTTGTCCAATCCCCTTTCTTTTAGATATGCCATGGCAGAGCTGGCTTCCCCCACGCCAGGAAAAATGATTCGATCAGCAGACAATATTTCTACAGGATCGTCTGTCAGCAGGGGTTCTACGGCCAATCGCTCCAAAGCAAATTGAACCGACCGCACGTTGCCTGCATTGTATTTGATGATGACAAGTTTCATTGGTTTAGTTTAGCACAGCACTGATAAAATCCTGTGTAGCTGATTTCGGATTCTCTCCTGCTGATATTGCTTTGATGAAGGCAGAGCCGATGATGGCACCATTGGCAAAAGGGGCAACTGCTCCAAAGGTCTCTTTGTCTTTGATACCAAAGCCTACCAGCACCGGATTGATCAATTGATAGGATCGAAGCCTTTTGAGATAGGCGATGACATCATCAAAATTCTTTTCCTTTCCTGTTGTAGATGAGGATGAAACAGCATAAAGAAATCCAGAGCTGAGTCCATCCAATTTGCGAACCCTTTCCTCACTGGTTTCAGGAGTAACAAGAAAAATAAAATCCAATGCATGTTTTTTCACGATGGCTCCGTGCGATTGTTCAAATTCCAAAGGAGGCAGATCAGGCAGGATTAGACCATCTATACCAACAGCTGCAGCATCTGCACAGAATTTTTCAAATCCATATTGCAACACAGGATTCATGTACCCCATCAACACAACGGGCACATGGATTTTCTCACGAAAACCTTTCAGCTGCTCAAAAAGTTTGGCAATGGTCATGCCATTGTCCAAAGCAATCAAACTGCTTTCCTGTATCACCGGGCCATCAGCGAGCGGATCGCTGTAAGGCATGCCCAGTTCAATCAGGTCAACCCCGGCATCTTGCAAGGCCGACATGATTTCCAAAGTGCTTTCCAGTGAAGGATAGCCTGCGGTAAAATATACATTCAGTACATTCTCTTTTTTTCGCTCAAACAAATCTTTGATTCTGCTCATATCCCATCTCGTTTATTGTTCATTCATTGCATTCATGTATGTACCCAGGTCTTTGTCGCCCCGGCCACTCAGGCAGATCACAGATACATCCTGCTGCTTCATCCCCAATTGATCCAGTACAGCAAAAGCATGGGCAGTTTCCAGTGCAGGAATAATGCCTTCCACCCTGGAAATTTCGAATGCCCATTTGAGGGCCTCTTCATCCGTTGCACTCATGAACTTTGCACGGCCACTGGTATAAAGATGCGCATGCATCGGGCCAATGCCAGGATAATCCAAGCCTGCTGAAATGCTGTGTGGCTCTACCACCTGTCCGTCTGTGGTTTGCATCACGATGCTCTTGCTGCCATGAAGAATGCCGGGAACACCCAGCTGGGTGGTGGCTGCGCTCATGCCGGAATTGACCCCATGACCTGCTGCTTCTACTGCAACAATCTCAACACTGGGTTCGTCCAGAAAATGATAGAAAGCCCCTGCTGCATTGCTTCCACCACCAACACAGGCAATCACACGGGTGGGCAATTCCGTTCCGGTTTTTTCAAACAATTGGGACCGCATCTCTTGGCTTATGACCGACTGAAACCTTGAAACCATGTCTGGGTATGGGTGTGGACCAACTACAGAACCAATGATATAATGAGTATCGGTTGGATTGTTGATCCAATCCCTGATGGCTTCATTGGTAGCATCCTTGAGTGTCTTGCTTCCACTGGTAGCTGGAACCACTTTGGCACCAAGCATTTTCATCCTGGCCACATTTGGCGCCTGCCGTTGGATATCTTTTTCACCCATGTAAACGATACACTCAATCCCTTTCAATGCACAAACAGTAGCGGTTGCAACACCATGTTGCCCTGCACCTGTTTCTGCAATGATTCTTTTTTTACCCAGGCGTTGTGCCAGCAGTATTTGACCAATGGTATTGTTGATCTTATGGGCACCGGTATGGCAAAGGTCTTCACGCTTGAGGTAAATCGTTGAGCCAAATCTTTCGCTAAGGCGTTCAGCCAAAAAAAGCGGCGTAGGCCTTCCAACATAATCTTTCAAAAGGGCATGAAACTCTTGCTGAAAGAGCGGATCATTTGAAATGGAAAGATACTGCTGCCGGAGATGTTCCACATTCTGGTAAAGCATTTCCGGAATGTAGGCTCCACCAAAATCACCATAATAGCCATGCTCACTTGGTTTTGAATAACTCGTTGTCATATCAGTTGATCATTTTGATTGCATTAAAAAAATCCTTGACCTTGTTCATATCCTTGACGCCTGGTGATTGTTCAAACTTGCTGTTGACATCAATGGCAAAAAGTTTTTTTTCGTTCTCACAGAATTGGGAGAGCTTGTCAACATCCTCAAGACCAATACCCCCACTCAAAAAATAAGGCTTGGGCACTGGCGCATGGCACAACAAGTCCCACTTGAATTGCTCACCTGTACCTCCATATTGTTTTCCCATTGTGTCAAAAAGATAAAGATCAACCACATCATTAAATGGGAAGGTCTTGTAAGATACGTTTTCATTCTTCCCAATCCTGAAGGCTTTGACGGTATTGACATGGTTGGAAATGTGTTCACAATAGCGGGGCGATTCATCCCCATGCAATTGGACCATGTCCAGCTTCCACTTGTCTACAGTCCTCAACACAGTATCCTGCTCTTCATTCACAAAAACCCCCACCCTGTTGATGCGAAGTTTTTCCTGCCTGAGCAATTCAGGGGTCAATCCAAATTTCATGGCATAACGGGGAGATTGCGGATAGAAGATCAGACCGGCGAAATCCACGCCAATCGTCTCCAGCTCTTTGAGCTGTGCAATTCCTGTCATACCACATACTTTCAGTCTCATCCTATCATTTCAATCTGTTTCCTAAACTCATTTAACGCGATTCCGGGATCATTTGTTTTCATAAAATTTTCTCCGATCAAAAATGCGCTGTATCCATTTTCTTTGAACAATTTAACCTGGGCAGGATCATCGATGCCACTTTCTGCCACTTTCAACTTGTCCTTCGGAAGCTGTCCGGCCATCCTGAGGCTGCGGGCAATGTTGACATCAAAAGTTTTGAGGCTTCTGTTGTTGATCCCCACCAGATCAATGGTGTCACAAACATGATCCAGCTCATCCTCATCATGCAGTTCAAGCAAAACCTCCAAGCCCAGAGATCTGGCCAAAGTTGAAAAACGAACCACTTCTTCCTTGCTCAGACAAGCTGCAATCAACAAAATCAGATCAGCGCCCAATGCCTTTGCTTCGTGAACCTGGTATTCATCGATGATGAATTCCTTGCGCAAAATGGGAATATCCAATGCTTGCCTTGCCCGCAGCAAGTCCTGATCATTTCCACCAAAAAAATATGCATCGGTCAATATGGAAACAGCTGATGCGCCTGCATCCTGATAGGCTTTCGTCACTTCCACCGGATCAACCCTGTCATTGATGATCCCTTTTGAAGGCGATTTTCTTTTGAATTCTGCGATGATGCCTGATGCATTGGGCTTTGACAATCCTTCCACAAGGGAAATCGTTTTTCTGGTATAGTATTCATCCGCCTTGATTACGTCAAGTGACTTCTGCTGCTTTCGCTCAGCAACTTCTGCTTTTTTCCTTTCTACTATGGTGTCCAATATATTCATGGGTTCAGGATTGAATGGCAATCAGTGAATTGAGCACGCCAAGGGCTTTTCCGCTTTCCAGGCTTTCTTTGGCTGCATCAAATGCAACGGCATAGTCGTTGTATACCGGTGTCATATAGAGGGCCATGGCTGCATTGGCAGTCACAACAGCATTTTGTGCTGCAGTACCCTCACCTTTGAGAATGCGCATGAAAATTGAGGCTGCATCCGCAACTGTTTCACCGCCCCAAATTTCCTGAGCATCAATCTGCATGCCGCCCAATTGTGCTGGGGTAAAGATTTTCTCCCCTGCGGGGGTGATCAGTTTTACATCGGAGGTAAGCGATATTTCATCATACCCGTCCAGGGAATGAACAATGGAAAAATCCCTGTCCATACCCTGAAGCAAGTAATTATAGATCCTGGCAATCTCAAGGTTGTACACCCCAACCATTTGATAGGTTGGGTTGGATGGATTAACCATGGGGCCGAGCATGTTGAAAAAAGTGCGCACCCTGAGGTTTTTCCTGATAGGGCCCACAGCCTTGAGTGCGGGATGAAAAACAGGGGCATGCAGGAAACACATGTTGGTTTCATCAAGCTCCTTGCGCAATTGCGCCTGATCATTCTTGAACTTGTAACCCAGGGATTCCATGAGGTTGGAGGCCCCGCTGATGGAACTGGCTCCATAGCTGCCATGCTTGGCAACAGGCTGACCAGCACCCGCAACAATGAAGCAGGAAAGGGTTGATATGTTGAAGGTATTTTTGCCATCACCTCCCGTTCCTACAATGTCCATGACTTTTCTTTCCTCAAAATCAATGGGCACACAGAGCTCCAACAGCGCATCCCTAAATCCCATGAGTTCCTCAATGGTAATGGTCCTCATGAGATAGACCGTCATGAAAGCACTCAGTTCATGCTCATTGAAAGCACCCTTTCCTAAATCCAACAGAATTTGCCGGGCATGTTCCCTTGACAATGTCTTGTGTTCAAAAAGATAATTCAATGTCTGTTTCATCAATGAATTTTTATGTTTTATGGTCTGCTCAGCAACCAGTTTTCGAGCATTGTTCTGCCTTGTGGAGTCAGTACACTTTCCGGATGAAACTGCACGCCCTGTAGATTAAAGCTTCTGTGGCGCAAAGACATGATCATTCCGTTTTCATCAGTAGATGTAATCTCCAAATCAGCCGGGAATCCCTCCTGCTTTACTACCCAACTGTGGTACCTGCCCACTTCAAGTGTTGGATCCAGCCCATTAAACCAGTCATTTATATAAACCGATGGCTGCAAGCCCTCAGCAAGGTGAATGGGTGTGGCGACACCATGGTAAACCTCTGAGAGGTTGGCCAGTTCACCTCCAAAAGCCTGACCCATGGCCTGTTGCCCAAGACAAACGCCAAACAATGCATGTGTAGGGGCTAGCGCTTTGATCAATGGAAGAAGAATCCCTGCTTCTTCAGGAATGCCTGGGCCTGGAGACAAGAGAATCTTCTCATATTGTGCAGCTTCCTCAATCGATATTTCATCATTGCGGTAGACATCAGCTTCCTCACCCATGATCTCTTTGACGAGATGCACCAGGTTATAGGTGAAGGAATCATAATTATCGAGAACCAGTATTCGTTTCAAGGGACGTGGTGATTTTATTTTTTGTTAATCTCATTGGCAAACAGCACTGCTTTCTTCAATGCACCAAGCTTGTTGTTGACTTCTTGCAACTCACTTTCGGGCACACTGGAGGCCACAATGCCTGCACCGGCCTGATAGTAAAGTGTATTATTGCGGCTCAGGAAACTCCTGATCAGGATGGCGTGGTTGCATGACCCATCAAATCCGGTAAAGCCTATTGCACCGCCGTAGAAAGAACGCTTGGTTCTTTCATATTCATCTATTAACTCCATGGCCCTGAATTTTGGCGCACCGCTCAAGGTTCCGGCAGGAAATGTTTTGGCCATCAAGAGGAATGGATTGGCATTTTTTCTGACAGTAGCGACCACTTCACTCACCAGATGGATCACATGGGAATAAAATTTTACCTGCCTGTAATGGGCCACTTTCACATGATCACAAACGCGGCTAAGGTCATTACGGGCAAGATCTACCAACATCACATGCTCAGCATTTTCTTTGGGGTCCTGCAACAGGCGTTCGGCTTCTTTTCTGTCTACAGCATCATCTCCACTTCTCTTGAATGTTCCGGCAATCGGGTGAACAATGGCCTGTCCGTTGGCAATGATGAGCTGACTTTCAGGGGACGACCCCATCAGTTTGTATTCACCATAATCAAAAAAGAAAAGATAGGGAGAAGGATTGATCATCCTCAAAGCCCTATAAACATTGAATTCATCCCCTTTGAAGGATTGCTCAAACCTCCTGCTCAAGACAATCTGAAACACATCACCCCGGTAGCAATGAGCAATCCCCTTTTTCACCATTTCAATGTACTCCTCATCAGTAAGATTGGAACTTTCGTCACCAGTAGACTCAAAAGGAAACTGCGGAAGGTCTCTGCCACAAATGATGTTTTCAATCAATTGTTTGTCTCCATCAATGCCCGGTATATGGTTCTCCAACAAATAAAGTTCATCCCTGAAATGATCGATGGCAATCACATACTGATACAACCGATACCGCAACAATGGAATGGCATCATCCTGAAGGTTAGCGGCTGATTTCCGACTTTTTTTTACTGCATAAGGCTTGTCCCTGAATTGAATTGTCTCAAAAAAAGGAATGGCGTCATAGGCAGTATATCCATAAAGCCCTTGGGCGAGTTTAGTTTCTTTTGCTCCAGCTTCAACAGCATACCCTTGCATATATTCCCAAACCAATCCCGGGACATCTGCATCTTCAAGTGTTCGTTTGCTTGGGATGTCTCCTGGATACTTACACTCTACCTCATGGGTAGCCGTTATTTCAATGCCTCCGATGGCATTGATGGCAATGAAAGAAAAACTATTCTCAGCGGTATGATGGTCCGTACTTTCCAGCAAAATGGTATCCCTGAACTTATCCCGAAGGCGGAGATAAATGCCAACCGGGGTATACAGGTCGGCTGCCATCTTTCGGAATGTGGTGCTCAACTTAACCTTATTCATTTTTTCCATGCAGTGATTGATTTAAAAATAAAAGCCCCGAATAATCGGGGCTTTACATATGTTATTACACAACATAGGATTTACCCCTTATCAGAGATAAAATGCCAACCGTTGTTTGTATAATTTCTTTTCATTTGATCAAAATTGACGAAAAACTCTAATACTTCCAAAAAATTAATGCAGAACCACAAAAGAATTACGACAATTGGTTGAACAATTAACCCAGGTACCTTTTGATCTCGCGCTCAGACTCCCGTTGTTTGACTGACTCCCGTTTGTCATGAAGTTTTTTACCCTTTGCCAACCCTATTTGCATTTTGGCAAATCCTCTCTCATTGAAATATATTTTGAGTGGAATGATGGTAAAGCCTTTGTCTTTAAGCTTCTGGGTAATTCGAGAGATCTCCTTTTTTTTCAGAAGCAATTTTCTATCACGCACTGGAGGATGATTGGAGTAGCTCCCGAAGGAATAATGCGCAATATGAAGGCCTTTCACATACATTTCTCCCCTGTCAATCAAACAATAACTATCATTGAAACTCACCCTTCCATCCCGGAGTGATTTAACCTCTGTACCGGTCAAAACCATTCCCGCATCGAATTTGTCTTCGATGAAATACTCGAATGTGGCAGATTTGTTCCTGAGTTCCATTGTTTATTTGAACGCACGCGATACGGTTGAAAAAATGCAGTTAGCTGGCAAAAAGTCCGAGCAATGTAGCAAGACGTTCCTTTAGATCTTTCCTGGCAACAATCATATCAAGGAATCCATGATCCATGACAAATTCTGAAGTCTGAAATCCTTCCGGCAGATCACGCTTGATGGTTTCCTTGATTACCCTTGGTCCTGCAAAACCAATCATGGCCTTGGGTTCACCGATATTGATGTCTCCAACCATGGCGAAAGAGGCGGTTGTGCCACCATAGGTTGGATCTGTACAGAGTGAGATATAGGGAATTCCGGCAACAGCAAGCCGGCTGATCTTACCAATTGTTTTAGGAAGTTGCATCAAGGAAAATGCACTTTCCATCATGCGGGCGCCGCCACTTTTGCTGATGATCATGAAGGGGATGCGGTGCTTCAGGCAATAATCTGCTGATCTTGCAATTTTCTCACCCATCACACTCCCCAATGAACCACCGATGAAATTAAAATCCATGCAACAAACCACAAGATCAAGCCCATTCACCTTTCCATGAGCAGCAGTGATGGAATCATGGAGCCCCGTTTTTTCGTAGGCGTCATCAAGACGCTTCTTGTATGGCTTGAGGTCATTGAAGCCCAGAAAATCAATTGACCGCACTTCTGCGAACATTTCATGGTATTGTTGATCGTCAAAAAGTATGTCAAAGTATTCCGCACTGCCAATACGGTGATGGTAATGGCACTGTGGGCATACCGAGAAATTTTCCTTTAATTCTACCGTTGTACAGGTATACTTGCAATCGGGGCATTTTGTCCAAAGACCATCAGGTGCTTCTTTTTTCTCAGCCGTAGATGTGCTGATTCCTTTCTTGCGTCTCTTGAACCAACTATTGGAACCGGTTTCCGGCTCCGACATGGATCCAGAAAGCTGTGCGTTGAAATCTTCTTCTCTTTTAAGAGGCATTTGAAACAGTTATTGTTCGAACCACAAATATATGCCATCCATGGCATTTGGGATGACTATGGGTACTTAACCTGTAAAATCAAGCCTAAAAAAGGGCTGTTTGCTTGTTTCCTTCCGTATCCAGCCATTCTATTTCAGTTGTCTTAGAAAAATCTGTCAGCTTGTTGCCCACGGCCTTCCATCCCATCACTTCTACAAAATCAGCAACCCTGACCCTTGACTCCTTCAGCTGAGCACCTTTGCCTGAGCGAATGATGGCAACTGGTGCCAACTCCGTTGAAACAGCTTCCACCCGATTGCCTTCAGCTTCCCTGATAAAAAAGAACTTGTTGTTCATTGTTGTTGTTTCAATCTTGAAACGCTTTACGTTGAACTGCAATTTCTCGTTGTCCATGTAGATGGCAGTGATGATCTTTCTAGTATCAAATTTTTCAATGGTAATCAGCTGCTCAACATCTATTCTTTGTGTCAATTCAATACTGGTAATTTCATAAAATCCCTGCTTGAAGATGACCAGCAATTGATCATCGGGTTGAAAACTTCCCAATAGCCTGCCTTTGCCATCAACATTCAAACGGCCAAAAACCTCATCAAACCAAATGTCCCTGCCACCCAGCGTAGACTTGCCTGCTTCCTTGAGCTTAACACTCTTGATTGGGTATTTTGTAACTTGATTACCAACTGAACTGCGGCCCTTGATGTCTAATGTTTCAAAATAGAAATCAAGTTGCTTGTTTCTTGCGCTGCAATTCGGACTCAACACAATGGCAACCGATTCAGCTTCTCCATTGGCATTGGCAGTGAAATAGTTGATTTTTGACTTATCGCTGCCCTTGGTCAAATCATATTCCTTGTCTCGGGTAACACCGGTTACATTGAAACGTTTTGCATACGATATAGCAGTAGCTCCATCTGTATAAATCATGTTGTAGGTAGACCGCTCATCATTTTTCTGGAAGATCGCGGCATAGATAATGTCCTTCCCGATGTATGCCTTGTCATCCACTTTCACCACTTTCATGATGCCTCTTCTCGTAAAGACAATGATATCATCAAGGTCGGAACATTCAGTAATGAACTCGTCTTTTTTCAAACTGGTACCGATAAAACCCTCTGCACGGTTCATGTACAGCCGAACATTGGCTATGGCAACATTCCTGGCCTGAATGACATCGAAAGGTTTGATCTCTGTCTTGCGTTCCCTTCCCTTACCATATTTCTCTTGCAAACCCTGGTAATAGGCCACGGCATAATCGGTAAGATTGGCCAGGTGGTGGTTGACCTGTTTGATCTCTTCTTCGATAGCCTTGATCTGCATGTTCAGCTCATCAATGTCCAGTTTGTAGATGCGGCGAACTGGCTTTTCAGTGAGTTTTACAATATCTTCTCTGGTGATTTCCCTTTTGAAAAGTTTTTTGAAAGGATCAAATCCTTTTTGGATGGCGAGCAAAACCTTTTCCCAGTCCTCGTGCTTTTTTTCTAGCTCCTTGTAAATCTTTTCTTCAAAAAAGATTCTCTCCAATGAAGTGAAATGCCATTTTTCCTGGAGTTCTGTAAGCCTGATGTCCAACTCCTGCTTCAACAGGTCTTTGGTATTGTCTGCTGAAATCCTCAACAATTCTGTAGCGGAAAGAAACAGCGGTTTTTGATCAACAATCACACAGGCATTGGGCGCGATACTCACCTCGCAATCAGTAAAAGCATACAAGGCATCGATGGTGATGTCTGATGATATTCCAGCTGCCAGTTCCACCAGGATCTCCACTTCAGCGGCAGTATTGTCTGTTACTTTCTTGATTTTGATCTTGCCCTGATCATTTGCCTTTACAATCGATTCCATCAGCTGGGTCGTGGTTACGCCATAAGGAACGTCCTTGATGACCAGCGATTTCTTGTCCACTTCAAAAATATGTGCGCGACAACGAATACGCCCGCCGCGTTTTCCGTCGTTGTAATTGCTGGCATCAATCATGCCTCCCGTCTGGAAATCAGGGAACAATTCAAACTTCTTCCCCTTCAGGTATTTGATGGATGCGTCAATCAGCTCATTAAAATTATGCGGAAGAATTTTGGTGGACAAACCCACCGCAATCCCCTCTGCCCCTTGTGCCAGCAGCATGGGAAATTTCATTGGAAGATCGATGGGCTCTTTTTTTCTGCCATCATAGCTCAACTGCCATTTGGTGGTCTTTGCATTGAAAGCCACGTCCAATGCGAATTTACTCAGCCTTGCCTCGATATACCGCGCAGCTGCCGCATCATCTCCAGTTCTGACATCTCCCCAGTTTCCCTGGGTATCCACAAGCAGGTCTTTTTGGCCAAGATTGACCAATGCATCCTGAATACTGGCATCGCCATGCGGATGGTACTGCATGGTTTGTCCTATGATGTTGGCTGCCTTGTTCAACCTTCCATCATCCATCTCTTTCATGGAGTGAAGAATCCTTCTCTGTACTGGTTTGAGACCATCCACAACACCTGGCACTGCACGCTCAAGAATTACATAAGAGGCATAATCCAGGAACCAGCTTTTATACTGCCCTGAAACGCCTGATTCATTGTCGTGATCAATTACAAATTTCGCCTTCGCCATGGTTCTCTTTTTATTCAGCAGCTTCTACGGCCGTTCTCTTTTTAATGTCAAAATCCTTGAGCCCTTTCAATTCACCCTGCACCTCAAACTGAGGCTGCTGGGCCAATTCTTTGAGCCTCCAGAGCATGAATGCATCCCCGGTAGTTTCTTTGTTCTTGGAAAGAAAAGCGTTGATCACTTTGTTGGCTTTTTGGGCATCCGCAGTGATGTACCTGGCAAGGTCGGCATCGTAATAATCAACATCTTTTTGGATGAGTTTTTTACCCCCTTCCAGTAAACGAACCATTTTTCCTTCAGCTGCAATTTTATTCCACTCATCAGCATCTACTTCAAATTCACTGGTGGTAATTGGCCTGGCAAGTTTCTTGGCCTTGAGGAATTCCCGGGGCTGAATTTGGCTCAACCAATCAGGATAAAAGATATTCCCTTTTTCATTGATAAAAGGAAGATTGTTAAGGTAAAGGATTTCTATCCTTCCCTGGAATTCAGACAATTGTCCTACCAGCCAATAGTATCCGCAAACATCATGCTTGTTCTGGGCTGCCCAGATCCATACCTGCTCAGCTTCATCATTGGCCAGGGCCTCTTTGATATTGAGCAATACCTGCTCATCATTGACTTTTCCCTCATCTACAATTCCACCATGTTCGCCACCTGCAAAAACCATTCTCCACCAGTCTTTTCTTTCTGCAGCTCCCTCTGGAGTGAAAATATTGAGCAGCGGACCGACTGCATAATCATCACGGATCAACACCACTTCACCACTCAATGCAGCATCGAGTTCAATGGCTTTTTTTAATACCTCTACATCGGGCTCGTTGAAAACTACATGTATCATAATCAATCAGATTGAATCCTCCACTGTATCCAGTTCGATACGAAGATTTGAAACAATAAAATCCTGTCTTTCCTGGGTATTCTTTCCCATATAGTATTCCAGCAATTGCTGGATGTGGATTTGGCTCTCCAGAATTACCGGTGACTTTCTCATGTCGGGGCCGATGAACCTTTTGAATTCTTCGGGAGATATTTCGCCAAGCCCCTTGAACCGGGTAATCTCGGCCTTTGCACCAATCTTTTTTACTGCAGCCTGTTTTTCGTTTTCGGAATAGCAATAAATGGTTTCCTGTTTGTTCCTGACCCGGAACAAAGGTGTCTCGAGGATATAGACATGTCCATCCCTGACAAGGTCTGGGAAGAACTGAAGAAAAAATGTCATCAGCAACAAACGGATGTGCATACCATCAACGTCTGCATCGGTGGCAATGATGATATTGTTGTAACGCAGGTCATCCATACCATCTTCGATGTTGAGAGCATGCTGCAACAGGTTGAATTCCTCATTTTCATAGACCACTTTTTTGGTAAGCCCAAAACTATTGAGCGGCTTACCCCGAAGGCTGAATACCGCCTGTGTTTCCACATCCCGGGATTTGGTAATTGATCCACTCGCGGAGTCACCCTCGGTGATAAAAATGGTGCTGAGCAACTGCTTGGCAATGTATTCTTCCTTGCCTTTTGCAGGTGGCTCAGCATTGAGGTGCATGCGGCAATCCCTCAATTTTTTATTGTGCAGGTTGGCTTTTTTTGCACGTTCATTGGCAAGCTTTTTGATCCCGGCCAATTCCTTTCTTTCTCGCTCACTCTGCTCAATTCTTTTTTTCATGGCCTCGGCCACTGCAGGGTGCTTGTGCAGGTAATTGTCGAGTTCACGCGAAAAGAAATCCAGCATGAAATTCTTCATAGAAGGACCACCCTCTGATATGTACTGAGATCCGAGTTTTGTTTTGGTCTGGGATTCAAATACAGGCTCCTGAACCCTCACAGCTACAGCAGCCACGATGCTTTGCCTGATATCTGAAGTATCATAATCTTTTTTGAAAAAATCACGGATGGTCTTCACAAAGGCCTCCCTGAAGGCAACCACATGCGTACCTCCCTGGGTGGTATACTGACCATTGACAAAGCTGTAGATGTCTTCCCCGTATTCATTGTTATGGGAAAGGGCCACTTCGATGTCCTCGCCCTTGAGGTGAATCACCGGATAACGGAGCTCATCTTCATTGGCATTGCGGTGCAACAAATCCAGCAATCCGTTTTTGCTCAGGAATTTCCTGCCATTGTAATTGATGACCAAGCCGGCATTGAGGTAACAATAGTTCCAAAGCTGCTTATCTATATAATCAGAGATGAAGTGATAATTGCGAAAAATACTTTCGTCAGGAATAAACATGACCTGGGTTCCATTGGATTCCGAAGAGGAAACCTCTTTGTGTTCCTTGACCAGTTCTCCACGCTTGAACTCTGCAGTTTTTTCCTTTCCATCCCTGAAGGCGGTAACCTTAAAATATTCACTCAGGGCATTCACGGCCTTGGTACCCACACCGTTCAATCCCACACTTTTCTGGAATACTTTGCTGTCATATTTGGCACCGGTATTGATCTTGCTGACCACATCCACCAGCTTCCCCAAGGGTATGCCACGGCCATAATCCCTGATGGTCACCTCTCTGCTGTTCAAGACAAGCTCAATATGCTTGCCATAGCCCATCATGTGCTCATCGATGCAATTGTCCATCACCTCCTTGAGCAGTACATAAATTCCATCGTCCTGGCTGCTACCATCTCCCAGCTTACCAATGTACATGCCTGGGCGAAGGCGAATATGCTCTTTCCAGTCAAGGCTTCTGATGGAGTCTTCGTTGTATTCAAATATTTCGGTTTCCTTCTGCTTAGACATGCTGCTTCACTTGTTTAAATGTAAAACCTACCCAATTGCCCAATACCTTGGCTGTCAAAGATAATTGAATGGGTATTCCCCTCTTGGTGCAGGTTATCAACGGGATGTGCATAAAATATGCAAGAAACGCATCAGATTGATCTAAAAGAGATCAGTTCATGCGTTTTTTCATGGTGCTGACCTGTTCCTGCAAATTGGTAACAAGGTTGGCCAGTTGACCTACATCCCAGCGTTGCTGCTGTGCCACTTTTGTAATCACCATTTGTGCCTGCCACATTTCCAGGATGTCTTCTGCATTGACATTGTATGGCTGATAAGATGGATTGTCACTGACGAGTGTAACCTTGCTTTTGGCCTTGGGATTGCGGGACAGGCGCTTGTACACAATACCCTCGTTTCTGCTGACCACGATACAAGCAGCATCCTGTTTTACATCATCCAGGGATTCCACCTTCTGACCAACAATGATGGATCCTGTAGGCGTTGGCAACATGCTGTCGCCAATGATTTCAAAAGCCCGGTACTGACCGCTTCCCAACATGGGCAGGGTAAAAGTATTCAGCTCATCAATGAACTCTTCGTCCGCATAGCCTGCTAAATACCCTGCAGCTGCTTTCATGGGAACAAAATGAATCTGGTTGTTTTCTGCCCCTAACTTCTGCTGCCTTCTTCTGGAAAGGTAACTCACGTTTGACTCGCTGAGGTCTCTGCGAAGGAGTTCATCGAGGCTTATGCCATACTGGTCACTGATCATTTCCAAAACATCAATCCGCGGCTCAGCCCTTTCTTCTTCATAAGCACCAAGAAGAGAACGTTTGATTTGAAGCTTGTTGGCAAATTCTTCCTGGGTCAGCCCCTTCAACTTGCGCAGATACTTTAGATTTTGGCCTGCATATGACTGTGACATACTAATTAATTTGGGGCAATATACTAAATTATTTAGTTTTCAAACTATTTTTTACTAAATTTTTATTCATAATCTATTACACAGCATCCGGATAGGAACTGAAATAAGTGCTAATTTTATTCATTATTAAAGGGATGAAAAAGAAAAGCAGCGCAAAAAAGACAAAAAAAGTACCGGTAATCCTGATTACCAACGATGACAGCCTGACTGCACCTGGCATCAGGCACCTGATTGAGGCGGTTAAAGACCTTGGAAGGGTTGTTGTAGTGGCACCAGACAAACCACAATCAGGGATGGGGCACGCTATCACCATTGGCTTCCCCCTGAGGTTACACAAGGTTCATTTGATGGATGGCGTTGAATCATGGTCATGCAGTGGAACACCCGTTGATTGTGTAAAGCTGGCTGTAGACAAGATCCTTCACCAGAAACCTGACATTTGCCTCAGCGGCATCAACCATGGCGCAAACCATTCCATCAACGTGATCTATTCCGGAACCATGAGTGCCGCCATCGAAGCATCGATCGAAAACATTCCATCCATTGGATTCTCCCTTATGGATTATAGCCTGGAAGCGGATTTTACAGCCGCCAAAAAATATGCGAGGCTCATTGTGGAACAAGTACTTTCAAAAAAAGCAGACAAGCATCTTTGCCTCAACGTTAATATACCCAAGGGTGATGTGGAGCTGATCAAGGGTGTCAAGGTATGCAGACAGGCCTATGCCAAATATGAAGAAGATTTTGAAGAAAGAAAAGACCCTTCCGGCAAAAAATATTACTGGCTTACCGGCATTTTCCAGAACCTTGAAAAAAGCAAGGATACAGATGTTTGGGCACTGGAGAACAACTTTGTGAGTGTTGTTCCCGTTCAATATGATTTGACCAACCATTTGCTAAAAACCAAACTTGAAAAAGACTACACATGGAAATCCTGAAAAAAGACAATTTTGTTTATGGCGTTTTCCTTGGGTTGATTGTACCGGTATTCAGTTTTTACGGTTATTACCTCTGGAAATTCAGCCTTTACAGCTTCAGTGATTTTCTACATGCATTGCAAGGGAACAAACAATTGGTCACTGCCCTCACCATTCCCTGCCTGCTGTTGAACATTGTACTGTTCACCTTTCACATCAATGGACAAAGGGACAAAACAGCAAAAGGAATTTTTACCGTCACTTTGATCTACGCAGTATCTGCATTGCTTTTCAAGTTTTTCAGCTGATCGCATAACACCTCAACCCCATGAAATATTATATAATAGCGGGTGAGGCCTCAGGAGACTTGCACGCAAGCAGGTTGATCAGGGCCATCAAGCAAAATGACAGCCAGGCAGATTTTCGCGCCTGGGGTGGAGACCTCATGCAGCAAGAAGGCGCAACGATTGTCAAACATTATCGGGACCTGGCATTCATGGGTTTTGCAGAGGTGATCAGCAACCTGCCTACCATCTTAGGCAACATGCGTTTTTGTAAAAGCGATATCCTGCAGTATCAACCAGATCTTGTCATCTTCGTTGATTACCCGGGCTTCAATATTCCCATGGCAAAATTTGTCAAAGGAAAAGGATTCAAAACAGCTTACTATATCTCTCCCCAGGTATGGGCATGGAAAGAAAACAGGGTGAAGACATTGAGGAAAGTGGTAGACAAGATGATGGTTATTCTGCCCTTTGAAAAAAACTTTTACCAGCGATGGAATTACCCTGTTGATTATGTTGGGCATCCACTGATAGAGATCATTGAGGACTATAAAAACACCAGTAACCCTGATGCTACTAGGAAGACCCTGCACATCGAGGGAGGAAAAAAAATTATTGCCCTGCTTCCAGGCTCCAGAAAACAGGAGATACTTAAGAAACTCCCCATCATGCTGGAAGCTGCAGCAAAGTTTCCAAAGCATGTTTTTGTGGTAGGCCAAGCTCCAGGTATTTCTGATGAAATGATCTCCCAATTCACCAATGCATTTGAAAACATCAAAGTGCTGAAGGGTGACACCTATGGCTTGTTATCCATTGCAGATGCAGCATTGGTCACCTCCGGAACTGCGACACTTGAAACAGCATTATTTGGGGTGCCAGAGGTGGTATGCTATCTCGGTTCACCGATCTCTTATGCCATTGCCAAACGAATCATCAAAATAAAATACATCTCACTGGTCAACCTGATCATGGACAAGGAAGTTGTTCCGGAACTGATCCAACATAATTTGACTGCAGACAATATTGCTTTTGCGCTTGAGCGTTTGCTTTCAGATAACATGGCCATACAACAAATCAAGGATGATTACTTTCAACTCAATCAACTGCTGCAGGCAGGGGGCAAGGCATCTGAGAAAGCTGCTTCTATCATCCATGTTATGGTGAAGTAGCAAAATCCAAGACTTATTTTTTAATGAACAACTTGACAATCATGACAATGATTGCAAACACAAATAACAATAAGGAAATCCTGTTGATCCCATGCATATACTTGACCCATTGGGAGTTGGGTGTATTGGGATCTTTTTTCCTGAGATAGAGATAGGTGGCCATTTGCTTGAGTACACTCATGAGGTTGTTATTGATTTCAAAACTATGATGATTAACACGCAATTGATGATTTTGTTAAAGGGAGAGCAAACTACAACCGCGAATATCTGCATTGTCTATCCGCCCAAGAACCTCAAATCCACCATCACCCGTAAAACGGCCCAGGTCATCGGTCGCAATGAAGGAAATGCTGTCTTCATTGGCCAGATCAACTACATTGATCGCCCCTGTCTTACCAGGGTTTTCATGTGATTCCCAAACCTCGAATGGATCATCGGGAGACCTCAACAAAACCTTCATGGTTGAGGAGGGCCTGAAAATACCTTTTCCTTTTGAATAGGCCTGAGATTGCAATTCGGTCATTCCATATTCCGCATGGATGCTTCCCACGCCAAGATTTGATGTAAGGAACGCATGCAACTCCTCTCTCGTGAGTTCTTTTTTTCGGCCCTTCATCCCTCCTGTTTCCATCACAATCGTATGTCGAAGTTTCATGGAGTATGCTTCTGCAAAATCAACCAGGGCATAGGTTACACCCAACAACACAACATTTTCCCCACGACTTTCCAACTGCGATAAAACGGAATGAAGTTGTTCGTTTTCATAAAGAAAAAAACCGCCCAATGGGTGTTGGCTCAATTTGATAAAATGATCAGCCATGGCTACCAAAGACGAGTTCTCCCTTTCCAGGTAAGAAGGCAATAGGGCTAGAAAACAATAGGCAGAAGGGTCTCCGTATACTTCTCTGAAATTGTTTTCAGCGTTGGTTAAATAGGCTGAAATATCCTTGATATAATGCTTGCTGTTGATGCTTCCCGTTGTGCCACTGCTCTCAAAAATGAATGTTTCCGTAAATTCTCCAGACTTCAATACATGTGACTTGAAAAATGAAATAGGAAGAAATGGGATCTCACGAATGGACTTGACCCTCGTATTATCAACCTTCAAATGGCCGAGGTATGCAGCATAGACAGGGTTTTGGATGGCCTGACACCTGAAAATAGCCATGGCGAGGGCTGAAAAATCCTCGTTTACCCCAAGGGTTAAATGTTCTGTAAAATGGGCCTGTCCGAATAGGTTTTTCAACTTGAATCGGTTAATTTTGAAACACAACAAAGGTACATGACAAAACAGTTCATAGCGTTACTATTCGTGCTGTTTATGGTGGCTTGCGGGAAAGAGACTTTCCAGTCCAAGCCTTCATTGACCATCAAAAGCATCAGCTCCACGATTATCCCTCCCGGTAGCGATCTTTTGATCAACATGAGACTGACCGATAAAGAAGGAGATTTTGTTGATACCATTTGGGTAAGAAAAACAACCACCCGTTGTGCACAAAGCAATTTTGTTGATTCGTTCCTGTACCGCATTCCGGCCGAGACACCCAGAACGAAAAATTTTGATGGTGAGGTGTTGGTGACATTTACCTATGCCATCGAGCTACAGCCCAGGTGCAACAGGAATGACACAGCAACGTTCAGTTTTTGGATGAAAGACAAAAAAGGCAACAGAAGCGATACCGCAAAAACACAGTCCATCATCCTGCGCAGATGACCGGTACTACAAATAATTGACCCATCATGGCAAAAGCAACCAAAGGAAAATCCAAGAAAATACTTTCAGAAGATTCCTACAAATTTCTCAAAAAATATATCAATACCCCATCCCCTACTGGCTTTGAGTCTGGTGGCCAGAAACTCTGGATGGAATACATCAAGCCACATGTGGATGAGATTTTCACCGATGCCTATGGGTCTGTTGCAGGCATCATCAACCCTACTGAGAAGTTCAAGGTAGTGATTGAAGCGCATGCTGATGAAATCAGCTGGTTCGTCAACTACATCTCCGATGCAGGGCTGATTTATGTAAAAAGAAATGGGGGCGTTGACCACCAGATCGCACCCGCCAAAAGGGTTCTTATCCACGGGAAAAAAGGAGCTGTAAAAGCTGTTTTTGGATGGCCCGCCATTCATACCCGCATTGGTGGTGGAGAGCGAAAAGATCCGCAGCCATCCGTTGAAAACCTGTTCCTTGACTGCGGAGCGAAAAATAAAAAAGAAGTTGAAGCACTGGGTATTCATATTGGAGCAGTGGCCACTTATGAAGAGGGCTATGACGAACTGGCTTATGATTATATCATCGGAAGAGCACTTGACAACAGGGTTGGCGGCTTCATGATTGCAGAAGTGGCACGCTTGCTCAAAGAGAACAAAAAGAAGCTCCCCTATGCGCTCTATGTGGTGAATGCAGTACAGGAAGAAATTGGACTGCGTGGAGCTGAAATGATTGCCAGAAGGATAAAGCCTGATGTGGCCATCATTACAGATGTCACCCACGATACAACCACCCCGATGATCAATAAAATCATTGAGGGAGATGTGGCTTGCGGTAAAGGGCCATCACTGGCTTTTGGACCTGCGGTACACAACAAGTTGCTTTCGTTGGTTGAAGATGTTGCTGAGAAAAAAAATATCCCTGTTCAGATGAGAACAGTGAGCCGCAGCACAGGCACAGATACGGATTCATTTGCCTATGCCAATGACGGATGCCCATCAGTGTTGATTTCCATCCCATTGAGGTACATGCATACAACTGTTGAAATGATCCACAAGGATGATATTGAACAGACCATTCATCTCATGTATGAAACACTGTTGGCACTGACGCCCAAAACCAAACTGAGTTATTTCTGATCTTGTTCAGGCTGAAGCCTGAAAGAAAAGCTGATTTGATGGTGGGAAAGCGAAGACTGGTAATGTGTTCTCGCGTAATAAATTCTAAGCCTTTGCAAGTGAAGGTTGAATCCATAACTGAAGCCTGTAAGGCCACTGACAATGTTTTGAATGCGCAATTCCCTTCTTCTTAATACATTGTATCCACCTGTAAGCACAATTTTCTCTCCCACCAGTATGTCAGTTCCAAGAACGAGATGACTGAAAATTTTGGTCCCAAAATTGGACTTGGGCCGCCTTCCAAAGTTGGTCTCATTAAAAAGGGTATCGTTGTAAAGCAGGTCAAACTGGTGCATTCGTTGGCCGGTGATTGAAAAACGGATAGGGGCTTTTTCCAGCTGCTTGGTCATCCCCAGGACCAGGTCAAAAGGAAGATCCTCCTTGCCATTGCCATATGACTTTAGCTGAATCCCCATGTTTTTGGTGGCAAAACCGAATTGGATCATGCGTTCCTCATCGTAATAATTCAATCCCACATCCAGAGCCAGGCCCTGGCTCAAATAGGCACCATACCTTGAATTGATGAACTTGAGCGTTGACCCGTAATACCATTTCTTGTTGTACTTCCTGGAAACGGTAATTCCAAGCAACTGGTCATAAGCCCGAAAAGTTCCAAGGATATTTCCTGCAGCATCTGCCTCTGGTTGGTCTCCATATCCAAGATGGGTGATGCCCAGCGCTACTGTGGTAGCTGTTTTTTCCAGGTGATAAGCTCCCGCTGCGTAAAGCCCTGTAATTGTAGGTGCCAATGATGTAAAATTGGCTGAAACTGCTGAATGCTGTCCTTTCCGCAGCAATGATGGATTTTCACTGATCATGCCAAGCTCTGCGCCAAAATGGGAAACATTGCGTCCACCCAAAGCCCCTGCCTGGGGATGCAACTGAAGCCTCAAAAAATTGAATACAGACGATCCTCCCAGGGTCTGTGCGGCAACCCCTGTAAAGGCAAGTAGCAATAAACCCATCACTGTGAGCCGACGAACCATGACCGAAATTAATCATCGGTTTCCATAAATGAAAATCCCCCATAAAAATGGGGGAAGTTCTTTAACCCTTAAAACAACCAACATAAGAGCATGATGCTCTTAATCGGGTATTTAACACATTTGATTTAAAAAATGTTTAACCAATTAAAAAAAACTTATACGAGGGCCAGTTCCAGTACCTGCTGCATGGTCTTGACATAATGGAATTTCATCCCTTTGATGAAATCTGCATTGATCTCGTTGACGTCTTTCTCATTCTGCCAGCAAAGGATGATTTCTTTCAAACCCGCTCTTTTTGCAGCAAGCACCTTTTCCTTGATGCCACCAACGGGTAAAACCTGGCCACGCAAGGTTATCTCGCCGGTCATGGCCAGGTATGGCTTAACCCTTCTGCCAGTAAAGGCAGATGCCAAGGCAGACATCATGGTAATCCCAGCACTTGGACCATCTTTGGGTACAGCACCTTCAGGAACGTGGATATGAATGTTCTTCTTTTTGAAAAGCTCAGGATCTATCCCATTTTTCTTGGCATTGGCATGCAAATAAGTAAATGCAGTATGGGCGCTTTCTTTCATCACATTTCCCAAATTTCCAGTGAGTTGCAGATCCCCCTTCCCATCGCTGATGGTTGATTCAATGAACAGGATATCACCTCCAACATAAGTCCAGGCAAGGCCTACAGCAACACCGGGCATGTTCACCGTTTTGTACAAATCATTGCTGTACCGGGGCTTCCCAAGAATTCTTGTGATATCGTTCAATGTGAGAATAGACTTCATTTTACCCTTGATGGCAACATCCTTTGCCAGACTTCTCATGATGCTGGCCAACTGCCGATCGAGCTCCCTGACACCGCTTTCTCGGGTAAAGTTCTCAATGATATAGGTCATCACGGCTGTACTGACCTTAAGTTTGTATTCCTTCAGCCCATGCAACTCCTTCTGCTTGGGGAGCAGGTGGGTCTGTGCAATTTTTTCCTTCTCCTCTACTGCATAGCCAGAGAGATCAATGATTTCCAGCCTGTCCCTCAATGCAGGCTGAATGCTCTGTATGTCATTGGCGGTTGCAATAAACAAAACCTTGCTGAGATCGTATTCCAGCTCAAGGTAATTGTCATAAAAACTGTTGTTTTGCTCCGGATCAAGCACTTCTAACAAAGCCGAGGAGGGATCCCCCCGGTGGTCCTTACCGACCTTGTCAATCTCATCAAGAATCATCACAGGATTGGAAGACTTTACTTTTCTGATGGACTGTAAAATTCTGCCTGGCATTGCGCCAATATAGGTTTTGCGGTGTCCCCTGATTTCACTTTCATCATGTAATCCGCCCAAACTGAACCTGACATATTTTCTACCGATAGCACTGGCAATGCTTTTACCCAATGACGTTTTTCCAATACCTGGAGGGCCCACAAAACAAAGGATCGGGCTTTTCATGTCTCCCTTCAATTTGAGTACCGCCAGGTACTCAAGGATTCTTTCCTTGATCTTGTGCATGCCATAATGATCCTTGTCCAGCACTTTTTTGGCCTTTTTAAGGTCATAGCTGTCCTCTGTATAGTCTTCCCAAGACAGATCCAGCATGAGGTCTACATGGTTGTAGACAGTTGAGTAATCGGGTGTACTCGAGTGCATCCTTTCCAACTTCTCAATTTCTTTTTGAAAAAGTTCTTTTGCAGCAGGCGTCCATTTTTTCAACTCTGCTTTTTTCTTCATCTCCTGGATCTCACGGTCATTTGAATCTCCTCCCAGTTCCTCCTTGATGCTCTTCAATTGTTGCTGCAAGAAATAATCCCTTTGCTGCTTATCCAATTCGGTCTTGGTCTTGGTAGTCACTTTGTTTTTCAACTCCACAAACTGCAGCTCTTTCTGCAAAAGATTCAAGAGCATTTCTGCCCTTTGCCGCATATCACTCAATTCCAGCAACTGTTGCTTTTCGGAAAGATCACAATTCAGGTTGCTTCCCACAAAATGAATCAGAAAGGAAGGATTTTCAATATTCCGCAAAATGATGGAGGCCTCTGTTGGGATATTGGGAGAGAGCTGAATGATCTGCCCTGCCAAATCCTTGATGGATGCAACAGAAGCATCGAATGGCTGATCGTCTTTGATTACTTCCTCTTCTATAACGGCAACTTCACCTTTAAAATAAGGGTCTTCAGCAGTAACCTTGATGAGGGAAAATCTTTTTTTACCCTGTAAAATGGCAGTTGTTCCCCCATCGGGCATCTTGATGAGCTTAATGATCTTGGCCACGGTTCCAACAGTTACAAGATCTCCGATTCCAGGATCTTCAATGTTGCTGTCTTTTTGGGATAGCACACCTACCAATTTGTCAGTCTTGTATGACTCTGCAATGGCCTTGATAGACTTGTCCCTTCCGACGGTAATGGGTATGACAACTCCGGGAAACAGGACGGTATTTCTGAGTGGCAACAAAGGCAATTCCTTTGGAATCAGCGTATCATCGGTACCATCCTCCTCATTTTCATTGAATGGTATTATGGGCATGAAGTCGACTTCATCCTCTTGTTGCAAAAAATTCATGTTCATTTCCATGCTTGCTCATTTAAGACAATATGACATATTCTCCTCCCCCGAAAATGGGTTATGAGGTTATCCCGTATATATCCCAACTTTGATGCCAACAAAAAATCCCGGCCAATGACCGGGATCTTTATGCACTTTATATTCTTTTAAAAAGCCAGGGATACACCCAGTTGATAGGACTTGCTTTTCCATTTGTCCTGGTCACTAAGATCATTGATATTATTCAACCCTGCCAGATAACGCCCATAGAACTTCAGCTTAAACAAATTGAACTGAACCCCGCCAACCATTGAAAGATCCCCGTTTTTGAACGCATTTCCCGCATTGGCAGTTGCTGTTTGGGTTTTATCCACCAGGATACCAAATTGCGGACCAGCCTGGAGGGTTATCAATTTGGTAGGCCTTATGTTCAAGAGCACAGGAATGGACAAATAGGTCAATTCTATGCTCCTTAAGGTACCCAGGGAGGGCTGATAAATTGCTGAAGGTGTGGCAGCACTAGTGAGGTTGGTCTGGCTCCACAATGCCTCAGGCTGTATGCCAAGATATTTCGAGAACATGATCTCAGAAAAAACGCCAGCATGGTAACCATAATTGAATCCATCCTTGAATTGAAGCCCTGTTACATCAGTGATATTGGAACCCAGCTTAACCCCAATTTTAAACCCCTGTGCATTGGCTCCAGCTGACAAAAAGACCATGAATAAGATCAATACAATTTTTTTCATACGATCAACTTTTTTGATGAAATGATTTCTTTGCATGAAAGTAACCCGATACAGTGGTAAATCCAATCTAAAGATTGTAAATAAATATTAAAAAGTCAACCCTGTGCTTATATTGAAAATATGTGCAGTTCTGTTGGATAGCGTGCTATTGAAATAATAGGCGAAAAAATACCCAGCCGAAATAGAGAAAGCATTTCTATACCATGAAAGACTGGTAGAAAAGGCGGCAGTTTGCAGTCTGAAACTCGAAATGTCGGTACTCGATACATTGTAGCGTTTCCTGATTCTATCAAGCTCAACCTCCTTTGATCTTGTGCCCACTACAGTAGACTTTGTGACTGTAGTATAACTTTGCATTCCACCAATCAGGCTGAGCTGCGGTGCAATCATCAGCATGTCTTTTTCACCGAATACTTTGCTGAATGAAAACGCATGTGAAATGGATGCACTAACAGAAAGATCATTGATCGTCACATTGGAAGTGTCTCTTATCCAAAAATAATTTCCATTGAATTTTACAGGAATGGTAGAGACGTCCTGGTACTTTCCTTCCGCCCAACCCAATGCCAGGGCAGGCCTTAGCCATGATTTTCTGTCTTGGACATAGGTATATACTTCATTGTCGTAAGGCGTTACTGCTGAAGTAAGTCGCTCATTTTTATTGTAATACGTATATGAAATACCATACATGGTTTTTTCCCCAATATGATCATAAGATGGGCTGAGGGCCATTTGGTAAAGCGATGGCTTTGCGTCAATTCCCCTCACATATCCAGTCGCAGAGAATCCAAATCCGGATTTGTGTATATAGGAAACAGATGGAAGAATAGCCGTAACACCTGCATTGGACTGTTGAGAATTGAAGGCATTGTTCTTGGTACTGAAGAGCCTGTTGCTGGCTGAAATGTTGATGGAAAAAAAACTCTGGTTACGCCCTGCAGAATCAAGCATTTTTCTCAACTCGTTGATCAGGCTATCATTTTTCATGGAAGACAATTCTGCCTTCAAAGCAAGCGTATCCAAACCCTTATCCTGTGCAACCAAAAAGTTTGACACCAACACAAATAAGCAGGAAAAAAACACTGGCCTTAACGCATATCCCATGTACACAAAATTAGAAAACTAAAATTACTTTTAGGGATTAAACGAAATACAAGAGCAGATATTGAAATTATTGATACACTTTAAGCAAGCTCAATCAGTGTTATTTCCGGAAGGATGCCAACCCTTCCTGGATATCCCAAAAAGCCAAATCCACGATTTACATACAGTTTTTGCTTGCTGTTCCGATAAACACCTGCCCAATGTTTGTACATATATTGTACCGGGCTCCACCTGAATCCAGGAATTTCCACCCCAAATTGCATTCCATGGGTATGGCCTGAAAACATGAGGTCAATATCCTTGTAATCTTTGCAAACCTGTGCCTCCCAATGACTGGGATCGTGGCTCAACAATATTTTGAACGGATGGGATACTGTTCCTTCGTATGCCTTCTGAAGGTCCCCATAACGGCTGAAATTACCCTTTGCACCCCAATTCTCAATACCAATAAGGGCTATGGTTTCCCCATCTTTTTCAATGGTAACATTTTCATTGAGCAACAGGCGCCAACCCATTTCTCCATGAATTTCCTTTAGGCGATTGAGATTGGCTTCTTTAGCATCTTTGCTGGGCCATTTAACATAATCACCATAGTCATGGTTTCCAAGAATGCTAAAAACACCCATGGGCGCTTTGATGTTTGAAAAAACATCAATGAAGCGATCCATTTCAGTGGCCACATTGTTGACAAGATCTCCGGTAAAGAACACAAGGTCCGGTTCTTGCTCCATCAACTTGCGGACACCCTTTTCAACGGCAATTTTATCCTCAAGGCTTCCTGAATGTATGTCAGATATCTGAATGATTTTCAATCCCTTAAATGCAGATGGAAGGTTCTCGAATTTCAATTTTACTTTTTCAACCCTGTACTTGTATTTGTTTCCAAATCCATAGAGCAGGGTTCCAAAAAGTCCACCGCCTACCCCAATGCCAAGCCAAGACAGAAACACTGACCTGGTAATTCCCTCAGCAGACGAAGATGAACCATTCATTGCCGCAATGGCTTTGCTTCCACCCCACTGAAAAATCCTGCGAACATCATCCAGTAGGAAAAACAAGGTGGCAACAATTTTTGCTATAAAGAAACCAATGACAACGGGAAACACAAAACTCCTCACCAGTTGGGGAAGTTTCTCAAATCCAATGAATGAGATGGCGATGAAAAGCATGAGGGCCACTACAGTAAATGACCAGTAAAACAGATGGATGGTTAGCCTGGTTTTAGGAGACAAAGAAGAGGTTACCACACGGAGTGACTGAAAAACATAGAAGTCAACAGCCAGCATAATGAGGATAAAAAACCAAGATCCCAATAGTTTTTTCATTGCCTAAAAATAAATGAATTCAGCAACTTGTTGTTCAATGCTGTTGATGGTATTGGGTTCGATGATATTTCCCTCAGCATCCATCAGTTTGTCTACCGTTGAAATGGGCAACTTGTTGGCGAGCACATTCACCTTGAGGTAATTCAAAACACCCGTAACATGCTCAAGGCCCCTGATGTTGCCACCTTTACCTGTGGCAACGCCAACCAACAACGCTTTTTTCCCAGGCCAACAGCTCTTGATATCGGTAATATCGATCATGCTCTTGAAAATACCAGGGTAGCTTCCATTGTATTCAGGCAGAATAAATATAAACTTTGTTACCGGTTTCAGGTGTTCCTGTTGAAAAGAAAGAAAGGCCTCAGAGCCAGGATCTAAACTGAAATTTTCGAGTGTAACCAGCTCAGCATCAATGCCTTTAGATAAAAAAACGCTCTTGTAGAAACTTCCAACTTTGCGGGAGTTGCTTCCTACCCTGTTTGTACCGACAATTATCCTGTAAATATCACCATTCATACAAGACTAACATTATTTTATGCATAATGTTCCCTAAAATGGTGCCGAAATTGTAAATTTGTCATCCTGTCATTCTCAATAAATCATTAACATTCATGGCCCGGATCATTGGCGTAGCAAATCAAAAAGGCGGTGTTGGTAAAACCACTACTGCAATCAATCTGGCAGCCAGCTTAGCTGTATTGGAATACAAGACGCTGTTGGTAGATGCAGATCCCCAGGCCAACAGTACTTCCGGTGTTGGTTTTGACTTGCAAAACATCCAGCAAAGCATATACGACTGCATGGTTGGAGATGCAAAAGCCATTGATTCCATCCTCAAAACCGAGATACCCAACCTTGACCTTATTCCTTCACACATTGATCTCGTGGGGGCGGAACTGGAAATGATCAATTATCCCAACAGGGAAAATGTGATCAAGCAATTGCTGGATGAAATCCGGGATGATTATGACTTTATAGTGATTGACTGCTCCCCTTCTCTTGGACTGATAACAGTAAATGCACTTGTTGCGTCAGACTCCGTTGCGATACCTGTACAGGCAGAGTTTTTTGCATTGGAAGGCTTAGGAAAATTGCTCAATACCATCAAGATAGTTCAAAGCAGGCTCAATACATCCCTGGCCATTGAGGGTATACTCATGACGATGTATGACGTAAGGCTCAGGTTGTGCAACCAGATCGTCAATGAGGTGAGAAGGCATTTCGAAGACATGGTTTTTAATACCATCATCCACCGCAATTCCAGGTTGAGCGAGGCCCCGAGTGTTGGCAAACCTGCCATCCTTTATGATGCAGAAAGCAAGGGGGCCATCAATTACCTGAACCTTGCCAAAGAGATTCTGCAGAAAAACAACATGACAAAAATCAAAGAATCCGAAAGAACCATAAATCCAGACGATGAGCAATAATCCCAGCAATAAGAAAGATGCATTGAACAGGGGGATCAGGTCCCTACTGGGCAGTATTGACTCAGAGATGAAGAATTCTGCCGGTACACTAAAGTCAGAAGTTATTGAAAAAGCAACTGCTGTTTCAAGAATACCGCTGGAAGACATCAGCCCCAATGCAAAACAACCCCGACAGGACTTCGATGCCAAGGCGCTTGAAGAACTTGCCCAATCAATTCGCTTGCACGATATCATTCAACCCCTTACAGTAACAAAGCTGCCCTCAGGAAAATACAAACTGATTGCCGGGGAGAGAAGGTGGAGGGCTGCAAAGCTAGCCGGCATCAAAGATGTTCCGGTATACCTGCGTGTGGTTGATGACAAGCAAATCCTGGAGCTCGGGTTACTGGAAAATCTTCAAAGAGAAAACCTCAATGCCATAGAGATTGGCCTCAGCTATCAACGCCTTATTGATGAGTGCGCCATGACCCAGGAAGAGGTTGCCACAAGAATGGGGATGGACAGAAGTACAGTCTCCAATTATATCAGGATGCTCAAACTCCCGCCAGACATTGTTGTTGGTGTAAGGAATGGTTCTTTGTCTATGGGCCATGCCAGGGCTTTGATCAATGCTGGTGAGGTAGACAAACAACTCTATGTCTACAATACCATCCTTTCAAAAAAACTCTCGGTAAGGCAGACCGAAGACCTGGTAAAGCAATTGTACAAGCCTTCCAAAGGCAAAATTGATGCAAAGCAAAAACCACAGGGACAGTTCAATAAGATCCAAGACCAGCTCACCTCTTTTTTTGGAACAAAAGTCAAACTGGAACACCAAAAAACCGGAAGGGGCAAAATCAGTCTGGAGTATTATTCACTGGAAGAGCTGAATGGCCTGCTTGAAAAAATGAATGTCAACATCCATTGATGTGTGCAAAGACACTTCGACAAAGCTTTTTTTTGATCCTGCTGGTTGCCAGCACCAACAGTCTTTTTGCCCAAAAAGAACTGAAACCATCTGTTAAAAAAACACAAACAACATTCGACAAAGACTCCTCCCTAAAATCACCCATCAAGGATACAACCCGCAAGGTGAGGTCTATTGCGGCTAAAGCATCCTTGCGGTCAGCCATCCTGCCTGGCCTTGGGCAGATATACAACAAGAAGTACTGGAAAGTACCCATAGTATATGGCATCCTCGCCATACCAGTGAGTACTTTTAGCTACAACAGTACATGGTATAAAAAAACAAGATTTGCATATACTGCAAGATCTGATGCAGATACCACCAACGACAAGCTGATTGCACCTGAGTTGCAACCCCTGGCAACAGCGTCGCTGAAGCTCTACAGAAATGAATTCAGAAAAGGAATGGATTTTTCCATCCTTGGACTCCTTGTGTTGTGGGGACTCAATGTGGCAGATGCGGCAGTAGACGGACACTTAAAAACATTTGATATCTCTGATGATTTGAGCATGAGATTAAAGCCGAATCTGTCAACAGGCAGAAATGGCCAAATGGGCTTTACCGCCTCATTTCATTGGGGAAAAGCCAAACCGGTAAAATCCGTCTCATTTTAGCGCCAAAAAATTTAACTTCATAAAAAACGCAGGTATGAACATTGCATTGGTGGGTTATGGGAAAATGGGAAAAATCATTGAAGAAGTAGCCCTTTCAAGAGGCCATCAGGTTGGCATAAAAATAGATATCAACAACCTGGATCAATTCAATACTGAAAATTTTGCATCGATTGATGCAGCCATTGAATTCACTGGCCCACACACGGCATTGCAGAATGTATTGAAATGCCTTGATCTAAAAACACCAGTTGTTTGTGGATCAACAGGTTGGCTTGAACAGCTTTCAACAGTAGAAGAAAAATGTACCCTAGCAGATGGCAGTTTTCTATATGCCAGTAATTTCAGTGTGGGAGTAAACATTTTCTTTGAAGTCAACAAAAAGCTCGCACAACTCATGGAAGGTCAGCGCCAATATGATGTGAGCATTAAAGAGATTCACCATACTCAAAAAAAAGATGCCCCCAGTGGAACAGCCATCACCCTGGCTGAGCAGGTATTGGCCTTCAATACTTCAAAATTCGAATGGGTCAATGAAGATCCTGCTCACGCAAATCAACTTTGTATCAAAAGTGAGCGGATTGACCCCTATCCTGGATGGCATGAAGTGAAATACAGTTCTGCTGTCGATGAGATTCAGATTATCCACAATGCACACAGCAGGAATGGATTTGCACTGGGTGCAGTCCTGGCAGCAGAATTCATCCATGGGAAAAAAGGAATTTTCACCATGAAAGATGTCCTGGGATTTGGAAACTAAGCAATATGCTGAATAAAAAAACACAATATGCATTTCAGGCGCTCATGTACCTTGCAGAGCACAAGGATGATGGACCTGTACTGATTGCTGATATTGCCAAAAAGAAAAAGATACCCCTTAAATTTTTGGAAAATATTTTGCTCGAACTGAGAAAATCAGGCATCCTGGAAAGTAAAAAAGGAAAAGGTGGTGGCTATTTTCTCAATACTGCTCCTGATAAAATTCCCCTGGCAGACATCATCAGAAAAATTGATGGCCCGATTGCGATGTTGCCCTGCGCAAGCCTTTATTTCTATGAGCGTTGCAAAAACTGTGATGAAAAAAACTGTGGCCTGCACGACACCATGGTATTGGTCCGTGACGCAACATTGAAAATTCTGGAGAACAAGACAGTAGCGGATTTGATTCAAAAATAAACCAATGGCAGAAGACCTTCATATCGGCAGGGGCAGCAAAGAAGAACAGTACCTTTCATTGATACCGCAAATCAAGGGCCTTGTCAGTGGTGAGCCAGACCTGGTGGCCAATCTGGCCAATATCGCAGCAGCTTTAAAAGAACAGTTTGATTTTTTTTGGGTTGGCTTCTACATTGTCAAAGCGGATGAACTGGTGCTTGGCCCTTTCCAAGGACCGGTGGCATGCACAAGGATAAATAAAGGAAGGGGTGTTTGCGGAGCATCATGGGCCCAGGCCAATACCATTATTGTACCGGATGTAGAAAAATTTCCAGGACATATCGCATGCAGCAGCATTTCCAAAAGTGAAATCGTAGTACCCCTGATCAAAAACAATGAGGTATGGGGCGTTCTTGATGTGGACAGCGACCAGTACAATTCATTTGACGAAACCGATGCACAATTTCTGCAGGAAATTGTGTTGCTCATCCCCTAGCTTTCTGAGCCAGCATTGGCATCCAGGTTGATCAACATGTCAGCAGTCATTTTTTTCAAATCAAACTCAGGCTTCCATCCCCAGTCTTCTCTGGCATGGGAATCATCAATGCTCTTGGGCCAGCTGTCCGCAATTTGTTGGCGATAATCAGGTTTAAAGTTCAACTGAAATCCTGGAACATGTTTTCTGATTTCATCGCCAATTTCAGTAGGCGAAAAACTCATTCCTGAAAGGTTGTAAGAAGTCCTCACTTTTATTTTTTCTGCAGGAGCCTCCATCAATTCAATGGTTGCCCTGATGGCATCAGGCATGTACATCATGGGCAGATGGGTATCTTCCCTCAGAAAGCTGGTATATTTTTGTTTTTCTTTTGCGGCATGAAATATCTCCACTGCGTAATCGGTGGTTCCCCCTCCTGGCGATGATTTGTAACTGATCAGGCCAGGATACCGCAAGCTCCTCACATCCACCCCATAGCGTTGATGGAAATAATTGCACCAGAACTCTCCTGCATATTTGCTGATGCCATAGACCGTTGTGGGTTCGATAATTGTATACTGCGGGCAGTCAATTTTAGGGGAAGTTGGGCCAAATACAGCGATGCTGCTGGGCCAATACACCTTGGTCAAATTTTCCTCTTTTGCGATATCCAAGACATTCAGCAAAGACTGCATGTTGAGATGCCATGCCAAAGGAGGATTTTTTTCACCTGTTGCAGAAAGAATGGCCGCCAATAAATACACCTGTGTAATGTTCTGTCGGATAATCTGCACATGCAGCATCTCCTTGTTCATCACGTCAAGGCTTACATAAGGACCCGATCCCTTCAACAATTCATTTTCTTCCCGGAGGTCTGAGGCGACCACATTGGCCCCACCATATATTTTTCTCAGCGCAAGCGTAAGCTCTACACCGATTTGACCACTGGCGCCAATGACAAGTATTTTCTCTTTTTTCATGTTTCTCTCATTCGTTGAATATGCAAACATAAGACAAGTGACTGTATCTTCGCATCATGGAACCGTTTCTTAAAGACCTGTTTGCAGCGCAACAATACGATGAAAGCAATTTTTTCCTGATTGCTGGACCTTGTGTAATCGAAAGCAAGGATGTGTTGGATACTGTTGCTTCCAGGGTGTCTGCCATTTGTAAGAACCTTGGTATCCCTTATGTTTTCAAAGCCTCTTACAGAAAGGCCAACAGAACCAGCGCCTCCTCCTTCACCGGCCTAGGAGACGATCTTGGTCTCAACCTGTTGAGAGAAACAGGCAATGCATTTTCACTGCCTACCACCACGGATATTCATGCTGCAGACGAAGCAGCAATGGCAGCCCCTTTTGCCGACATTCTCCAGATTCCCGCATTCCTTTGCAGGCAGACCGATCTTCTTGTTGCTGCTGGCGAAACGGGCAACATCATCAATATAAAAAAGGGACAATTCGTCAGTGGAGAAGCCATGAAATTTGCCGTGGACAAGGTCAGCAAAACCGGCAACAACAAAATCATCCTGACAGAAAGGGGGACCAGTTTCGGCTATCAAGACCTTATTGTTGATTACAGGAATATCCCAATCATGCAATCGCATGGAGTGCCGGTTGTGATGGATTGTACCCATGCCCTTCAGCAACCCAACCAAACAGCTGGGGTGACAGGAGGAAATCCACACATGATCGGAACGATTGCAAAGGCCGCTGTTGCTACTGGCGCAGATGGATTGTTTATAGAAACGCATCCCGATCCATCAAAAGCATTGAGCGATGGCGCGAATATGCTGCATTTGGACAAACTCGAAGATTTGCTGAAGCAACTGATCCGGATAAGAAAAGCAATTGTTTAACTGTAGCGCAGTGGATTTCTTCTGGACTGAAAAATGTACCGCTTCAGGTTCATCCAAAAAGCAAGGATAAAATAAAAAACAACTGGTGAGCCAAGGGTCAAACAGGAGATATACATGAAGTATTTCCGGATGGTGAACGTGGGTATGCCCATCTTCTCACCTATCCTGGTGCAGACGCCAAAAACCTGCCATTCTATGAAATTCCTGAGCTTTTCCATCTTTCAAAGATAATTAATCCTCATTATTCCATCAAGTTTGGTAAGCGACCCTTAATTAATTAATTTTGCAGCGCCTTGACTCTTTTGCCGGAGCTGGGATGATCATCATAAAACACGAAAAATCAAATTCCATGGTATTCGATCTTGACCTCATTAAGAAGACCTACAGTGAAATGCCCGCTAAAGTAGATGCTGCAAGAACTGCATTGGGTCGCCCACTTACGCTTGCCGAGAAAATACTCTATGCTCACCTTTGGAAAGGCTTTGGCATCACTGATTTTGAGAGAGGAAAGGCCTATGTTGATTTCGCACCAGACAGGGTTGCCATGCAAGATGCCACCGCACAGATGGCATTGCTTCAATTTGACACCACGGGCCGCAAAAAGGTTGCAGTGCCTTCCACTGTTCATTGTGATCACCTGATTGTGGCAAAGGACGAGAGCAAAACCGACCTGAAGAAAGCAGTAACAGAAAATGAGGAAGTATATGAATTCCTTTCCTCTATCTCGAATAAATATGGCATTGGCTTCTGGAAGCCCGGTGCTGGTATCATCCACCAGGTTGTATTGGAAAATTATGCATTCCCTGGCGGAATGATGATTGGTACCGACTCCCATACCGTGAATGCTGGCGGTTTGGGCATGGTGGCCATTGGTGTTGGCGGTGCGGATGCGTGTGATGTAATGGCTGGCCTCAGCTGGGAACTGCTGATGCCCAAATTGATTGGTGTAAAATTGACTGGAAAATTGAATGGTTGGACATCCCCCAAAGATGTAATCCTTAAAGTGGCAGGCATTCTTACTGTTAAAGGTGGAACCAACGCCATTGTTGAATATTTTGGCGAAGGCGCAACCAGCATGAGTTGTACAGGTAAAGGCACCATCTGTAACATGGGTGCTGAAATCGGTGCCACTACCTCTACCTTCGGATATGATGAAAGCATGGCGCGTTACCTGCGTTCGACAGGAAGGGCAGATGTTGCAGCAGCAGCGGATGAAGTAAAGTCCTATTTGACCGGCGATGACGAAGTCTATGCCAACCCTGAAAAATATTTTGACAAGGTCATTGAGATCAACCTCAGTGAATTGGAGCCACACCTGAACGGACCCTTCACGCCAGACCTTGCCACACCTATTTCACAAATGAAAGAGGCCGCTGCCAAAAACAACTGGCCTACCAAAGTTGAAGTCGGTCTGATTGGTAGCTGTACCAACTCATCTTATGAAGACATCAGCCGTGCGGTCAGCCTTGCCAAACAAGTGGCAGAAAAAGGTTTGAAAACCAAGGCTGAATTCACCATCACTCCAGGCAGTGAACTCGTCCGCTATACCATCGAAAGAGACGGATTCCTGGACACCTTCGCTGAAATTGGTGCAACCGTATTTGCCAATGCCTGCGGACCCTGTATCGGCATGTGGGACAGGATGGGTGCTGAAAAACAAGAAAGGAATACCATCGTTCATTCTTTCAACAGAAACTTTGCCAAACGTGCAGATGGCAACCCCAATACACTGGCATTTGTGGCCAGCCCTGAAATTGTAACTGCGTTGGCCATTGCAGGAGACCTTACCTTCAACCCATTGACCGATACCCTTATCAATGAAAAAGGTGAAGCGGTAAAACTTGATCCCCCAAGTGGTGATGAATTGCCCACCCGTGGTTTTGATGTGGAAGATGCAGGATACCAGGCTCCTGCAGAAGACGGTAGCGGCGTTCAAATCAATGTGAAGCCAGACAGCAAGCGTCTTCAATTGCTCTACCCTTTTGCTGCATGGGAAGGAACTGACCTGAAAGGGCTGAAACTCCTGATCAAAGCAAAAGGCAAGTGCACCACAGACCATATCTCCATGGCTGGCCCATGGTTGAAATTCCGTGGACACCTGGACAACATCAGCAACAACATGCTGATCGGTGCACAGAATTTCTTCAATGAAAAAACAGACAATGTAAAAAACCAGCTCACCGGCGAATACGGAACCGTTCCAAACACACAGCGTGCATACAAGGCTGCCAATATTGGAACCATCGTTATTGGTGATGAGAACTATGGCGAAGGTTCTTCGAGGGAACATGCAGCCATGGAGCCCCGTCATCTCGGCGTCAAAGTGGTTATGGTAAAATCATTTGCAAGGATCCACGAAACCAACCTCAAGAAGCAAGGCATGCTGGCATTGACCTTTGCCAACAAGGAAGATTACAACAAGATTCAGGAAGATGACAACATTGATATTGTTGGACTGACTTCATTCACTCCAGGTCAATCATTGCATGTGGTCCTTACCCATGCCGATGGAACTGCTGAAACAATTGAGGCCAACCACAGCTACAATGCCCAGCAGATCGAATGGTTCAAGGCTGGTGGAGCGTTGAATGTGATCAGGGCGAACAGCAAATAAAAATGATCATTTGTATACTACTGAAAAAGGCCGTTAAAAACGGCCTTTTTCAGTGTAATAATCCCAATGTTAATCGGGCATCAATTCGTATAGTTTCTTTTCAAGCTGTTTGTGCTGGGCCTCGCTTGATCCCAGAATTTTCATGATGATTGTACCATTTCGGTCAATCAGGTATTTGGTTGGATATCCCATGATGTCATAGGTTTTGACAATGTCGTTCAATGATGCGTCATAAAGTATGTGCAACCAATTTATACCATCTTCCTTGATTGCCTTTTTCCAAGACTCTGATTGCTGTTCTTTTGACTTACCAACAGAGAATGATTCGTTTGAAATACCTATTATTTCAAGTCCCCTGGATTTAAATTTGGCATATAGATCCTTTAAACCCGGATGACTTTGTCTGCATGGGACGCACCAACTTCCCCAAAAATCAATCAAGATAACTTTGCCTTTCAATGATTCGGTGCTCACCATGTTCCCATCCAATCCAGTCTGTGAAAAATGAACAACGGGCTTTCCAATGGCCGTTTTCCTATTGGTTTCAATTTTAGCACTTAGGCTTTTACCCGCATTAGATGATTTGATTGAAGGATCCAGCGAATCGAATCTTCTGATCATGTCTTCAGGCGTCATGACCAGACTCAGATTGGTCAACATCAGCACACTGGCAAATGAATTGGGATGGGCATCGATGTATTGCATCCTGTTTTGCTGGTTCTGCTTTCTCAGTACAGTCATCTGGGCCATCAACTTACCATTTCCAATGGTATCCATTGCGCGGAGTTTCCTGTTGTGCTCTTTTTGCAATTCCCAGGTTGCACGAACATTCTCTATGTCTTTTAGCCGATAGGGTTCATACAGGGCCATTTCAGGATCTTTTGAGCTGATTGATGCAGCATAAATTTCATTCGCCTTTCCTTTGATTTTTACCTCAGTGTTGGTAAGCAAAAACATGATCGGAGGGGCAGGGCTGACCGCCTTTCCAACCCGCAAATAGAGTGATGTGTCCAATACCTCAATCCTGACCAATTGGGGCTCATCCAAGGTTCCCTTCCAAATGATTTTGTCCTTAGCTGTAGATGAAAGGGTATCTGCCACTACCCTGCCATTCTTTTGGGTAATGACCCTGACCTTGTTGTTACCCAATCCTTTTAAGCTTGCTTCCACTTTAAAACCCTCTTGTGCCATAGCCAGGAAAGGACATATCATCAATGACAAGATCAATTTTCGCATTATACTTGTTATTTAAGGGTTATTTTTTTGATGCAATCAGTTTATCCAGCTCCTTGATCGTTAAAGCTGATGAGGGCTTTTCAGCATTCAGGTTTGCAATCCTGAAATCCTTATTGATGACGATGTACCTGGGTATGGAAACAATTCCATAATCTTTCAAGTTTTCCCGAATGGTCCTCCACTGAATCCCACCAGGATCACGTTTTTGAAGGTTGTCCAACCAAACCTTATCTGTATCATCTATGGACAATGACACAATTGCCAATTGGGATTCGTTTGAATATTTTTTCTTCAACAATTCCAGGTTAGGCATTTCTGCCATGCATGGACCACACCATGTTGCCCAGAGATCGAGGTAAATGACTTTTCCTCTTAAATCGCTGAGTTTCATTTTTACTCCTTTGTCATCAACAACAGTAAAATCAATGGCAAGGTCTCCGTTTCCAAATTTCAATTTCTCCTCGTACAAGGAAATGAGTGCTTCCCTTGAGCTTTTTGTAAAAATTGAATCAATCGATGGCTTCATGCCACTTATGACAGATTTATCAGTAAGACTATTCAATTTGCCAGACAAAGAAAGGCTTCTATACCAATCCTTCATCAAATTTACCTTTTCCTTGTTCAATGTAGGATCTTCAAGATTGAGCAGAGAATAAATATCCCTGTATACTTCAAGTTGCAGGAACGAAGGATCGACAAAATTTTTTAAGAGTGTATCCCTCTGGGCAGAGATAAGCAGGTTAAATTCTTCGAAATATGCTTTTTTCTCCTGCTCTGTTTTATTTCGCAACACAGCATAAGAGTAGCTAGAAAAAGCCTTGTAAGTTTTGAGAAGATCGGCTTTGAGGCGAGCCTTTTCCAACCTGACAAATTCCTGTGAAACACCCTTGAGTCTGGATATTTCTTCAAATTTCTTTGATGAAAGAATATTGATGCTGTCAAAAGTACTTTTAGGACTGGGAAATACCAATCGGCCAGCTTCCAAAAAAGATCCGCCTTTGGGGAAAAGGTTATTGCGAAGAAACATATTGGCGGCTGCCCCTTTCCCTCTGAAGGAGGCCTTTTTGGAATCATCACGATCAATGATCAGATCCAGATCATCCCCAGGCGAAAGATAAAGTATATTCCTTCCCAGCCTGTAATAACAGGGCTTTGACAAGCTCAAGCTGATTGAAAAAGAAGAATCAGCTGCCAATGTTATTACTGCATTGCTCGAGGCCGACTTAATCCTTTGAATTGCGGAAAAATCTTCCAACTGAACTTTCTCAGCAAAATTGAGAAGTGTGCCCCTTAATTTTACAACGGATGATATTGGCTTTTGCTGGCCAACTGAATTTATAGCAAGAACTAAAAAGACTGCTAGTGAGAATGAACGTATCAAGGGTGCCATTTTTTCAAATAGTTGTTAAAGTACGCAATTTGGGTCGGGTTGGACAATTTGGTGTATCTAATGGTATCAGTCCTTGTTGCTTCAATCTTTCCTGTAGTTCCGTTCCGTTTTGTGATTACCAATCTTGAAAAGGTCATTTGATCTCCAGTTTGCTCCATGAGTACACAGCCAGGAAGAACATTTGTTGTACTTGGCGCTGGGTTAGGAAGCATCAACTGTTTGCCTACAACCTGGTAATACGAAATCATGGAATCCGCCCTGGGAGTAGATGTCAATAAACTATAGTTATGTGTCTTGAGAAAGCTGAACCGGTAAAATGCATTTTGCCCTTTGAACAAATGAAACAAGTCTGCTGTGGGGTTGGCTACAGTGTAAATTGGATCTTGCACAGACCAATAACCTTCAACAATGATCGAAGGTTCATTGGCCTCATTTTTGCTGCAGGCCACAATCATCAAAACGAGTGATAACAAAATCAATATTTTTTTCATCGAAATCATTTTTTACTTGAACATTGAATATAAAACCTCCATAACAAATCTCTCCTTGTCAACAGAAGTATCCCCAAAATAACTTCTCTTGTACTTGAACAGAATCTTATCTTGGTCTTGAAAGCCTACAAAGGTATTCACCCATTGCCCATTTATTCTTTTAGAAACAAAAAGTTGATTTTGGATTACCTCAGCTTTCATGTCATCCTGTAAAATCCATTTGCTTCCGGTTATCGGATTGGTTAAACAGAGATAAACTGAGCCATTTTGGGCAAACTGATAGGAATAGGGACTTACCTCCTTTTGCCTGGCATTCCTGTAAGATGTGTCGAAACTTCCAATGGTCCTGAATGCAGTTTGTGAAGTAAGGATAGACTGAATAAATGGCCTATCGGTGAAATTATGGTTGTATACTACCCATGTAGCCTTATCTACTTTACCAGAAAATCCCGGAAAGGAATCCATAACATATGCTTCGTCTTTTTTACATGAAATGAAAAAAAGGAAGAAAACTAAAATTGTCAAAAAATTCTTTATCATGATTTTTGCTTTTCAATTGATTATTTAATCACCACTCCACTGTATTCGTTTTGTTTCCAACCAAGAAGATCGATTTCCACTTGAGGAATTGGAAGTGCATAAGCAGGGGCATTGGGCGCCAATTCATGCTGAACAAACTCTGAGTTAAGGCTAAAAACATCTTTTCTTGCGAGCTTGCTTACAACAATCCCGTCATTGTCAAGGGCATTGTAGCGTTTGAGATCAAACCATCTCATGGTAAATGCCAGCTCCCGCCTCCTTTCTTCCTTCACCTCCTTTAATGTACCTCCAATATTATCAACAGTTCCTGTCGGGAATCTTGTCCTTCGCAATTCTCTCAGGATCACACTTGCATTCTGACCATCTCCAGCACCCCTTGCCCTGCATTCAGCCATGATCAACATGATTTCTGGTACAGTTACTCCAAGCAGGTAACCTGACCCTGTTGGGCTTTGGGCATGCTTCATGTATGATTTGGATACCAGCTGGTCCCTGCGAGAAGCCTTGAACAATGATGCGGTGCTGATGTTCTGGTTGTTATCATAATAAAATCTCTTCCTTAGGTCATTGGCCGCATAAAGGTCATATAGTCCCTGAGAAGGTGGCATTTTATTCAATGAAGAAACCTGACTGACAAACCTGAAATATGCCTCTTTGTAATAGAATACGCTGTTGCTTTGCGCATTGTTTGTATTCCCAGCATTTGTACAGATGCTTGGACTGACTGCAAAAACGCTGTAATTGATTCCGTTTAATGTTTCTGTCTGTGCAGTACCGCGGTTTATATTGGTAAACAAGACAGGGTCGTTCATATTGTAAAGAAACTTATGGGCATCATAAGCCTTCTTTGCATACTCAAATGCCTTTGTGTAGTTGCCGGTATAGAGTTCTACCCTAGCCCGCAAGGATTGTACAGCAGGGACAGTAATTCTCCAGGGCACAACAAGATTAAAATCATTCTTTCCGACTTCATTCAGCATTTTTTCGGACTCCTCCAGATCTTTCAAGATACCATCCAATGTAAACTTAACGGTTTTTCTGTCGTTGTATGTTTCGGGTGCTGTACTGACCGTGTTTTTGTATGCCAAACCGGGGTAAGTACCGTTTTTAAGCGCGGGATGCATACAATACTGAACTGTCATCGTGAAATAATATAGAGCCCTGAAAAACATGGCCTCTGCCTTAACTGCTTTCTTCTGTAATGTGCTTCCCCCGATGGAAGGATCGTCAATCTTATCAGTGATATAATTGAATGTGTACATATAGGTCCAAGGGCCAACAAAACCATTTACAACCCCTGTAATCCCCTTGAGTTCTGCCTCATTCCATACATTTTGGGCCTCGCGTTGCTGAAAAGTGGCAGGATTTGCGGTCTGAAAGTCCGGATGAAAATGGCAATCATCAGATCCAAGGATGGCGTGATTCCATTCGTATCGATTTCTGGTAATCCGGATTTCATTCAGAAGTGCATCAAACTGGCCAACAGAATTGAAGCCGGTAATTCCACCTTCACTGGGTGATTTGTCCAAGAACTTTTCACATCCTGTATTGAACAATACTATCAATATGATTAAAACTATATTCTTCATGATACTTAAATTATGTTGTTAATGTCCTCTTAGAATTGGCTTAAAGATTAACTTTCGCTCCGACTGTGTATACCTTGATCGGTTTTAATGAACCCAAAGGATTCTCTGGGTCAAATCCAAGACCATTGCCAGTCCAGATGGTTCCAAGATTCCTTAGCTGTGTAAACAAATTGAGTGCCTTGAACATCCCCCCAAGACTTTTCACAGACCTCTCAGAAAGATCATACCCAAGATATAACTCATTCAACCGTATGAAGGATGCATTATTAACAACCTGATCAGAATAAAAATTCCTCATTGAGCTTGACTCGCCCAACATGGCCTGATTGATAACTGTTGGTACCACATTTCCCAATTGCGTGTTGGCTACCAAAGATGGCTTCTGCAATGCCTCTAACCCTGTTTTGCTGAAATTAAATGAGGTGAAGGCATAATTGAGGACCTCGTCTCTCCTGGAAAAAACATGACCAAACCTTCCAAGAATAACTGACATAAATGAAAATCCCTTGTAGCTGAACCTGTTTGTAAAGCCTAATGTTGCGGGAGAAGTGGTTCTACCCATGTAATGAACACGGTCATCAAGGTCCATGGTTATCCCTGGTATTGTTGCCCTTCCAAAATTGCTGAAACTATTGGTTGTTGAATTAGCAACGACAAGTTCGCCATTCTTTTTCTCCTGAACATAGTATCCATCTTTGGTTGTACCTACCAACTTGAGCATATACAAATAATCAGTGGGTCTCCCAACAACAAAACCACCCCTTCCCGTTCCAAGATAGTTTGGCAAGGTTGGATTCAGGTAATTGAACCTCATAACTTCATTATAGTTGAAGTCAAAATTCAAAGTACCATTCCAGATGAAATTTTTCGAAATATTCAAATTTGTACCCAATGAGAGCTCAATACCTTTGTTGAGAATTTCTCCCATGTTCAATGAAAGGGTTTGTGTAGATTGAATAACCTGAGAAGTTTGAACATTGGAAAGCACATCTTTGGAATACCTACGATAGGCATCTACACTACCCGTCAGCTTACCTTTGAACATTCTAAAATCAATACCCAAGTTTGAACTGTAGGTTTTTTCCCAGGTCAGAAAATCATTGTCACGTCCTGATACTACGCCAGCAGGAAAATTTCCTGTTTCAGCATAAGGAGCAAGGCTTGAAAAAACTGTTACTGCTTTCACAGAAGTTTTTCCCGCAGCAAGTCCCGTTACACCAAATGAACCCCTGACTGCAAGTCTGTCAACAAATTTGACTTTGTTCATGAATTTCTCACTCTTAACATTCCAAAGCAAACCGGCAGAGTAGAAAGGGGAAAATTTATCCCTCAAGGTTTTAGACACATAGTTTGATGCATCGGTTCTTGCACTAAACGTCGCTGTATAGCGCTTGTCGTATGTATAAGACCCATTAAAATATCCAGCAACAAAACGGTCATTATACTTAAATCCCTGCCTGAAACCTGTTGCCATGTAATTGTAGAGCAACTCACCTTCATAACTCTGTGAATTTTCAAATACCGCATTTCCGAAAATATCCAACCGGCTCAGGCTGTAATCAAACAAGGCATAATTAAGACCTGCTGGATTGTAACCAAAACGCATTTCAGGCGCCTCTACCTCTGTTGTAGTGGAAATCACCTCTCCTCCTGCCAAGGCTACAATCTCATGTTTTTCATTGTAGATCTTGTTGAAATCCAACTGGGCCCTCACTTTGATCGACTGCCGGTTGGTCTGACTGTTTTTCTTGTAAATGCCCCCTTTGGGTATCTGGCTAAAATAAAGGCCTGCAGCCGTGTCATATCTTGCCAATACATTTGAATAATTTCTTACTGCATACATTTTCTCATCATAAATACTTAGACTTCTATCGTTAAAAGACTCGTACTGAAACATGGGTGTAAACTTCAAACCATCAGCCAACTTGAATTCAAACTGATTTTGTAGCCTCATATCCATTCCCGTATAAGTATTGTCTTTCAGGGAGGACTCTTCAAGGATGTTATACCGCATGCTGTACGGAAGCCGGGGCTCTGTCTGCTGAACCAATGGCTCATAATTCTGGTAACTCATCCTGGTATAATTCCCATCTTCATCAATCAATTTTGACCAAGGCTGTATCATGCTTTTCGCATGTGAAAGATTAACGCCATTGTTACGGGTATTGTACGTTGTAACGTTCCCGGAAATCTGGTATTTTATACTCGGACTGATGTTGTAAATATTGGTGAAATTCAGCAATAACTTGGTATTGTCATTGAATCGATAACTGGTTTTGTCATTATCCAACAAAGCAGAAAATTTATAACTGTTTTTTTCACCAGTTCCGGCTATAGAAAAACTATGCTGCTGGAAGAGGTAATTTCTCATTAAATATTTATTGAAATCATCCTTATAATCATTATTCAACATCTTGTTTTTCTGAACATCAAAATACTCCTGTGTAATATTTCCCCTTTGCCTTTCAATAAGCAAAGTTGAGTAATCTGACCTTGGTGATCTGAAAGTTCCAGCCGGCAGATTATAGGGATCAGTAATATAGGTTGTTCCCTTGAATGTCGAAAACAACTGGTCAATAAAATCAATATGTGATTTTGGATCTGCCATGTTCATGTAATAATCCAAATCAATTTTCTCCCCCATGCTGATCATGTTGTTGTAACTAACCGTCATTTTGCCTTTAGGTCCAGTACCCTTTGTTGTTACAACAATCACCCCATTGGCTGCTCTAGCGCCATAAATGGATGTTGCAGCCGCATCTTTCAACACATCTACACTTTTTACATCATTCGGGTTAATTGAGGAGAACCCACCTTCAATAGGAAAACCATCAACAATCAACAAGGGAATCCTGTCCCCGGCCCCAGAGAATGAAGCCCTTCCTCTGATGGTAAATCCGGTAGCCGGATCAGCTACGAGACCAGCAACCTGTCCTACCAACATGGATAAAAGATTAGGATAGGGTCGCTTTGATAAAATTGTCTCGTCAACACGATCAGTTGCTCCAGTAACCCTTTCCTTTGAAATTGTCTGGTATCCTGTGCTTACAACTATGGCATCCGAGGCTGAAAGAACTTTTGTTTTGACCCGTACTATAGATAGATCAGTCCTGCCATTCACCTTGACTTCCAATGGATCAATATTGACCGAGGTAAATAACAAAACTGCATTTTCATCCACCATGGTAATAAGGAATTCTCCCTTTGAATTGGTCACTACTCCTTTTTGTGTCCCTTTTACAACAACTGAAACACCCTCCATTGGCTCTCCTTTTTCATTCACTAACCTGCCTTTTACATCAATCGAAAGTTGGATCAAGGATAAAGGTGAACCCAGTGTCAAAGTCATTTTAAGTGGACTTTTGATGAGCATCTTGCGGGCAGAAAAGGAAACTTTTTTTGAAGTAACTGAGGCTGAAGCAGATGATATTAATGCGAAAAGCATTAAGACGGTTAATCTCATGATCAGAAATAATTGGTGAATGCCTTGTCTTGAAGATGGGACTTTAAAATTTGTAGCTTTTTTCATTTGAATCAATTCACTTTATGTTGTTTTGGCCTTTTGATTTCTTTTATTTTTTTTCCTCCCTAAAGTTGATATTGCTTTCTTCTGGCAACTCGAGAACTTTTGACACACTGCACATCCTGAACCCTAACAGTGCGGAAGATACGGAAATAAGAAATTAATCACCCCTTCCCTTTCTTTTTTGTTTTTTCGTATTCCTGCACTGCTTTGGGAAGCTGTTTTTTAACAGGTGCAACAGTGGTATCCTTTGCAGGACTGTTCAATGGAAGAATCGGTTGCTGACCTTTTTTCTCAAGTTGACCAAATACAAATTTTTCTGTTTTTACAACGTCCCCGGTAGAGGAACTGTAATAGGTCCAGGTGCCATTCTTCACTTCAGCACCTTCATGCTTGATCACTTTTTCCACCATCCTGTCTGGATGATCCAGGTCGGGGACAATGATGGTGTCGTATGGATTTTTAGGATCAACAGCCTTGTAGCTTTCTTCCCTCAGGATGTCACCCAGTTGTGTGAAATATTGTTGCTTCCCATCACGGTATCCACCTTTGTAATTTTCCCTGGCAATCAGGTCTCCCATCAAGCTATAACGTCTCCAGGCTCCATCTTTTTTATCATTCAAAAAATATCCTTCCTCTTCACATCCCGGCTCCCCACGGAGTGTTTCAAATCGAAGCACCCATGGGCCTTGTTTCATTTTTTGCTGATCAAGCCGGTTGATGGTATCACCCCTTGGTGTCAGTTTATAACTGAGCCAGGGCTGGGCCTTTGTGGAAATTGAAAACATACAGAAAAAAAGGAGCATCATCTTACTGTACAAGCGTCCGGAAATAACCATAGAATTTCTATATTGCATGGGTATAAATTTATCAAAATAGCGCGATATGCATACCAAAGGTTTTCACAATAAAGTTACCACAAGATTCACGTTTGCCTTGCTGACCCTGATGGGCTGGACATCAACGACTCTGGCACAAGTAGCTCCAACGACAGGAGAAGCCCGTCTGACCAGCCTTGAAGCCAAGGCAAAGAAGGCAGCATCAAGCAGTTTGAAAGATGTTGCCTTCCGAAACATCGGACCAACCGTGATGAGTGGAAGAATTGATGATATCGAGGTAAACCCGAATGACCCAACTGAATTTTATGTTGCGTATGCCACCGGTGGACTATGGCATACCACCAACAATGGCCAAAGTTTCAACCCCATTTTTGACAATGAACTGGTGATCGGCATTGGAGACATTGCCGTCAACTGGAAAACAAGAACCATCTGGGTGGGAACTGGTGAAGTGAACAGCAGCCGTTCTTCTTACGCCGGCATCGGCGTCTACAAAAGCAACGACAACGGCAAGACCTGGAGCTATCTCGGTCTTCCGGAAACACAGCACATCGGTAAAATAATGTTGCACCCCTCAAACCCTGATGTTGCCTGGGTTGCAGCCCTGGGACATTTGTACAGCACCAACAAGGAAAGGGGTGTTTTCAAAACTACTGATGGCGGAAAATCATGGAAACAAACCCTGTTTGTTGATGAAACAACAGGAGCCGTTGAGATGGACATCAATCCCAAAAATCCTAATGAACTCTATGCCTCAACCTGGCACCGCATCAGAAAAGCCTGGGACTTCACTGAAGGTGGGAAAAGTTCTGGTATTTACAAGAGCAACGATGGTGGCAACACCTGGAAGCTCTTGACCAATGCAGGTTCTGGCTTCCCACAAGGGGATGGAATCGGAAGAATTGGCCTTGCCATATACCCACAAAATCCAAAAGTTGTTTATGCAGTGGTAGACAATTACAACCTGAGGCAGGATACTTCCAAGACTCCCAAACCCAATACAGGAGCAGGTCCTGCAGCCAACCAGATTTATGGTTGCGAGGTATACAAGAGCAATGATGGTGGGAAACAATGGAGCAAGACCAACGAAAAAAACATTGAGATCTACAATACTTTCGGCTACTATTTTGGCAAGATCTTTGTATCACCCATCAATCCTGATAAGGTAGTCATCTTAGGAACCAGTGCCAATCTTTCTACAGATGGTGGAAAGTCCTTCACCTCTATGGACAAGGGCAATACCCATGCAGACTGGCATGCACTGTGGATCAATCCCAAAAGGGACGATCACATGATTGCAGGAAACGATGGAGGATGCAACATCAGTTATGACGCAGGAAAGAACTGGTTCAAAGCCAACTCTCCTGCCGTAGGACAATTCTATGCCATCAATGTTGACAATGAAAAACCCTACAATGTATACGGAGGATTGCAGGACAATGGCTCCTGGTATGGAAAATCCACCAACAAGGAATCGATTGATTGGACAGATGAAGGGCAATACGGATTCAAGAGAATGGGCGGTGGTGATGGCATGCAGGTACAGATTGACCCGCGCGACCACAATATCGTCTACACGGGTTCTCAGTTCGGCGCATACATGCGCGTCAACAAGCAAAATCAGGGCCCTAAATTCTTGAGGCCTGTTCCTCAAAACTCAAAAGAAGAAAAGCCCCGATTCAACTGGCAAACACCCATCCTTTTGTCCAAACACAATCCTGATATTCTTTATATGGCTGGAAACAGCTTGTTCAGGAGCATGAACAAGGGTGATGATTTTGAACGCATCAGTGGAGACCTTTCCAATGGAAAAAAAGCCGGTGATGTGCCCTTTGGGACAATGACCAGCATCAGCGAATCTCCTTTAAAGTTCGGTCTGATCTATACAGGAACAGATGATGGGGTTGTCTCCCTCACAAAAGATGGTGGCAATACCTGGACAAAACTTTCAGGACTCCCACAGGGTTTGTACATCAGCCGCGTACTGGCCTCAAGCCACCTGCAGAGCCGTGTCTATGTAACCATGAACGGTTACCGGGATGATCACTATGCAGCGTATGTCTATTGCAGTGATGACTATGGCAAAACCTGGAAGAAACTGGGCAACGATCTGCCCATGGAACCGGTGAACGTTATCCGTGAAGATCCAAAATCATCCTCCATTCTTTACCTGGGTACTGATGGTGGCGCATACGCCAGCACTGATGGTGGTGCAACTTTTATGCAATTCACCAACAATTTGCCGGTAGCCATTCCTGTGCATGATATGGTGATTCAGGAAAGGGAGAATGAAATCGTGTTGGGAACACATGGCAGAAGCCTTTATATTGGGAAGCTTGACCTGATCCAGAAAATGGTCATTAAAGAGGCCAAATAAGCCTTTTTAAAGCCCTTTGAGGAATTGTGCAGCAAGTGCATAGCCTTCCAGGCCAAGCCCGCAAATCGTTCCCCTTGCCTTTGCAGAGACATGGGAAATTTTTCTGAATTCCTCACGGGCATGTACATTGGAAATATGCACTTCGATTACAGGTGCAGTGATTGAAGCAATGGCATCACCAATGGCAACAGAGGTATGCGTGTATCCACCAGGGTTGAGGATGATACCATCTGCAGAAAATCCTGCTTTTTGGATAGCATCAATCAATTCACCCTCAATATTGGATTGAAAATAATCAAACACCAGATCTCGATTGGACTGCTTCAACTTTTCCAGATAAGATTCGAAACCCTCACTACCATAGATACCTGGCTCCCGATTGCCCAGCAAATTCAGGTTGGGTCCGTTGATGATGGTGATTTTTTTCATTGCCTAGTTATTATTGATCAGGTTGATGAAGTCATCAAAAAGATAACGGCTGTCGTGTGGTCCAGGGGTAGCTTCCGGATGGTATTGTACAGAAAAAGCGGGACGATCTTTGAGCCTTATGCCCTCAATGGAATCATCATTCAGGTTGATATGGGTAACCTCAATTTGTTCAGCATTTCTTACAGCATCGGCGTCAACAGCGAAACCATGGTTCTGGGTAGTGATCTCACAAAGTCCTGTCATCAAATTCTTTACAGGATGATTCAAGCCCCTGTGTCCGTGGTGCATCTTGAAGGTTTTGATGCCATTGGCGAGTGCCAGAAGCTGATGCCCCAGACAGATCCCAAATACAGGCTTTTTCGTATCCAAAATCTTTTTAACTGTGTCTACAGCATAACCCATGGAGGATGGATCACCAGGGCCATTAGAAATGAAGAAACCATGGGGTTCAAAAGCGAGCAGTTCTTCAAAACTGGTTTTGGCTGTATGAACCCTGACATAAGCACCCCTATCGGCCATGCATTGAATGATGTTTCTTTTTACACCAAAATCAAGCACTGCAATGCGAATGCTGGCATTCGGATCACCCACATGGTATATTTCGGGAGTAGACACAACGGAAGCCAATTCCAATCCATCCATGGATGGCACTTTTTTCAATGCTTCCTTCAACGCTTCAACATCTGTGTTCTCTGATGATATGATGCAGTTCATGGCGCCTTTTTCACGGATATGTGTAACAAGGGCCCTGGTATCAATGTCTTCAATGGCAACTACCTCCTGCTTGAGAAGATAATTCTGTAAAGAATCATCTGCCATCAGCCTGCTGTATTTTTCCTCAAGATTTCTTCCAATGAGTGCTTTAATCTTCACTGTTTCACTTTCAACATCACCGGCTTTGACACCATAGTTTCCTGTATGCACATTATTCATGATCAACACCTGACCGTAATAACTGGGATCAGTAAATACTTCCTGATAACCGGTCATTCCGGTATTGAAACAAAGTTCACCAGAGGCAGTTCCAATTTTACCAAATGAACGGCCATGAAAAACCATTCCATCTTCCAGAATAAGCAAGGCGGGGACTGAATTCATTTCTTGTGTTGGCATGAGGGGAATTTGGATGCAAAATAAAAAAGGCAGGACCAAAAGACCTGCCTTTAAAAGAAATTATTTATCAACATTTTTCTTATTCAGAGGCAGTTGATTCTTCGGAAGTGGCTTGCGCTTCAGCAGCAGGAGCTTCAGCAGAAGGAGCTTCAGCAGCAGGAGCTTCCTCAGTTGCAGCGGCCTTTTTCTTGGCACCACCACTTCTTCTGGTTTTCTTGGCTGGTTCAGCAGCAGTTGCAATACCTTTTCCGTAGATCTCGTTGTAGTCAACCAATTCAATCATTGCCCTTTCAGCGTTGTCACCCAAACGGATGCCAAGCTTGATGATCCTGGTGTAACCACCTGGACGAGAAGCAACCTTAGGACCGATTTCAGTAAACAATTCTTTTACTGCGGTCTTGTCTTGCAAATATGAGAATACAATACGATGATTGTGCATGATCTGCTCTTTGCTTTCCACCTTCTTAGTCTTGGTGATCAAAGGCTCGATGTACGTACGCAATGCTTTTGCCTTAGCGTGTGTTGTTACAATACGCTTGTGCATGATCAGCTGGCTCGCCATGTTGGACATGAGGGCCTCGCGGTGGGCCTTTTTACGGCCTAGGTTGTTGATTTTGTCTCCGTGACGCATGACTGTTGAGTTTAAAGCTGTACCGTGTCAGGAATTACAGCCTGATAAAAAATAGGTTTCCCTTATTAAAATTCGTCGATATCGATACCCAATTTGGCAAGATCCATTCCGAAATGAAGGCCTCTTTCCTGAAGAACCTGCTCAATTTCAGACAATGATTTTTGTCCGAAATTCCTGAACTTCATGAGGTCTTCTTGCTCATACTGTACCAGCTGGCTAAGACTATTGATCTTGGCAGCTTTCAAACAGTTGAAAGCACGTACAGAAAGGTCGAGGTCTTCCAAAGGTGTTTTAAGCACTTTCCTCAATTGGAGGGTTTGCTCGTCCACCAGGTCCTCTTTCTTTTCTTCCTTGTTATCGAAAGTGATATTCTCGTCGGTGATGATCATCAGGTGCTGGATCAAAATCCTTGAAGCCTGCTTTACAGCCTCTTCAGGATGAATTGTTCCATCAGTAACCACATCAAGCAACAATTTTTCGAAATCAGTACGCTGCTCAACACGGGTGTTTTCGATGGCGTACTTTACATTCTTGATGGGTGTATGAATAGAGTCAATCGGAATAAATCCAAATGGTGCCTCTTTCTGCCTGTTGTCCTCGGAAGGAACATATCCTCTGCCCTTGGAAATATGCAACTCAATGTTGAGTTTAGCAGAAGGATCCATGGTGCAGATGAGCAATTCAGGATTCATTACCTGGAAGGTTCCAGTTACTTCATCGATCATACCAGCAGTGAAATCAGATTTTCCTTTGATGGAAAGGGTCAGTTTCTCAGTCTGAACATCATGGTCGAGGATCTTTTTAAACCTGATTTGCTTCAGGTTCAAGATTATTTCTGTAACGTCTTCTACAACACCTTTCAATGTTGCGAATTCGTGGTCAGCACCTTCAATGACGATACCAGTGATGGCATATCCTTCGAGTGAATTCAAAAGAACCCTGCGAAGTGCGTTACCAATGGTGACTCCATATCCTGGTTCAAGCGGACGGAATTCGAATTGTGCTTCGAAGTCGGTTGCTTTCTGGAGGACGATTTTGTCCGGCTGCTGGAAATTTAAAATGGCCATATTTAAATTCCTTTTACTTGTTAAATCCCGATTGTGTCGGGAAAACGGGTGATATGAAAACCAGATGCCCTAAGGCATCAGGCAGATTACTTAGAATACAATTCAACGATCAGTTGCTCCCTGATATTCTCAGGTACATTCTCCCTTACAGGGAATGCAATAAACGTTCCTGACATTTGCGCCTCACTGAAGTCAACCCATCCAATTTTTGGATTTCTTGGTCTCATCAAGGACTTGATGTTCTCACTTTCCTTGCTCTTATCAGCGATGGTGATTACATCACCTGGCTTCAACTGATAGGAAGGGATGTTAACCACCACATCATTCACCATCACGTGCTTGTGTGAAACAAGTTGACGTGCAGCTGGACGGGATGGAGAAATACCCATGCGGTAAACAGTATTGTCGAGGCGTGACTCAAGCAAGATGATCAGGTTTTCACCAGTTACACCTTTGATACGAGCCGCTTCTTCAAATGTCTTGCGGAACTGACGCTCCAAAAGACCATAAGTGTATTTTGCCTTTTGCTTTTCCTTCAGCTGGATGGAATACTCACTCGGCGCCTTGCGCTTGCGTGATGCTCCGTGCTGACCAGGAGGAACACTGTTTTTGTCTAGATACTTACCATTTCCGAGGATCGGCTCACCGAACTTCCTGCAGATTTTTGTTTTTGGACCTGTGTAACGTGCCATTGTAATTTGTTTTGATTTTTTAAGAAATGACAGGGGATTATTAAAAAATCATAAAACTGAATCTCCTGCCCTGTTATTGATGATAATTATACGCGACGTTTCTTTGGAGGACGGCAACCATTGTGTGGAAGTGGAGTGATGTCCTTGATCATTACAACCTCGATACCAGAATTGGCCAGTGCACGTATGGCACCTTCCCTACCTGCACCTGGTCCTTTAACATAAACATCAACCCTCTTCAAGCCAGCCTCAAGTGCTACACGTGAAGCATCCTGTGCGGCCATCTGGGCTGCATATGGAGTGTTTTTCTTGGAACCCCTGAAGCCCATTTTACCGGCGCTGCTCCAGGAAATTACCTGTCCTGCCTTGTTGGTCAAACTGATGATGAGGTTGTTAAAGGTGGCGTTGATGTGGGCATCCCCGAAACTATCAACTTTTACCACTCTTTTCTTAGCTGCCGCTTTGGCGCTGTTTTGTTGTGCTTTTGCCATAATTTTTTTAAACTAGGTACTCAAAAAAAATCAGTCTTTTCAGACCCTGTTCAACCCTCGATTGCACCCGATTTCCGGCGATGAACAGCAAATATTGGTGCAGTATATAATGAGAGAAAAGCGGCATAGCCACTTTTCAGTTTCATTTATTTCTTGGCGGCCTTTTTCTTGCCCGCAACCGTTTTCCTCTTACCCTTTCTTGTACGGGCATTGGTTTTGGTACGCTGACCCCTTACAGGAAGTCCCTTACGGTGACGAAGACCACGGTAACAAGCGATATCAAGCAAACGCTTGATAGACATTTGTGTTTCAGAACGCAGTTGACCTTCAACCTTGAACTCATTGGTGATGATGGTCCTGATCGCATTCAGTTCATCGTCATCCCACTGGTTTACTTTTTTATTTACGTCAATTCCTGCCTTTCCTAAAATGTACTGGGCAGTTGACACTCCGATACCATAGATGTAAGTGAGACCAATTTCTCCCCTTTTGTTCTTTGGCAAATCAATACCTGCGATACGGGCCATAGATGTTTATTGTATTTGTTCGATTGAATGATTGAGTAAAGATTAACCCTGGCGTTGCTTGTAACGTGGATT
>JBIIQT010000035.1:0-28287 GCA_044341875.1 Chitinophagaceae bacterium | reverse complement strand
ATGAGAGACCACATGCAGCACTCGGTTTTGTACCCCCGGCAGAATATATTTAATCCGTTTCCCTAGAATTACTAAAAACCCCTAAAAACTCTAATCCAAAATGGTCCAAAAATAAGGGGAGCTTACATAACGGATACAAAAAAGCCCCTAACTCATTGAAAGTCAAGGGCTTTTGCGGACCGGACGGGACTCGAACCCGCGACCTCCGCCGTGACAGGGCGGCATTCTAACCAACTGAACTACCGATCCTTGATTTGATGCTAGCATCAAATTCGGGTTGCAAAGATAATGCTTTTGTGTTTTTTAAAAGCAGAAATCCAATAAAAATTTATAGATCAATTTGGATATCATGTTTGTCCAGCAGTCCAATAACCCCAGGTAACGAAAATTTTGCCTTTTTTAGCCTGTTTTGCTCAGGGTCAATGGAGTAATTATAGGAAGTTCTCAAGTCTGATTTCTCCAGGTTGGTGCCGGCAAAAATGCTTCTTTGTAGATCGCATCCTTCAAAAATAGCACTGCTGAGGTCTGCTTCGCTGAAATCCAGTTCATGCAAGGCGCTGTTGGTCCATTGCATTTTTTTCAGGTTCATTTTTAAGAAAGAGGAAAGCTTGATGGAGCAGTTGTCAACATGAAGGCTCAGCAGGAAAGGATTGCAGTCTTCAAAATGCAGCCCAAGCATTTTGCAGTTTTTGAAAATGACATTCCTGAAGCTGGTGTTGCGCAGTTTGGTCATGCTGAATTGGCAGCCATCAAAAACGCAATCTGAAAAGCTGGATCCGGAAAGGTCTGCATTGGAGAAATCACAGGCTTCAAATCGGCACTCTTCATGCTCGGCAACGGGGTAGGGTGCATCTGCATAGGATTGCTTCCCAAATTGTTTGTCTTCGTGAATTGGGTTTTCCATCATCCCAATGATTTGACCAGATAGGTAACACCTTCTCTTGAAATTTCTGATGCCGGAAAGGTCTGGCGGGCTTCCGTTTGAAAAGGGGCAAGATCTGGGTATTTGCTGCTGAAATGCCCCAACAGCAAACACCCGGCATTGGCTTTCTTGGCAATTGTTGCCGCTTGTGTACTGGTAGAATGAAACCTGGCTTCGGCTTTTTCTGCCTGATCATCCAAATAAGTCGTTTCATGGTAGATCAGGTTGCAACCGCTGATATGCTCAAGGATGGATTCATCATACCTCGTATCGGCACAATAGGCATACCTGAGCGCTGATGTAGCTGGTCTTAGGCACTCACCATTTTTTAGCTTCTCGGGTTTTTCCTTGACGGTAAACAGAAAGCCCCAGCAGGCGATTCGATGGGCAACAGGAAAACAAGCCACGCTAATTCCCGGCAAATCAAGCAAGATGCCCGTTTCGGTAATGGGATGGAAAATGAATTCGAATCCAAAACTTGAACCCGAAACCCTGAGCATCAGATCGATGACTTCCTTTAACTCCGGTGTGGCATAAAGATGCAGGGGCTCCGTTCTATTGTTGAGGGTATAGGTATTCAACAGTCCTGGCAATCCGTAATAATGATCGCCATGCAGATGGGAAATGAAAATATAATCAATCTTGCTTTTCCTAATCTTATAGCGTTGCATTTGTGTTTGCGTGGACTCTCCACAATCCACAAGAAACAATTGGTCATTGGCAGTCACTACCTGTGCGGTTTGGTGTCTGTCGTGCATGGACAGGGCTGAATTGTTTCCAAGGATGGTTACTGCCAGCATAATGGTAGGGTGGTTTATTCGGTGTCGAGGCCCAGTTCCCGTTCAATCTCTTCCATTTGCACAATGTCCCAGGCTTCAGATTCTGTGGGGGTTATGTTGATGCTGTCTGACAAATCATGCTCCTGGAACTTGCTTTTGACCGAAGGAGAGAGTCCGCAAACAACCATCGACAAGTTATTGGCATAACAGGTTTCATGCAAGGACTGAAACGCGACTGCGATCTTGTCATCCATTGAAAATACCCCTTCGAGGTTGAACACCAGACTTTTATTTTCTTCTTCCTGTTTTTTCGCAACAAGTTTCATCAATTCTTCTGCCATATTTGCAGTAAGATTCGTTTCTTCAATGGAAATGACATGAAATATTTCCTTGGTATCAATTTTGACCTTTATCATGGAATTCCTGCCTTTATTTAGGTTTTGTTAATGGCAAAGATACCTGAATTGTTTGTGGGAATTATTCATTATTATTGTAAAGACACGTAAAATCTACCCTTCTATGGATAATAATTTTTCAGCACAGGTTAAAGAAATCATCTCCTACAGCAGGGAAGAAGCACTGCGCCTGGGAAATGATTTTATTGGCACAGAACACCTGCTCTTGGGTGTCATCCGTGAAGGCGAGAACACAGCACTGAAGGTGCTTCAGAACCTGAATGTAGACCTCTATGAACTGCGGAAAGAGGTGGAGATGGCAGTGAAAGACAAGACAGGGAAGAACATACAGAACATCAATAGTTTACCCCTTACCCGTCAGGCCGAAAAGGTCATCAGGGTAACTGTTTTGGAAGCCAAGGCCTTGAAAAGCCCGATGGTCGAGACAGAACACCTTTTGTTGTCCATCCTCAAGAACAAGGAGAACATTGCTACACAGATCCTGAATCAATTTGATGTGGATTATGACTTGTTCCGCAATGAGTTGGGAACGGTGAAGAGCAATGACATTAAAAGTGAATTCTCCGATGAGCCTGAAGAGGAGTTTGATGAAGAAAGAAAAAGCAGCCAGCAAAAAGCAAAAGCCACTGCTGCAGGTGGAAAGAGCAAAACACCTGTTTTGGATAATTTCGGAAGGGATATCACTAAACTCGCAGAATCAGGGTCTCTCGATCCCATTGTAGGCCGTGAGGCGGAAATTGAGCGGGTTTCACAAATTCTATCAAGAAGGAAAAAGAACAATCCTATTCTTATCGGTGAGCCAGGTGTGGGCAAGACGGCCATCGTTGAAGGCCTTGCATTGAGAATTGTGCAGCGCAAGGTATCAAGGGTTTTGTTTGATAAAAGGGTTGTATCCCTTGATCTGGCTGCCCTTGTTGCTGGAACAAAATACAGGGGTCAGTTTGAGGAAAGGATGAAGGCCATCATGACGGAACTCGAAAAGAACCGCGATGTCATCCTATTCATCGATGAGATTCATACCATTGTTGGTGCTGGTGGAGCCAGTGGATCATTGGATGCTTCCAATATTTTCAAGCCTGCGCTGTCTCGCGGAGAGCTGCAATGCATTGGTGCATCCACTTTGGATGAATACCGGATGCACATTGAAAAGGATGGTGCGCTGGACAGGCGTTTTCAGAAAGTATTGGTTGAGCCACCTTCCGTCGAGGAAACCATTCAGATCCTCAACAACATCAAATCAAGGTATGAGGAGTTTCACAATGTGGATTATTCCCAGGAGGCACTTGATGCCTGTGTGAAGTTGAGTGATCGTTACATGACAGACAGGCTGTTGCCCGACAAAGCCATCGATGTATTGGATGAAGTAGGGGCAAGGGTTCATCTTAAAAATATCAATGTTCCGGAAGACATCATTGAGCTTGAAAAAAAGATTGAAGACATCAAGCTGGAAAAAAACCGTGTGGTAAAAAGCCAGCGCTTTGAAGAAGCAGCCAGTTTGCGCGACACTGAAAAGCGCTTGCAGGAAGAGCTTGAAGCCGCCAAGAACAAATGGGAAGAAGAATCCAAACACAAACGATTCCCCATCAGCGAAGATGATATTGCAGAAGTGGTGAGCATGATGACAGGAATCCCTGTCAAGCGGATGGTACAGGCCGAAACGGATAAGCTGAGGAACATGTCCATCGAAATGAAGGGTATGGTTGTTGGACAGGATGATGCCATCAGCAAAGTGGTGAAAGCCATTCAACGGAACCGTGTTGGATTGAAAGATCCCAAGAAGCCCATAGGGACCTTCATTTTCCTTGGCCCAACGGGTGTTGGTAAAACCGAGCTTGCCCGTGCCCTTTCAAGGCAAATGTTTGATTCTGAAGATTCCCTGATCAGGATAGACATGAGTGAATACATGGAGAAGTTTACCGTCAGCAGATTGATTGGTGCCCCTCCCGGTTATGTGGGATATGAAGAAGGCGGACAACTTACCGAAAGGGTTAGAAGGAAGCCATATTCAGTGATCTTGCTTGATGAAATTGAAAAAGCCCATCCAGATATTTACAATATTTTGTTGCAGGTACTGGATGATGGACAATTGACGGATGGTCTGGGAAGAAAAGTGGACTTCAAGAACACATTGATCATCATGACTTCCAATATTGGTGTCCGCCAGTTGAAGGATTTTGGTGAAGGGGTTGGTTTTGCCACCAGTGCCCGTCAGGCCAATGCCGAAGAGGCCAACAAGGCTGTCATCGAAAAGGCATTGAAGCGCACCTTCTCTCCTGAGTTCCTGAACCGAGTAGATGATGTCATCATCTTCAATTCTCTTGAGAAGTCACACATTTTCGAGATCATCGATATCCTCATGAAGAGTGTCATGAAGCGCCTCACCAATCTTGGATTCTCACTGGAGCTCAGTCCTGAGGCCAAGGATTTCATTGCCGACAAGGGCTATGATCAACAGTTTGGTGCAAGGCCTTTGCACAGGGCCATCCAGAAATACCTGGAAGATCCTCTGGCAGAGGAAATCCTCAACATGAACATCAAAGCTGGAGATGTTATGGTCGCAAACCTTGATAAGGAAAACCAGAAAATCTTCTTTACCATCAAGCCTTTGCTTCCTGGCAAGAAAGAGAAATCAAAAGCCTGATGAATTGAATACGCATTAACTTTGTCCCGGCTTCGGCCGGGATTTTTTTATGTACAATACAACGATTGGAACGGATATTGAAAAAGCAAAAGCATTGCTGGAAGCGGGTGGGCTGGTGGCCATCCCTACGGAAACTGTTTATGGACTTGCCGCCAATGGTTTTAATGAAGCCGCTATAGCCAAGATATACGAAGCCAAGAATCGTCCGCAGTTTAATCCGCTGATTCTTCATGTGGCCAATCTTGAGCAGGCTGAACGGTTGGTGATGGGAATGCCGGATGCCTGCAAACGATTGATGCAAGCTTTCTCTCCTGGCCCGATTACCTATTTGTTGCCCAAATCATCCCTGGTGCCAGACATGGTTACCGCCGGAAGTGCAAGGGTGGCCATCCGGATTCCCAATCATGCAATGACCTTGGATCTTTTGGGCAAGCTTGATTTTCCATTGGCTGCACCAAGTGCAAACCCATCAGGATACGTAAGTCCTGTTTCAGCAGACCATGTGATGCAAGGACTGCATGGCAAGATTCCTTATATCCTTGATGGAGGAAGTTGCAGAGTTGGGTTGGAGTCAACAATTGTTGGATTTGAAAATGATACAGTGGTGATTCACCGGCTGGGGGGCATTACTGCCGAGCAGATCAGACTTGTATCTGGTACTGCAGTAAGCACTGCATTGTCGCATGCTGCACCAACAGCACCAGGGCAATTGAAAAGCCATTATGCTACATCCAAGCCATTGTTGATTGGAGATGTTGAGCCGTTGATCAATGCATTTGAAGGAAAGAAAATTGGTTTGCTGATGTTTGAGCATTCAGCCGGTATAGCAGTTGAAAAAGAAATCCTGCTCTCCCCATCAGGAAGCCTGGAAGAGTCTGCTGCAGGGCTTTTCAGGGCCATGCGCTTGTTGGATCAATCCGATCTTGATGTAATTATTGCGCAGCGTTTTCCCGATACTGGCATCGGCAGGGCGATTAACGACAGGTTGGAAAGAGCTGCTTATAAAGGAGATTAGCAAATTTCACTCAACTCCAGCCAACGCAGCTCCTTCTCATCCACAATACTGCTTATTTCACTGAACCGGTTGGATAATTTTTCGATTTCTACATAGGCCAGTGAAGCATCTTGCAACTTTTCAGTGATGCTGGCCTTCTCTTCTGTCAATTGCTTGATTTCTTTTTCAAGCTGTTCAAACTCCCTTTTTTCATTGAAACTTGGTTTCCTTTTCTCGGGCTTGATTTCTTGCTCAGGTTCACGGTTAACAATGATCTGTGACTTCACTTTTTCTGGGTCTGCAGATTTTTCAGCTACCTCCAAACGATATTCTCCATAGTTGCCGGGGAAATCCCTGATCACACCTTCTCCCTCAAAAACAAAGAGATGGTCAACAATCCTGTCCATAAAATAACGGTCATGGCTGATGATGATCAGGCATCCAGGGAAATCGAGTAGGAAGTTCTCCAGCACTGATAGTGTTGGAAGATCGAGGTCATTGGTAGGCTCATCCAGGATGAGGAAGTTGGGATTTTTAAATAGAATGCTTAGCAGGTGAAGCCTTCTTTTTTCACCACCGCTCAGTTTGCTGACATAGCCATATTGCTGGTCTGGCGTGAAAAGAAACAGTTCCAGGAATTGGGCTGCACTCAGGGATCCACCATTGGCCAGTGGGAAATTTTCTGCAATGTTCTTGACAAATTCTATGACCCTGGAGTCTTGCTTGATCTCAAGGCCTTTTTGCGAAAAGTTTCCAAAAACAATGGTATCTCCAATGTTGATCTTGCCGCTATCTGGTTCTTCCAGCCCCTGCAACATGTTGATGAAAGTGGTTTTACCAGCACCATTTCTTCCAATGATACCAACCCTTTCACCTTTTTTGAAGGTATAGTCCAACCCGTTGAGGATGATCTTATCTCCAAATTTTTTGTATACTTTTTTCAGCTCGGCAATCTTGCCTCCGAGCCTGCTCATCTTCATCTGAAGATCGAGTTGCTTGTCTTCTATTTTTCGCTTGGCAACTTTTTCGATTTCATAGAAATTATCCTGTCGGCTCTTCGACTTGGTGGTTCTTGCCCTGGGCTGCTTGCGCATCCACTCCAGTTCTTTTCTGAAGGTATTTTTTGCCTTGTCGATGGTGGCCATTTCACTCTCAATCCTGGCAGCTTTTTTCTCTACATAATTCTGGTAATCACCTTTGTAGACATAGATCTTGCTGTTGTCCAGCTCCCATATTTCATTGCATACGACGTCCAGAAAATACCTGTCGTGGGTAACCAGCAAAAGTGTAATGTTTTCCTTGTCCAGGTAATGCTCCAACCACTCTACCATTTCCACATCCAGGTGGTTGGTAGGTTCATCCATGATCAGCAAGCAATGGTTGTTATTGAAGCCAATATCAATCAGCGTCCTGGCCAGGGCAACCCTTTTTCTTTGACCGCCGCTCAGGCTTCCCACTTTCTGGTCGAGGTGGTGGATATTGAGTTTGCTTAATATCTGTTTGACCTTCGAATCAAAATCCCAGGCATCATGGTCATCCATCGCAATCAGGGCTTCTGAAATCTTATCGGGATCATTGGAGTCTTCTGCCGCCTCATATTTTTTGATGGCATTGATCACAGGGTGGTTGTGGGCAAATATATTGTCTAGGATGCTGGAGCTTTCACTGAACTGAGGATCCTGCTCAAACAGCACAGTGTTGACATCTTTGTTGATCCATACTTTTCCTTCCTCTGCCGTTTCTGTACCTGAAAGAATTCTCAAAAGGGTTGATTTCCCTGATCCGTTCCTGGCAATCAGGGCTATTTTGTCGCCTTCATTGATATGAAAGGATATATTGCTGAAAAGTGGTTTGATTCCGTATGACTTGCCAAGGCCCTCAACTGTTACATAATGCATCGTGCAAAGATACAACAATCGGCAGGGGATAAATGCCCGGAAAATTATTTGCCCAGGAGGAAGATGAGGAAACAGATCAGCAAGGTCAAAGCCAATACCAGTGGCACTTTTAGCTGCTCTATGCGTTGTTCCTGTTTCTTTCTTCTCAGCAATTTTTCCCAATCTTTTGCTTCATCGGGATGTTTTTCCAGCATTTTCTTGAAATGATCAGCCATGAACAAACAACCTTCAAGGTTAAGGTGGGCAGACATCCTAATGGCCATTTGAACCGTGGAGGCTTCCATGGCGGGGTTATTTTCGCTGAGGATCGCCTCGAGCCTGGCAATACTGAAAAGTTTGAATACATGGTTGAATAGGATCATCTTGTCAGTCCTGAAACCATCTGTTGATGCAATATATTGCTCGGCCTTGATGAAAAGTTGAAGGATTTGTGCAGGTTGAACAAAGGTATCCAACTGATGCCCCATCGATTTTTCCAGCCACCGTTGATAGAGGTATTCTTCCCGCAATTGTGGGTCGGATAAAACGCCATAGGCTTCCTTGATCTCCCTGAAATAGTGATCATTTTCTGCATTTTCGCCCCGCTTGTCTGGGTGGTATTCCATGGCCAGGGTCCGGAATGCTTTTTTGACGCTTGGGGCATCAGCCCCTTCAGGGATGCGCAAGGTGGCATAATAATCTTTGACTGGCATTCATACAAAGTTATTAATTGGATATATTTGTTCATATCAATTTTATTATGAAAAAAATATTCTTGTTTCTGCTTATTGGTTTTTCTGCAATAGTAAGCGCCCAAACTTCAACAACATCAAAAGCAAAGAACTTCTTTGAGTTGAAAGTATACGAATTCAAGACGGCTGAACAACAGGCAGTGATTGACCAGTTTCTGTCAGATGCCTATCTTCCTTATTTGCACAGAAAAGGCATCAAGCATGTCGGTGTGTTCACGGGTATTGCCAATGATACCGCCGCTGTAAAGAAGCTTTATGTATTGATTCCGTATACAAAACTTGGTGACATTCCTACCATCAACAAAGCCATGTTCAATGATAAGGAAGTGGCTGAAAAAGGCGCTGCCTATCTTGATGCCACCAGTGAGTCTCCTGCATACAGCAGAATTGTTAACTATATTCTCGAAGGCTTCAGGTTCGCTCCTGGTCTGATGTTGCCTAAATTAAAGGGTGATGTTGCCGATAAGGTCTATGAATTGAGGAGCTATGAAGGGGCATCTGAGAAGAAGTACTGGAAGAAAGTTGAAATGTTCAATGAGGGTGGCGAAATAGATATTTTTTCCAGGTTGAATTTCAACCCTGTTTTTTATGCGGAGGTCATCAGCGGACCAACCATGCCCAATCTGATGTACATGACCAGCTTTGAAAGCAAGGCTGACCGCGATGCCCATTGGCAGTCTTTCAAAGATGATGCCCAATGGAAAACGCTTTCTGCCAAAAAGGAATATGAGAAGACTGTGAGCAAGAATGTAACACTGTTTCTTCGCGCAAGGCCTTATTCAGACTATTGATTGATGCTTACATATTTAGTTGCAGGCGATACCAACCATCCGTCCTGTTAGATTCCTGTGCAAAAGGCTAAAGGCATTATCTTTGTGCAAATTGGCTAATATGGATGAAATCAGCAAGCTAAATGAGGCGGTAGGCTTTATCAGGGCCAGGCATGCAGGTCCTGTACAAGTGGGGGTGATTTTGGGAAGTGGATTGGGAGGATTTATTGAGCATGTTGAGGTGACAACTGAGATTTCATATGCTGAAATTCCACACTTTCCGGTTTCAACAGTTGAGGGGCACAGTGGAAAGCTGATCCTAGGCCAGGTGGGCGACAAGAGGGTAGTGGTCATGGCAGGAAGGTTCCATTATTACGAGGGATATACAGCACAGGAAGTGGTTTTCCCGGTGAGGGTGATGCAGGCGCTGGGTGCGAAGTTTCTTTTTGTTTCCAATGCGGCAGGCGGCGTCAATCCAGGATTCAAGGTTGGTGACCTCATGGTCATCAAAGACCATATTAGTTTTTCCATTGTCAATCCTTTGCTGGGTAAAAATATTGCAGCACTGGGTCCTCGTTTTCCAGACATGAGTGAGCCGTATTCAAAAGCATTGGTCAGCAAGGCACATGCAGTGGCCTCAGCGCTTGGACATTCCCTGAGGGAAGGTATTTACTACGGCGTTACAGGTCCAACTTTTGAGACCAGGGCAGAGTACAAGATGATTCACCTGTTGGGTGCTGATGCCGTTGGGATGAGCACAGTTCAGGAGGTAATTGCCGCCATCCATTGTGGTATGACGGTATTTGCCATGAGTGTCATCACTGATCTTGGCATCAGGGAAGAGGAAAACATCATCACCCACCAGGAAGTATTGGATGCGGCCAATATTGCAGCGCCTAAACTGACAGCTATTTTCAAAACAATGATCGAGACCTTGGATCTTGTTTCTGCAAACTGATCCATCACCTATCCATGAACAGAAATTTCATCAAAACACAACAAGCGCAGATGCTCCCAAGAAAAGGGATGCTGCTTATGTTTTTATTGGTGATGGCCATGTTCTCAACTTTTTCTGCTGCTGCACAAATGCGCGGGATGATGCGTGGCATGCAGGGGATGGGCTCCAGGATGGGGGGTGGGGGATCTGGTGGGGGAAGCGCAGGTGGAGGAGGAAGTGATTCCCTTAGTTTTGAAAAACGCAAATTTTCAGATGATTCTGTAAATGTTCGTTTTCGTTACCTCGATACAGCCCGTTACAATGTCTTCGATTCTTCCATCAACGATTTTTTTCGGAGGGTGCCACTCAAGGCAGATCTGATCAATATCGGACACAATGGCAATGCAACAAGGCCTGTTCTTTTCTCTCCGATGAGAATGCCTGGATGGGATGCTGGGTTTCATGCACTGGATCCTTTTGCGTTGAAGATTTCTGATACAAGGTTCATGAATACCACCAAACCTTTTACTGAATTGGGTTATCTGGTCGGCAGTAAGGCGGAGCAGCAGATCAGTATTCTGCATACACAGAATGTAATGCCTGATTGGAACTTCGTGCTGGAATACAGGCTGGTCAATGCACCGGGGACATTCAATTCTCAAAACACCAACCACAACAACATCCGGTTCAACTCCGATTATACATCAAAAAGCAAGCGCTACCATGCCTACCTGATTCTCTTATCAAATGCATTGCAAACTGCAGAAAACGGAGGAATCACAGATGAATCCTTGCTTGTCAATCCCAATCCAGCCTATGACGACAGGTTCAATATCCCTACCAATCTTGCCTCAGCTGCCTACTCTTCAAGAAACTTTTTCAATGTTAAATTGATTACTGGTAACAGGTATACAGACAAACATCTCTTGCTGAGGCAACAATATGATTTTGGGATCAAGGATTCTGTGGTGACAGATTCTTCTGTTGTGCGTTTTTTCTATCCCAAATTTCGGTTGGAGCATACCGTTCAATCCAGCGGTTATTCCTATCAATTCCTTGATGTGCAGGCACGCAATGCAGAAAGTTTTTACAAGACCAATTATGGATTTGCCAATGTTCCGGATACGGTAAACCTTAACAGCAATTGGTCGGTCTTGAAAAATGATTTTTCCATCATTCAATTTCCGGATTCAAAAAATCCATTACAGTTTTTAAAAGCGGGCATCACCCTTCAGCAATTTTCCTCCTCACCTGATTCATTGCGCGATGCTTTTGGCAACCTGATGTTGCATGGGGAATACCGGAACAGGACCCGGAATAAAAAATGGGACATGCTGTTGTATGGTGAGTTTTATGCTGCCGGAAGGGATGCAGGTAATTATGCTTTGCAGGCGAACCTGCAGACAAAACTTGGCCAATTGGGAGCGCTGGAACTTGGATTTCAGAACATCAACCGTTCTCCATCCTACCTCTATGCCAGAAAAACAGCTTTTCCTGTTATCCGAACATCCAGTTTCAATGATGAAAACGTAACGGCCATCAATGCGGGCCTTTTTCTGAATAGGTTAAAGGCAAGGCTTACGTTCAGTTATTTTCTGCAATCCAATTATACTTATTTCAAGGATTATAAAACAGTGGCTCAATATGCTCCATTGTTCAATTTTGTTCGGGCTGGAATCAGCCGGGAGACAGCCTTGGGAAAAAAATGGAAATGGTACCTTGACCTTCATGTTCAGACCATGGCAGGAGCTGCTCCCATTCACTTGCCGTTGCTCTATACCCGAAACAGGCTCTCATACGAAGCCAGGCCCTTTCGCAATCTTGTGGTCGCATCTGGTCTCGACATGCGCTATTTCAGCGCATATTTTGCAGATGGCTACTCACCCCTGACGGGTCAGTTCTTTTATCAGGACAAGCGTAAATTGTCTCCAAGGCCTGATATTGCTGCATTTACACATTTTCGGATCAGAAGTTTTACCGCCTACCTGAGATTGGAAAACCTCAATACGGCTACGCTGAAATATGGTTTTGGCTTCAAGGAAAGCAACCTTTCGGCGCCCAATTACCCCAACCCGGGCATGGTATTCAGGCTGGGTATTTTTTGGAATTTTGTGAATTGATGGTTTTTTCTGTTAAAGTCTTGGCGCTGTTCCAATCAATTCAGTTTTTTCGTCTTAGTTTTACATTGTGAAGAAAATCCTTTCAATATTATTGTTGATGGTCTACACTGCAGCCAGCAGTGGAACCGTTATCAGTGCACATTATTGCATGGGAGATTTGGCTGCCGTTTCAATCGGCGAGCGCGATAGTGATGGTTGTGAATTTTGTGGAATGGAGGACAAGGGGTGTTGTCACGATCTTCCGCAGGTTATTAAAATTGACAATTCAGTTCTTGAGAGCCAAGTAATTGCTGGTTTTGATTTCAGTCAAGCATTTTCATCAGTCCTCGTTTTTGGCATTTATAACACTTCATTTAGTGGTAGAACGTCCAATACAAAAAGCTTTTTTCATAAGAAGTTTATTAAGCCTCCTCCTTATCTCCTGAACTGCAATTTCAGGATTTGAGTTGTTTTTGAGTAGTAGTTCACTGCTCAACAACTTCATTGGTCATATTATTTTACTCTTATCTATCAAAAATCATTCAAAATGAATACTAAAATATCATTTTCTATATTCCTGTTTGCTGTATTGTTTTCCACCTCAATTTTTGCCCAAAAATCTGAAGAAATCAAAGTTTGGGGCAATTGCGGCATGTGCAAAAAAGTAATCGAAACTGCTGCTTTGAAAGCCGGTGCCTCCACTGCAAGCTGGAGCGAGGAAACCAAAATGCTCAATGTGTCTTACAAGCCAAAGAAGACTGACGCTAAGGCCATTCAGGAGGCTGTTGCGGCTTCAGGTTACGATACACAGGATGTAACCGCACCTACCGAGGTGTATAACAAGCTGCATGGTTGCTGCCAGTACGAAAGAAAAGCTGCTTCTGTTGTGGCCAAAGATGGCGCTAAAAAAGAGTGTTGTGGCATGGAAAATTGCGACCACAAGATGGATTGCTGCAAGGATGGAAAATGTGAAAAAGACAAGGCTTGCTGCAAGGATGGAAAATGTGAGAAGGGAAAGGAGTGCTGTAAAAAATAACCAATCATCTAAGGGCCCGCACTGCTCAGGCGGGCCCTCATTTCATCTGATATGACTAGAATACTAAGCCTGACCATGGGCATCTTACTATGGTCTTTCACTTCTATTGCACAAATCAGCAAAGCAAGTTTGCAAGCCAGCGGTCTTACCTGTGCCCTTTGTGCAAAATCAATTTATACCAACCTGACTTCTCTGGAATTTATTGATAGCGTTGAGACTGATCTTGAAACATCTTCTTTTTTGATTGTTTTTAAGCCTGGCATTAAGCTTGACATTGATGCAATACGGAGGAAAGTGGAAGATGCAGGCTTCTCTGTTTCAAAGCTGCTCTTGAGGGTTGATCAGGGAGAATTAGCCATCAGAAATGATCAAAAAATCAGGATAGGAGAAAATGTTTTTCACTTCATTGGTGTCAAAAGTCAGCAATCACCTTCCAGTTTTGAAATGAGGGTGATTGATCAAAAGTTTTTATCAGCCAAGGAGTTTAAAAAACTGACGTCTGGATCAAAAATTTCTTGTTATCAATTCAGCAAATCTTTGACCTGCAGCATGCCTGAAGGAAGTGGGGGAGCTGTTGGTATTTTTCATGTTATGTTATGATGCAAAACAAGTTGCGTATATCATCTATTATTTTTTTCCTTGGATTGTATTGCCTTGATCTTGATGCACAGGAACTCTATGTTTACAGTGAGCCTGCTTCCAATGTTCCTGCAAAGTCATTGTCATTTAAATATGGTGGTAAGTGGATGAATGAGTCTGAGCTTGGACACAAGCATACAACCGTGAGGCATATGGCGGAATCGTCCATTGGACTGGGAAAACTCCTCATGATCAGGCCCGCGATAAGCGTTGGCAACATGTATAACAAATACCCAGACCAAAAACTGCGGTTTGAATCTGCTTCCATTTATGCAAAACTGAGGTTATTGTCCATCGATGATGTTCACAAGCATTTCAGGGCAGCTGCATTTGTTAAGGGTATTTTTAGTCAAAACGACTTGCAGTATGAGGAGATAACCGGAGATGGAGACCAGACTGCCATACAGGGAGGATTGATCCTGACTCAACTCCTGCACAAGCTTGCTATTTCTGGCACAGGCTCCCTGGTGGAGGTATTGCATCCGGACAGGTGGAAAGACTTTGGTGGACAGACTTTTTATGGTTACCAGGCCTTCAATTATAGTCTTTCTGCCGGCTATTTACTCTTGCCCAGAAAATATAAAAGTTATAAGCAAACGAACTTCAACCTTTACATAGAATTGATTGGTTCAAAGGGGCTCGACAGAGATTATGCCTTTACCGACCTTGCCCCAGCCATGCAGCTGATCGTGAACAGCAATGCAAAAATCAATGTCGGGTATCGTTTTCAAATCAGTGGTGGAGCCTACAGGATGGGCACTTCTTCTTTATCCATCAGCTATGAACGCAGTTTTCTCAATGTGATCAAGAGAAAGAAAAAATGAGGAATCTCATCAAAGTCATTATCAGGTGCCTGAGGTCAATGTTTTTCAAGCGTCAATGTTGCAAATAGTACAGTTGATTTACATTGAAAATATTACCTTCAAAAGGTAAAAAAGTTCATTTTTAAGAATTGCGGACACCTGATTTTTTTAGGTACCAGTTCATAAAAAAAACAGAAGTCATGTTGAATGCAATCATCCGCTTTTCCATCAGGAACAAGCTCATCATAGGATTATTTACATTAGGATGGATCATTTGGGGCGCAATAGAGTTGTTTAAACTTCCTGTTGACGCCCTTCCAGACATCACTTCCAATCAGGTTCAGGTCATTACTGTGTCACCCACACTGGGTTCACTTGAGGTGGAAAGATTGATCACATTTCCCATAGAACAGGCATCATCCAACATACCGGATATCAAGGAGATAAGGTCTATTTCAAGATTTGGACTCTCCGTTGTTACAGTTGTATTTGATGATGACAAAGATATTTATTGGGCCAGGCAACAGGTCAGTGAGCGGTTACTGATGGTCAGTGATGAAATTCCTAAAGAAGCAGGTACCCCTGAACTGGCACCTGTCACCACAGGACTGGGTGAAATTTATCAGTATATCGTTCGCCCTAAAAAAGGCTATGAAGACAGATATGACCTCACTGAATTGCGCACCATTCAGGACTGGATCATCAGGAGGCAATTGTTGGGTACCCCTGGCGTTGCTGATGTGAGCAGCTTTGGTGGTAAGCTGAAGCAATACGAAGTGGCCATTGATCCTGTAAAGCTCAAAGGGGCGGGTGTAACATTTGACCAGGTATACAATGCCATCCAGAACAACAACCAAAATTCAGGCGCAGCCTATATTGAAAAAGGACCATCACTCTTGTTTGTTCGTTCAGAGGGCCTGGTCAAATCCATTGAAGAGATCCAAAATATCTATGTGGCAAAATCTGCTGCAGGTACACCCATTTACATCAGGGATGTTGCGGAGGCAAGAATTGGGAGTCCGGTGCGGTATGGCGCCCTTACCTACATGGATGAAGGTGAAGTGTCTGGAGCAGTGGTGCTTATGTTAAAAGGGGAAAATGCTGCAGAAGTGATTGGGCACATTGAGGACCGCATGAAACAAATTGAAAAGACCTTGCCCGAAGGTGTTGAAATCAATACTTTTCTGGATCGCACCAAAATGGTCAACCGTACCCTGGGAACAGTAAAAACCAATTTGCTGGAAGGGGCGATGATTGTTCTCCTCATCCTCGTTTTTTTCCTGGGAAACCTGAGGGCCGGGCTGGTTGTGGCTTCCGTGATTCCATTGGCCATGCTGTTTGCCGTAGGTATGATGAATCTTTTTGGTGTGACAGGAAACCTGATGAGTTTGGGAGCGCTCGATTTTGGATTGATTGTTGATGGTGCAGTGATTATTGTGGAGGCAGTACTCCACAGGCTGCACTCCAACAAGCACATGGGGCTGCAATTGCGCCAGGGCCAAATGGACCATACCGTTGAACAATCTGCTGGAAGAATGATGGGTGCTGCAGTATTTGGACAAATCATCATCCTGATCGTTTATGTCCCAATTCTTAGCCTCACCGGCATTGAAGGCAAAATGTTCAAACCCATGGCACAGACGGTTGCTTTTGCACTGGTAGGGGCCTTTATCCTCTCCCTTACCTATGTGCCGATGATGACAAGTGTTGTGTTGAGCAAAAAACTCAACCATAAGGACAATATATCGGATCGAATGATGTTGAAGCTTCAACATGGCTTTCAAAAGGCTTTGGCAAGATTGCTTCAGCATCCCAAGAAAGTGGTGGCTGCATCCATTGCACTATTGGTTCTATCATTTTACGTTGCTTCAACCTTGGGTGGTGAATTCATTCCTGAATTGGAGGAGGGTGATTTTGCGATTGATGCAAGGTTGATGACTGGGAGCTCATTGGGAGAAACCGTTGATGCAACCACCAAGGCTGTTCATGAATTGAAAAAGTTTCCTGAAGTACAAAAAGTGGTCACCCGGATAGGCGCCAGTGAAATCCCCACTGACCCCATGCCCATTGAAATGACCGATATCATCGTCAACCTGAAACCTAAAAACGAATGGACCAGTGCATCCAGTTATGATGAACTGGCGAACAAGATGAGCGCTGCCATTGGGAAGGTACCCGGATTGACTGGTGGTTTTCAATACCCTGTGCAGATGCGTTTCAATGAATTGATTGCGGGTGCGAAACAGGACGTTGTTTGCAAGATATTTGGTGAAGACCTCGATACCCTTGCTTTTTATGCTGCTCAATACGAAGAGGTCATCCATAAGGTAGAAGGAGCGAAAGATGTGTTTACTGAAAGGGTAACAGGCCTTCCTCAGATTGTCATCAAATACAAACCCAATGCCATTGCTGCTTATGGGTTGAGCATTGCGGATGTAAACAGGGTCTTGAGGGCTTCATTTGCCGGCGAATCTGCCGGTCAGGTCTATGAAAATGAAAGGCGCTTCGACCTTGTTTTGCGCTTGAAGGAAAACAGGCGGAATGATCTCACAGACATCAAAACCCTTATGATTACCAATCCCGATGGGATTTCGGTTCCCCTTGAACAGGTAGCGGAAATTGGCATTCAGGAAGGTCCCAACCAGGTTCAGCGGGAGGATGCCAAGCGAAGAATTACAGTGGCCTTCAATGTCAGGGACAGGGATGTTCAATCTGTTGTTGAAGAGGTTCAATCCAAGGCAGAGAAAACCATTGTATTGCCTGCTGGATATTATGTGAAATATGGTGGGCAATTTGAAAACCTCGTTGAGGCAAAAGATCGGTTGATGATAGCCGTACCTATTGCATTGTTGTTGATCCTGTTGATCCTGTATTTTTCTATTGGATCTCTGCGCTATGGTTTACTGATCTATACTGCTATTCCGCTTTCTGCCATTGGAGGCATTTTGTTGCTGTGGATGCGTGACATGCCATTCAGCATCTCAGCTGGTGTAGGTTTCATCGCCCTTTTTGGCGTGGCGGTTTTGAACGGAATTGTATTGATCAATGAATTCAATCGATTGAAGAATGAAACACAAATGAACATGAAGGATCTTGTTTTGAAGGGAACAGCTAGCAGGCTAAGGCCTGTATTGATGACTGCTGCTGTTGCTTCGCTGGGATTTCTGCCCATGGCATTGAGCACAAGCTCTGGCGCTGAGGTGCAGCGTCCACTCGCTACTGTAGTGATTGGTGGATTGATCTCAGCCACCTTGCTTACATTATTTGTCTTGCCCGTTCTATATGTATGGGTGGAAAAAAGAAAAGGTTCTATCAAGGCTCCGGCACTTATTTTGCTGCTGGGATTCTTTTGCCTAACTGCCAGCAGCCAGACAATTGAGTCGCCATTGGGTGGACATGTTCCCAATACCAGGCCTTCAGCTTCATTGCCACTTGACTCCATCATCGCAATTGCAGACAGAAATGCCATATCCCTAAAGATGGCAGGAAAGCAAGTCGAATTTTATGCTGAATTAAAGAAAAAATCAGCAGAAATACCCAAGACTTCATTTGGCGCAGAATATGGCAATATTAACAGTGCTTTCAATGATACCCGATTTTTTCTGAACCAGCAGTTTCAGTTGCCCAAGGTTTATGCAAGGCAAAAAGAAGCATACCAAAAGGCAGAAGGGCTGCAGGAAGCGAAGAAGTATCTTGAGCAGGCGGAGCTTCATCATACCATCAGGCAACTCTGTTACCGTATCATGGACCTTGACAGAAGGGATGAAATTTTATACAGGTTCTTGAGGGTGTTTTCTGAGTGGCAGAAAAAAGCCGAGGCACAGCAAAAAGCAGGTGATATCAATGGAGCAACCTTTAATGCCATTGCTTTGCAAACAAAGCAGTACCTCTTTCAGAAAAAACAATTGGAAGCGGATAGGTATTCATTGATACAGGAATTGAATGGGATGATAATGTCTGGCAATAGCTACACACCATCACTGGAGAATGAGGTTGATAAAAATATTCCCGTACTCATTGCATCATTGGAAAATCATCCATCAATCCAAATGGCAGAAGCACAAATCAAGGAACAGGTTGCACAGACTGCCTTGGAGAAGAACAGGCTTGCTGCTGATTTCAACTTGGGGTACAGCAATCTTTCCATCACTGGTTGGCAAACCCCAGACGGAGTTGCGCAAAAATATTATGCACCTTCCTATCGGTTTGGCATTGTTCAGGCAGGGGTTTCCATTCCAATTTTTAATGCTGCTGCCAAGGCCAAAATCAATGCCGCCAAAATCAAAGAAGAGATTGCTGACATGCAAAAGCAACAGCAGGTTGAAAACCTGAACAGAAGATTGACAGATGTGATTTCTCAGTTCAGTTTAGCTAAAGAAGCCTATGATTACTACGTTTCAGAAGGGGTGAAGTTGTCGACGGAAAACTGGAGTCAGGCCAAGAAAAGACTGGAGCTTGGGGATATCTCCTATGCAGAATACAGCCTCTTGCAGTCGCAGCATTTACAAGTGTTGATCGCCCACGCAGAGACCATCCATCAACTGCAAATGGCGTCTGCCACATTTCAATTTCTAACAGAAAAAAAATAATTCATGAAATATTCAACGCATGTATTCATCCTTATTTGGTTCTTCATCCAAAGTTGTTCAGGAACCAAAACATCACCTGCCGAAGCAGCAGCTGTTGAAGAAAGCAATGCAATCACACTTACACAGGTTCAGTTGAAAGCTCTTGGTCTTCAGTATGGTGATCCTGTTAAAACAAGCATGAGCAGCATAATTACGGTGCAAGGTAAAATAGACCTTCCCCCACAGAACCTCATCTCTGTTAACTTTCCGTTGGGAGGATACCTGAGAAGTACAAAACTCATTCCTGGCATGCACGTATCAAAAGGTGAGGTGATTGCCATCATGGAAGATCAGGCCATTGTGCAACTGCAACAGGATTATCTTTCTGCTGCTGCACGGCTTGAATTGGCAGGACTCGAACTGGAAAGGCAAAAAGCACTTAAAGAGGCAAGTGCAGGAACTTCAAGGGCAATGCAACAGGCCCAGGCCGAGCAAAAGCTACAGGCTGTTGCCGTCAGGTCATTGCAGGAGAAATTGAAGTTGATTGGCATCGATGTAAACGCACTGAATGAATCCAATATTTCCGGTCAGGTAGCTGTTCGTTCAACCATCAACGGATATGTGTCTAAAGTCAATGTCAATACAGGAAAATATGTGCAGCCCACTGAAACCATGTTTGAGTTGATTGATCCTGAAGACATTCATGTTGCACTCACTCTTTTTGAAAAGGATCTTCCTTATGTGCAGAAGGGAAACCAGGTCAGTATTCATTTCATGGATGAGCCGGGAAAGACCTATGCTGCCGAAGTTATCCTTGTTAACAAGGGACTTGATGATGACAGAACCGCCACCGCCCATTGTCATTTTAAAGTGCATCCCAAAAACCTTTTGCCAGGCATGTTTGTGGAAGGTGAATTGGCTGTAAATAATAAGCAGGTTTTTGCGGTTCCTGATGAAGCCGTGGTAAGACTGGGCAACAAACAATATATTTTTATCAGGAAATCAGACAATGTGGTTGAATTAAAATCAGTGGTGACGGGTCTTTCCAAAGATGGAAAAACAGAATTGATCAATGGCAATGAAGGCATTCCTGCCGGGGCTGTCGTTTTAAACCAGGCCTACAAATTGTTGGGAATCCTTAAAAACAGTGGGGAAGAATAATCCTAATCGCGATAATCTTCCCTTACTGGACTGAACACATCAATCAAAACACAGTCCGAATATGCGGTGGCTGAGTGTGGTGTGTTGGAGGGAATGACTTTTACCACACCTGGCTCAAGCATAACCGTTTCATCACCGATTTGCATTTCCATTTTCCCTTCCAGCATCAATGTTATTTGTTCATGGGGATGTTGGTGTGCAGGGAGTTTGCTGCCTGCCTTGATGGTTACCCATCCCAAGGTTGTGCTGTCGCCATGAATATACTGGCCGATAATGCCTTCTGTGAGCAATTTCTTTTTTATGTCGCTGATCTTTGGCATGCTGATGATTTTTATTGTTCAAAATAGGCAACGCTACCACCTACCCAATCCTTGTCCTTGTTGTAGCGTACACCGATCATTTTCCCCTTGCTGAGCCTGGCCAGGTTGGTGGCCAGGATGGGTCTATTCTTTCCCTCTTCCCAGACATACATCAGCCTGACTTCTGCCTTTGCAGGTTCATTGGGCGTTTGGATGCAGGAAGCGTAGTTTACCTTTCGTTGGAAAATCCAGTTTTCAGGATCTTGGATGGCTTCAATGTCTTCTTTGGTTACATCGATGATTACGCCTTGTCCGGCAAATGAGAACAGGGGCTTCAATACATAGTTGTGCAGATCTTCCGGGATGCTTTCCAACTCATTGAGAAAAAAAGTTTCTGGTATAAAAGGGTGATGAAGAAAAGGCAGGGTGAATTTTGAAATCCTGTAAAACCAGTTGGGGTGGGGAACCCACTCCACATCAAGGTCTTCCTTCAGGTCTACAATCGGGCCCAGGGAATCCTTCACCGCGTTCAATTCATCCGCAATGATCCTGTTGTATATTCTTTTGACCCTTGTTTTTAGGCCATTGTTGTCATAATACAATTCCCTTCCTTCTTTTGTCAATGCAGTGATGCAAACGGGTGCAATACCCAGGTAGTCTTCTGTGCAGTAAAAGTCAATCCTTGTTTTTTGTTGATGGGGTTTTATTTCCAGCAGAATCACTTCTTCTGGCTTGTGTTCTCCAAGGATTACCCGTTTGAGCAATGCTATATAACTTGATTTGTTCAGTCCATTGAAGTAGTGGGAAAACCCATCAGGAATCTCGAAATGCCTTTCCAACACTTCCGGATAATAGGCCTGCATGCCAAAGAGGGTGGGGAAGCCTTGCATCTCAATGAGCGCTGGAAATAATCCACCTGTTTCGTTTTCGCAGATGCCAAAATCAAAAGCGATAAAATGGGAAAACTTGTTTTGCCCTTGAACCATCTCTTCTTCAGGGATGGCCCTTTGGGTGAGTGCATTGAAATCAGGCTGGGTAATAAAATCGATGATTGATTCACAGGTCTGGATCATTTCCTGACCCAGCTTTCGATCAATGAATACAGGGGTCTCTGCAATCCGAAAATCGATGGCATCAGGGTGTGCACTGTTCAGGTCCTGGAGAAAATTTTCATATTTCTCCTGAGTGAATGATGCGTTGAATTGTTCCCTGATCGATCTGATCATCTCATTTGTTTTATGAAAGGCTTAAGGGTTGTTGATGTTGGCAATGGCCTGTATGATAAAATTGGGTAAGACATGGCTGTTGGTCATGCTGATTTTTTCAGGATCATTGAGTTGCTCAATCATGGATGCCCATTTTTCCTGTCCATGGTTTTCGATCACTGTTCTTTTCTTGTCGTCCCGCTTCAGATACATGCTCATGCCTTGGGCATCGGCCTCAGGATGAAACTGTGTTCCCACCATATAGGCATTGAACCGGATGGCCATGACGGCCCTCTCCAGGTCTACATGAGGCCTTTCTTTCTCAATGCAAAGAATTGCTGCTCCTATTGCCTGCATTCTTTCCAATTGAGGTTGGACCACCTGGAAATCGCGGCTGTCTACGCCATAGAAGGGATCGTTGAGACCATTGAAAACAGGCTCTTCCAGGCCAGCTTCCATCCTGTGCATGGGAAACACGCCAAAGGCTGTAGACTTTCGTTTGGTTACATTGCCCAGTTCAAAATAACGGCAGGCCAGTTGGTAGGAATGGCAGATGAAAAATGCGTATTTTTTGTTGATGTTGTTGGCTGAATTGTTCCATGCAACCAAATCAGCAAGCCATTTGAAATAGGCATTGTCCCAAGGCATGCCTTCACTTTCCAACGGACTTCCTGGCCCGCCAGAAGAGAGGTAGATGTCAAATTCCAATGAGGGCAATTCCTGCTTGTTGCGCACCTCAAATTCCTTCCATTCCAGCGCCTGTTTATACGTCGTGTTCATGCGCACCAACATCTCCCTGATGCACCGCATTCCCTCATTCTGTTGACCATCGTAGAGGTCCAGTATGGCAATCCTGATCTTCTTCATTTCGCCTACAAAGGTACATCAAAGGCTGCCAAGAAACTTGGATTCGATATAGGCGGCCACCTCCTCAAAACTATTGGTTTGTTGGTAGACTTCCAGTTGCCTGTCCGATCCTGTGCCTTTCTCCAAGATGGTGGTGATGCTTCTCAGGGCCTCCCTGCAGCCCAGTTCATCTACCACATCATCAATAAAATCGAGTAGCTCAAGGATCAGTTCCCTGGTATTAACTTCCTGCTCTTTACCAAAATCAATGAGCTTTCCATCAATGCCATATCGGGAAGCACGCCATTTGTTTTCATTCACCAAGGCTCTTGGATAGATCATGAAGTTCAGGTTGGCTGCCCTCAGTTTGAATAGCTTGGCACAAATACACTGGAAAAGGGCTGCAAATCCCACTGTTTCATCAACGGTAAGGGGAACATCACAGACCCTGAATTCGACAGTTCCATAAATTGGATGCACCCTCAGGTCCCACCAGATTTTCTTGGCGTTATCGATGCAGTTGGTTTTGATGAGCAGGTTTACATAATTCTCGTAGGCACTGTAACTGTCAAAATAATCCGGTATGCCCGTTCTTGGAAACTTGTCAAACACCTTTGTTCTATAGGATTTGAATCCTGTAACACGCCCTTCCCAAAAAGGGGAGTTCGCGCTCAATGCAAATACATGGGGCAAAAAATACCTTGCAGAGTTGGCAATATGTATAGCCATTTCCTTGGATGGCATGCCCACATGCACATGCAATCCAAAGATCAGGTTAGATCTTGCTGCATCCTGCATCTCATTGACAATTTCCTGGTAACGGATATGGTCTGTGATCAACTGTTGTCGCCAGGTGCTGAAAGGATGTGTCCCTGCCGCACCAACACTGAATCCCAGTGATGTTGCGATGCCATGGATGGTTTTTCGGAGGTTGTAGATATCATGCCTGGCATCTTCAATGTTGTTGCAAACATCGGTACCCACTTCCACCACAGCCTGGTGCATTTCAGCCTTGACTTTTTCGCTGATGATTTTTTGCCCTTCAGCAACAATTTTCTGTTCATGGCTGATCAGTGCTTTGGTTGATGGATCAATGACCATGTATTCTTCCTCGATGCCGACTGTAAAATGTTTATAGTTGATCATCCTGAATGGTGTTTTATTTGGTTAGCGGTTTGCCTGCTGCACTTTTTTTGATATACTCTCCCCAGGCGAGGTTGTCTGACCCTTCTCTCAGGTTTTCAGCAACTTCAATCGCATAATTGGCTGAAGTCTCCACAACCCAGTCAAAATTTTCCTGTCCAACACTTTTCAGGTCAGCATCTGGGGCAGGGTTGCAAAAATCAATCGCGTATGGAATGCCATCCCTGATGGCCAATTCAACAGTATTGAAATCATAACCAAGATGATTGTTGATGTTCAACACAATATCTTCCATGGTCTTCAGCATTTTGGCTGAGGGTTTGAAGTTGGCTACATACCTGAGGTGATGAGGGTTGCGTGGCTCATAGGGCATGATGCGGACATGTTTTCTGCCGATGCAATAGCAACGGTAATATTCTTCAAACACAATCTCTTCTTGCAAAATCATCACGAGTTGACCGGTTTCAGCATGTCTCTCAAAAAACTCATCCATGTCGTTCAGCCGGTAAACATTTTTCCACCCGCCCCCGGCAAAAGGTTTCATGTAGGCAGGAAATCCCACATAATCAAAGATGCCCTTCCAGTCCAGTGGATAGTCCAGGTTGGAAAATGACTCCGCTGAGGTATCGTCTGGAAGCTCTCTCGAAGGAAGAATAACCGTTTTGGGTACTGGCACCCCAATTTTGGTGGCCAAAGCATTGTTGAAGAATTTTTCATCTGCGCTCCACCAAAAAGGATTGTTGATGATAGCCGTACCAGAGATGGCAGCATTTTTGAGGAAGGCCCGGTAAAAAGGAACATCCTGGGATATCCGGTCAATGATGACAGCATATCCTGAAGGGTCGCCCTGGATGACCTTGTCAATTTTCACAGGTGCTGCTGAAATGCCTTTGATATTCTTTTCATTGATCCTATTTACCAATGCTTCTGGGAACGATCTTTCCTTGCCGTGCAAGACACCTATTATTTTTGCCATGTTGTTTACTTGTTGACCTAAATTAACGAATTTTATTGATGCTACTCTGTTTGTCTTTCAAGTCCATTAACAGATTCCTTTTCTTATTTTTGTCGCCAGTCAAAGCCGTAAATGAATACGATGGGGGAGGTTTTCAGTTTTCAGGTTCAATCTGCATTTCTTTCCAGGAATGTGAAAGTGGATGTTTATGAAAAAAAATCCTCTTGCCCTTCTTCACCTGTAGCATTGCTGCTGATCAACGATGGTCAGGATCTGCCTGCCATGGGATTTGCTGATCTTCTTGATCACCATGTTCACGCTTTCTGCAGACTGATTTGCGTGGGGATACATGCTGGCCCTGATAGAAAACAGGAGTATGGCGTTGCTGGTTTTCCAGATTTTATGCAAAGGGGATCGGGTGCCGGGGCGTATGCAAGTTTTGTCCTTGATGAGTTGATGCCCTTGCTTCACCAAAAAATAAATACAGGCCAGTTCGATAGAAAATACCTGGCTGGTTTTTCCCTGGGGGGACTCATGGCTTTTGATATGACCATTGATCATCCACTGCAGTTTAATGCTGTTGGCGTATTCAGCGGATCCTTTTGGTGGCGTTCCAAAGCCCTGGAGGAAGGCTATGTGGAGGAGCACGACAGGATTATGCACGCCAAACTGAGAAAAGCTCCCTATCATGAAAAAAGGAAGTTTTTTTTACAGGTGGGTGCCTTGGATGAAAAAGAAGACAGGAACAAGAATGGGATCATTGATTCGATTGATGATACCCTGGCGATCATTGATGAACTGGAAAAAATAGGGTACCGAAAAGGACAAGACATCCATTATCTCGAATTGGCCGATGGCCGTCACGATACCGCAACCTGGGGCAGGGCAATGCCTGCATTTCTCCGCTGGTTGAGCGACCTGAAATAAAAAAGGCATTCCAAATGAATGGAATGCCTCGAATAATATCAGCAGATTGTTTATTTCACTTTGAATGCAACTTCTGCGTTTTCCCAACGGATGAAGACCTTGTTACCGGAAACTTCAAAAGCCAGTTTTTCATTGAAAGAGGATGATTTACCAGGCTTTACTTTCACCCTCAAGACATCTTCTTCTTGCTTGTAGCTGTACGAACCCCATTGCTTTGGGTTTTTGTTGAAGATGATGGTCCATTCGTTTTCTTCAGGAATGGTGAACAGGGCATACTTTCCTTTGGCCAGGGCCTGTCCTTCTATTTTGACATCTGCATCGATTTCAAAAGTGGTGGCATCATTGGCACCTGTTCTCCAAACTTTTCCGAAAGGGACCAGCTCTCCCCAAATTTTTCTGCCTTTGACAGAAGGGGCGCCATAATTAATGGTGACTGTTGCATCACCTGCTTTTCCTGTAGCAGTTACAGCTGGGCTGGGTTTCGCGTTTTGCGCCATCAGTGAAATGCTGAAGGAAGAAAACATGAGGAACATTGTTGCGTAGAGAAGTTGTTTCATGTGCTTTTTTTTAATAATGGTTTCAAATTTGATTGGTTCAATGGTTCAACTGACGTCTGTACAGTTGGATGGTATTTTCAAGACCCAAATATAGTGAATCGCAAACAAGTGCATGCCCAATGCTTACCTCATCGATAAATGGAATCTCCTGGATCAGGTAATGAAGGTTATCAAGGTCAAGGTCATGGCCCGCATTGATGCCCATGCCCAAAGTCTTTGCCATTTCAGCTGCAGCAACATAGGGGGCAATGGCGGAGACCCTGTTGCTTTTGAATTGATGGGCATAGGATTCAGTATAAAGCTCAATCCTGTTTGTGCCGGTCAGAGCCGCACCTGCTATCATGGCCGGGTCTGGATCACAGAAAATGCTGGTCCTGATGCCTGCGGATTTAAAAATTCCAATCATTTCAGAAAGGTAATCCTTGTGCCTGACCGTGTCCCAGCCATGGTCAGAGGTCAGCTGGCCTTCCGCATCTGGGACCAGCGTAACCTGGTCTGGCTTAACCTCAAGAACCAACTGCACAAATTTCTCTTCCCTGCAATTCCCTTCAATGTTGAATTCTGTAGTGAGCACCTTTTTCAGCTCCCTTACATCCGCGTAGCGGATATGCCTTTCGTCCGGTCTGGGATGCACCGTGATGCCCTCCGCGCCAAACTGCTCAGCATCCAAAGCAACCTTGATCAGGTCGGGGTTGTTACCGCCCCTGCTGTTCCTGATGGTGGCTATTTTGTTAATATTGACGGAAAGGCGGGTCATTGAGGAGTTTAGTACCTGTAGTGCTCTGCCTTAAACGGACCACTTTTGGCAATACCAAGATAGTCAGCCTGCTCGGTAGTCAGCTCATCCAGGACCACACCAATTTTAGAAAGATGCAACATGGCAACTTTCTCGTCCAGGTGCTTGGGCAGAACATATACGTTCTTATCGTATTGGGCGTTGTTCGTCCAGAGTTCGATCTGTGCCAGGGTCTGGTTGGTGAAGGAGTTGCTCATTACAAAGCTGGGATGACCTGTTGCACAACCGAGGTTGACCAGGCGGCCTTCAGCCAAAAGAATGATGTCTTTTCCGTCCACGTTGTAAATATCAACCTGTGGCTTGATGGTATCTTTTGTATCACCATAGTTGGTATTCAACCAGGCAACATCAATTTCAATATCAAAATGTCCAATGTTACAAACAATGACCTTGTCTTTCATGGCCTTGAAATGGGCTCCAGTGATCAGGTCGCGACAGCCAGAAGCGGTAACAACTATGTCAGCCTCTTTTACAGCGTCGATCATTCTTTTCACTTCAAAGCCATCCATGGCGGCCTGAAGAGCACAAATCGGATCAATCTCGGTAACAATTACTCGGCATCCGGCTCCTAAAAGAGAAGCAGCTGAACCTTTACCCACATCACCATAACCTCCAACAACGGCTACCTTACCCGCCATCATCACGTCAGTTGCCCTTCTGATGGCATCCACCAATGATTCCTTACAGCCGTATTTGTTGTCAAACTTAGATTTGGTAACAGAGTCATTGACGTTGATGGCGGGCATCGGCAATGTGCCTTTTGCTACGCGCTCATACAACCTATGCACACCAGTAGTTGTTTCTTCAGAGATTCCCTTTACATGAGGAATCAGATCAGGGAACTGGTCCAATACCATGTTGGTCAAGTCTCCGCCATCGTCCAAAATCATGTTCAACGGCTTGTCGCTGCTGCCAAAAAACAGGGTTTGTTCAATACACCAGTCCGCTTCTTCAATGCTTTGTCCTTTCCAGGCAAAAACGCCAATGCCTGCAGCAGCAATCGCAGCAGCGGCATGGTCCTGAGTTGAGAAGATATTGCAAGAGCTCCATTTCACCTCAGCACCCAGGGCAACCAGGGTCTCGATCAAAACTGCAGTTTGAATGGTCATGTGCAGACAGCCTGCAACCCTTGCACCTTTCAATGGCTGGGATGCGCCGTATTCTT
>JBIIQT010000034.1:0-28542 GCA_044341875.1 Chitinophagaceae bacterium | reverse complement strand
TTCCCGTTTACACGCTTTCCAAGCGTGCTCCTTCAACCACTCGGACAAATCTCCTTCGGTGGATTGCAAAAATAAAAGTATTCGCTCAGAGTGGGAAGATTTTTTTCGAATTATTGGTGGTTGCAAGTGCAACCTCTTCAATAGTAATCCCTTTCATCTCTGCGATTTTTGCCGCAACATAGGTCAGGTAGCTGCTTTCATTCCTTTTGCCCCGGAATGGAACTGGGGTAAGGTAGGGAGAGTCGGTTTCCAGCACAAGCGCATCCAAAGGCAATGTCTCAATTAGTTTTGCCAAACCTGCATTCTTGTAAGTAACCACTCCGCCAATTCCCAGCATGAAGCCAAGATCAATGATTTTTCTGGCCTGCCTTTCATCCCCTCCAAAGCAATGGAAAATCCCTTTGATCTTCCCTTTTCCATGTTCAGCAATCAATTTGATGCATTCATCCATTGAACTCCTGGAATGGATCACGATGGGCAGGTCATACTGCATCGCCAAATTAATTTGCCAAACAAAAACATCGATTTGTTCTTGCTTGAATTCGGTTGAATGGTAAAAGTCAAGGCCGATTTCGCCAATGGCAGCGAAAGGCTGTTTGGCCAGCCAAGACTCCACTAAACTCATCTCTTGCTGATAATCGTCAGTCACATAACAAGGATGCAACCCCATCATTGGGATGCACCATCCAGGTTGTGCTGCTGCCAACGCCATCATGGAATCATGGGTAGAAGAATCGATGGCAGGCAAATAAACCTTTTCTATGCCCACTGATTTGCACCTGTTTATAACAGCTTGCAAGTCCTCTTCAAAATCAGGTAAATAGAGATGACTATGGGTATCTATCATGTCGATTGGGGTTCAAAATTTGCAAATTTCATACAAATACTTAGTATCTTTCGCCTAGTTTTCATAGGGTACGGATTAAAAACGGGCCAGAGTTTCTACTCAGGCCCTCCTTTTTACAGCGGCTCATAACAACTTTTCGTTAATTTTTTCACAGCTGTATCCCGCTCTTTTGCTTGATTCCAAAAGTTTCTCCAAAGCATACAACATATTCTTTTCTGCTTTTTCAGAATCATGAAAAAGGTAAATAAACCCGGGGCTGGTTTTACCCAAGACGCGTTCAGCACACTGCTCAGGGCTCAGTTTCACTTCATAATCTCCACTCAACACCGTCCACATGATGGTCTTAAAGCCTTTGGCTGCAATTGCGCTGGCCTGGCTGCCTTTCAGGCGGCCATAAGGCGGCCTGAACAGTCTTGAATCAATACACTTGGCAGCATCAGTGATATTGGCCAAATAATCCTCATCAGTTTTTTTCCATCCATTGAGGTGATGAAATGTATGGTTTCCAACAGCGTGCCCTTCGTCCAAAATGCGTTGGTAAACATCAGGAAACCGTTTCACCCGATCGCCGATGCAAAAAAAGCTTGCTTTGGCGCCATGAGCGGCAAGCATATCCAATACCATAGGAGTAATCCTGGGATGTGGCCCATCATCAAAACTGAGGAACAATTGCTTGTGGGTTGTTGGTATTCGCCAAACCCTGCTGGGGAAAAGCCATGTCATGATGCGGGGAATACGCGCAGGAATGATCATGCCTGAGGCTTTATTATTTCTTCTTTGGCCGTATCGTTCAGGGTATTGATCAAAGACAACAAGGGTGTCCTTCCTGTCCTTTTCTCAGCGCTGGTTACAAAAATGGAAGGCAGTTCGGCCCACCTGGCTCGCATGGCATCAGTGAATGCCTTTACATTGGCGCTCACCACTTTCTGGGTCTCTTTGTCTGACTTGGTGAAGACGATTGAAAAGGGAACCTGCCATTCTCCAAGCTTGTTGATAAAGTCGAGGTCGATCTGCTGGGGTGAATGCCTTGCATCAATCAAGGCAAAAACGTTGACCAGGGTTTCCCGCGTGCGCAGGAATCCTTCGATCATCTTCTCCCATTTTTTGCGTTGGGATGCAGAAACTTTGGCAAATCCATATCCAGGTAAATCAACAAGGTACCAGTGAAACATTGGGGCATTGTCCTTTGCTTTGCTGTCGATGGCAAAATGATTGATCAACTGGGTCTTACCTGGAGTTGATGATGTTTTGGCAAGATTTTTGGTGCCTGTAATCATGTTGATCAATGATGATTTACCAACATTGCTTCGGCCAATGAAAGCATACTCAGGCCTGTCGGGCTTGGGACAAGAAGCGGTGTCTGGGCTGCTGATAATATATGTTGCTTTGTGAATGATCATTGGTTCAGATTTACAATTCCTTTAAGACCCCTTGCCCTGTTTTTGATTACTTTTGTAGCGATGGGAAATTTTGCTCACGATACAGTCGTTCCGGATCAGGCCTCAAATTTACCGAAAAAAGAACAGGTGGCCCTCATGTTTGACGAGATAGCCCCCAAGTATGATTTTCTCAACCGGTTTTTGTCTGCAGGGATCGACATCAGTTGGAGAAAAAAGGCATTGTTGCTGCTGAAAAAAGACAATCCCAAAAGAATACTCGATGTTGCCACAGGAACAGCTGATGTGGCCATCATGGCAACCAAACTGCTCGCACCTGAAAAGATTATCGGCATTGACATTTCAGAGGGAATGCTTGACTTTGGCAGGAAGAAAATAAAGGAATCCAACCTTCAGGATACAATTGAATTGCAAACCGGCGACAGCGAATCCATCCATTTTCCGGATGAAAGTTTCGATGCCGCCACTGTATCATTTGGGGTTAGGAATTTCCAAAACCTGGAAAAAGGTTTGTCTGAGATCAACCGCGTCCTGAGAAAAGGCGGCAAACTCGTTGTTCTGGAGTTTTCCAGGCCTTCCTTTCCGGGTATACAACAGGTGTACAATATCTACATGAATTTTGTCACACCCAGCATGGGCAAGCTGTTTTCCAAAAGCAAAAATGCCTATCAGTACCTGAATGATTCGGTTCAAAAATTTCCGGAAGGAAAAAATTTTATCACCATACTTGAAAGGTCCGGTTTCAGCAATACTTCATTTAAAAGATTGAGCCTGGGAATATGCACCATCTACATTGGAGAAAAATAGCCGTTGCAGCCATTCTGTTGACGACTGTGTATGCTTCCAATGCACAGCGATCGGTAGAATTAAACCTTCCCGATCATGATGACAAACCTTACTATTTTGGGATTGTACTCGGATTCAATTCCTCTCATTACAACATCACCCATCACCCTTATTTCCTGCAGCGGGACACCATCAGTGTAGTGGAATCGAAAAACAGCAACAGGATTCACCTGGGCATCATGGCCAACCTGCAACTGACCAAACACCTGGATCTCAGGGGCTATCCACTCAACTTGATCTTCAGCGAAAAAGTATTTGGCTATACCCAAAAACTGCCAAGCGAAACCAGCAGCACCTATGAAAAGCAAAGTGTGGAATCCATTGTGATGAGCTTTCCTTTTCAGGTGAGGTTGAAAAGTGATCGGATCAACAATTTTAGGGTTTACACGCTTGCAGGAATGAAATATGATTTTGATTTGGCCAGCAATTCAGGCGCAAGGAATTCAGACAACATTGTAAAGGTCAATAAGACTGACTATGGGCTGGAGGGTGGAATTGGTTTCCAATTTTTCTTCCCCTACTTTATCCTTTCCCCTGAAATCAAATTCAGTTACGGACTTTCCAATGTGCACAGCCGCGATGAAAGCCTTCGCTATTCGAATGTAATTGACAAAATGAACAGCAGGATGATCCTGTTCTCCCTTCATTTTGAAGGTGGCGGAACCAAGTAACCCATCAATAATCGTGTTCCCTTCTGTGCATGTTCCAGCGCATGCCTAACGATGTCATCATGTTGTTGGGACGGCCCTCAATCTTCCGGTAAACCAAATTGGTCTCAAGGAATAGGTTTTCTCTGATTTCATACGCAAGCCAAAAACTGGCATTCAGGTTTTTCCGCGGCACGGGTGTTCCGAAAAAATATCCATTCTGTGGCAGGGCTCGGGTATCATTGTCCAGAAAAATATTGTTCCCGAAATTTTTCCTTGCCGTGTCTGCCCCGCTTTGCCAGTAAATGGTCTTTGCCTGCATGTACCATTTGGGGGCTGGCTGAAACTTTAGAATGCCAATGTATTCTTTGATGTTGGACATCAATGGATGCGCCAGTGCCTGGTTATAATGCGTATAATTAGCCACCGTATCAAAATGAGAGTAGGTGAATGGTCTTATCCAGTTCGTTTCCAGTTGCAGGTCCAGGTTTTTGACCCCAAGAAAATCAATGTACTTCATCCCCGCCTGAAAAGCCCATTTGTTTCCCCACCATCCTTTTCTTTCCCGGATGTATTTGGTATAAAATTCATCCAACATGACCTGTCCGTAAAGTTGGACATGCTTTGCCAGATTGGCCTTGGCATCTATCCCGATAAAAGAATTGTCTGGACTGCCGATGTTTAGCTCAGCCGCCCTGATGAACATGACTGGATTCAAATAACTGAACTCAAATTGATTCTTTCTGCCAAAAACCACCCCTTCAAAGAGCCCGATGGTAAGCCATTTTGGGGCATTGAAACTGATATGGTGAATGGATGCGTACTTTTTGGGATAGAGCGAATCTCCCCCCAAACCATCCCTGGTATATTGAGGTGTGAGCTCCATGATACGGCTCATGTAATTCAGCTTCCAAACCCGCAGGTTCATGTTCAGGAAGAGGTGGCTGTTGGAGTGGTCGCTGATGAACAAACTCCTGTAGCCGTTTCCAAGAAACATCTTATCAAAACCAAATTGAAGGTTGATGAATTTTGCTGCATTGAAAAATACAGTTCCCCTGGCATCAAAATAATCAAAGCCTGTTCTCTTGAATATTCTGTATCGTCCTGCACCAGGCACGGCCCTGAACCTGCCCGCATCTTCCCCCACAAAAACCGGAGGTTTTTCCTGGTTCTCCGTCAGGTAGGCTTGAAATCCAACCTTGCCTCCAATCAAAGAACGCACCACGGCTCCACGGGTATTGAGGTAAAGCAGTTCATCCGTTGCATCATCTCTCATGGCCTGCAGCTGAAGCACAGGATTAACGGAAAGGAAAAAATCCTTCTCGTTCACCCCAATCATGTTGGCAGGATCTTTGAAAAAGGTATTAAAGACAGCTTTCTTGCTTTTGATGGTGGAAGCGCCATTGCTGGTCCATTCAAGGTTGTTCAGCCTTGACCTGTTGATGTTGTACCGGTCTACCCGTGAAAGTGAAAGATTACTGGAGGCTGCCCGGTCCAGGGCACTGGCCCACCATTTCCTGTTGAAGGGTTTAATGAAAGAGAAATTCAAAAGGCTGTCTTTTTGCAACTTTATCTCCAGGCGATCCAGTAAAATATACTCCTTAGATCCCTGTTGAAAAAGCGCAGACTGTGCATTCACGCAGAAAGGTGCAATAAATATCAGCCCGACTAAAAAGGTTTTGATAATTTGCAGCACTGATTTACCAATACTATAGCTCATGTCAAATATTCTGATTAAAAACGTTCAAATTGTAAACGAGGGCAAGATAACTGCAGCAGATATCTTGATAGGCAACCAAAGGATATTGAAAATTGCGCAGGTAATTGACAATAAATACAACGCAACAGAGATTAACGGAGAAAACAAATACTTATTGCCCGGCGTAATCGATGATCAGGTACATTTCAGGGAACCAGGCCTTACGCACAAGGCCAATATCCATTCAGAATCCATGGCAGCCGTTGCCGGAGGCACCACCAGTTTCATGGAAATGCCCAATACCAAACCTCCTGCCCTGACACAGGAGTTGCTGGAGGATAAATATTCCATCGCAGCCAGTAGTGCGGTGGCGAACTATTCTTTTTTCATGGGCACCTCCAATGAGAATGCAGATGAGGTCTTGAAAACAAATGAGAAAAAAGAAAATGTTTGTGGTGTTAAGATTTTCATGGGTTCTTCCACTGGAAACATGCTGGTAGACAACCACCTTTCACTGGACAGGATTTTCAGGGAATCTGAACTGCTGATCGCAACGCATTGTGAAGATGAGCGCATCATCAAATCCAATCTTGAAAAGCTTCGCAGCACCAAATCTGTACTGGAAGCTTCCGACCATCCCATCATCCGTGATGCGGAAGCCTGCTTTGAATCTTCACTGATGGCGGTACAACTGGCCAAAAGAAACAATACAAGGTTGCACATTTTGCACATCTCCACAGCAAAGGAACTGCAGTTGTTCACCAACCTGACACCACTGGAAGAAAAAAGAATTACATCTGAAGTCTGTGTACATCACCTGCATTTTACAGCGGATGATTATGCAACGCTTGGCAACAAAATAAAATGCAACCCCGCGATCAAATCAAAAGAAAACAAGGCCGCGCTTTGGGAGGCCTTGCTGGATGACAGGTTAGACATCATAGCAACAGACCATGCCCCACATGCCTTCGAGGAAAAATCAGGCGACTATGACCATGCACATGCAGGATTGCCGCTTGTACAGCACAGCCTTCAATTGATGTTGCACCAGTTCCAACAGGGCCGGATAAGCCTTGAAAAACTGGTCGAGAAAATGTCTCATGCACCAGCAAAATGTTTTCAGATCAGGGAACGTGGATTCATCCGGGAGGGCTATTTTGCAGACCTGGTCTTGGTTGACCTGAACCAACCCTATACTGTCAGCAAGGAGAATATCCTCTACAAATGTGGATGGAGTCCGCTCGAGGGCTTCAGTTTCCCAGCAACCATTGCCATGACTTTTGTAAACGGCTACCCGGTTTATGAAAATGGAAAGGTGGATGCATCTTATAGGGGAATGCGCCTCCAATTCAACAGGAACTGATTGCCATGCTGGTAGACAACATCACATTATATGACCTTTCCATCTTCCACAGGGAGGAGGAACAATCGCTGTTCAGTAAAATCGATCATACCAGGACCAGCGCAGGAAAGGCGGAATTAAAAAAAAAATTCACCCGGCCTTTCAGTGAAATAAAAGATATCCTTCAGGTGCAGGAGATCCTCTCTTTCATTGGTGCAAAGCTGGATGCATGGCCAGTAAGGATCACCAACGGCACTTTGCTTGTCATCGAAAAATTCCTTGATGACAATCCAAATGCATTGCCTGAGAAGCCCAATAGATTTAATGCTTTTTTGTACAAATGGCTTCATCCTGCAGAACATGCCATGGTGCGCTTTTCAATGCAACAGCTCTTTGAATGCATCAAAGGGTTTGAAGCCTTGCATGATTTTTTTTCAGCACCGCAAAGGCCTAAGATGCTGGATGATGTGCTGCAAAAATCTGAGAAGATCCTGCGCGACAACAGGCTTAAAGCCCTGCAATCCCTGCAAACATTCAATGCACTCAGTCCTGCCGAAGTACTTCATTATGGAAAGATTTTTCATGGTGAAATGGCCACTGATCTTCAAACCCTCATTGAGGTATTTGGAAAACTTGATGCCTGGTATGCCATGGCCAAGGCAAACCATCACCTCGGCTTGCAGCTCCCCCAATTCACTGACGATGCCGAGCCAATGATCAGTGCAAAAGGGCTCTGGCACCTGATGCTGAAAGAGCCTGTCGGATACGATTTGGAAATGAATCCGCATTCCAATTTCATTTTTCTTACTGGCGCCAACATGGCCGGGAAAACCACGCTGATCAAGGCTGTTGGCCTGTCAACCTACCTTGCTCACCTGGGCATGGGTGTTGCTGCCAAAAGCATGAAGCTCTCGCTTTTTGAGGGTGTTTTGAGCAATATCACAGTAGAAGACAACCTCATCAAAGGGGAAAGTTATTTTTTTAATGAAGTGAGGCGGATCCGCGAAACCATCACCCGCATCAGTGATGGCAAAAAATGGCTGATCCTCATCGATGAACTTTTCAAGGGCACCAATATCCAAGATGCCATGAAATGTTCATTGGCCGTTATCAGGGGTTTGATCAGGATGCGCAACGGACTATTTATTCTTTCCACCCATCTGTACGAGATTGGTGATGAACTGAAAGACCTCTCCTCCATCAGTTTCAAATACTTTGAAACCCATCTCACCGAAAATGAACTCCGTTTCAGCTATCAACTCAAGGAAGGCATCAGCCAAGACAGGATGGGCTACCTGATCCTTCAAAAAGAGGGTGTCACTTCCCTGCTTGAAAACATTGGGAAGAACACCGAAATGGATGATGAAAACAACAGAAAAATCAGCGGTTAATACATTCCGTTGAAGATGATTTCACCTTTCCAAGCCCTGGCCACAGCCATAGCTTTACACCATGTTTGTAAAGACCTTTGGAAGTGCTGTATATGGTGTTGAGGCAAAAACCATCACCATTGAAGTGAACTGGACCGCCCAGGGAAAAGAATACTGCATTGTAGGATTGGCCGACTCCGCCATCAAAGAGAGCATGCAAAGAATTGAAAGTGCCATCAAATCAAAACGGTTTGAAATGCCACGCACCCGGATTGTCGTCAACCTTGCACCGGCAGACCTGAGGAAAAGCGGCACAGCATTTGATCTTCCCATCGCCATCGGCATTTTGGCCGCTTCAGAACAAATCCCACTGGCTGAAAAATTTGAGCATTTTATCATGATGGGCGAACTCAGCCTGGATGGAGAACTGCGTCCGATCAGAGGGGCGCTGCCCATTGCCCTTCAGGCCAAGAAAGAAGGTTTCAACGGATTTATCCTGCCAGCTGTCAATGCCAAAGAAGCAGCCATGGTCAGCGGCATAGCTGTATATGGCATGAAAAACATCAGGGAAGTAGTGGAATTCATCCAGTCGGAGGGATCGACTGCAGCTCCCCTGTCCATCAATATCCAGGAAGTATTCAGTGCTGCACAGCAGGCATTTGAAAATGATTTTGCAGAGGTGAAGGGCCAGGAAAACATCAAAAGGGCGCTGGAAATCGCGGCTTCGGGCGGGCACAATGTCATCCTCATCGGTCCGCCCGGTGCCGGGAAAACCATGCTGGCAAAGCGTTTGGCATCCATCCTTCCTCCCCTGTCCATGGAAGAGGCATTGGAAAGCACAAAGATCCACAGTGTAGCGGGTAAACTACCCGAACATGCCACCCTCATTACGAAAAGACCTTTCAGAAGCCCTCACCATTCCATCAGCAATGCAGGTTTGGTTGGGGGCGGTGCAAGCCCGCAACCCGGAGAGATTTCCCTTTCACACAATGGCGTCTTGTTCCTGGATGAACTTCCGGAATTCAAGAGGAATGTATTGGAAGTAATGCGACAACCGATGGAAGAAAGAAGGGTGACCATTTCAAGAGCAAGGCTTGCTGTTGAATTTCCTGCATCATTCATGCTGGTAGCATCCATGAATCCCTGCCCCTGCGGTTTTTACAACCATCCTGAAAAAACATGCAACTGTCCTCCTGGGGCTGTTACCAAATACCTCAACCGCATCTCAGGGCCCTTGCTGGACAGGATTGACCTGCATGTGGAAGTGACGCCGGTTGCCTTTTCTGCATTGGCATCAAAAGAGACAATTGAAAATTCTGTGCGTATAAGGGATCGTGTGATGGCTGCCCGAACCATACAGGCAGCAAGGTACAAGGGCAAAACAGGGATCTATGCCAATGCGCAAATGGGATCAAAGGAAATGAAAGAGATTTGTCAATTGACTGAAGCAGGGCAGGCCTTGCTTAAAAACGCCATGGAAAAACTCAGCCTTTCCGCAAGGGCCTATGACAGGATACTAAAAGTGGCAAGAACAGTCGCTGACCTTGCCAAAAGCGAACATATTATGCCCGAACATATTGCTGAAGCCATTCATTACAGAAGCCTCGACAGAGAAGGATGGGGAGGATGATAAGTGCTTAGGACCTTATTCTGCCGGGGTTTCTGTTTCCTGCGTTGGCACCTTAGGTGCTTCAACAGCAGGGAAAAACCTGCTTTGAAAAATAAGGATGGCAAATACACCACCGGAAATGGATGCATCTGCGATATTGAAAACAGGCCTGAAAAACATGAAGGATTCTCCACCCCAAAGCGGAAACCAGGTCGGAAAGTAAGCGTCTTCAATGATGGGCATGTACAACATGTCTACCACCTTGCCATGTAAAAATCCTGCATACCCGCCTTGAAAACCATTTTGCCAGATGCCATGGGCCAGGTTCTGCAGATAGGGATCGCTGGCTTCAAATACCATGCCATAAAACAAGCTGTCGATCAGGTTTCCGATGGCTCCTGCATAAATGAACGTTACACAGATAATATAGCCAACATGGTATTTTTTCTTGATGATGTCCAGGATATAATAGGTGCCAAACGCTACAGCCACCAACCTGAAAACAGTGAGGGCAATTTTACCCCAGTCGCCACCAAGCTTCCATCCATAAGCCATTCCTTCATTCTCAATAAAATGAAACCTCAACCAGGGAATGGATTGGAACAGGACATTTTCCTGGCCCATGTGGTAACTGGTCTTGATGTATATTTTCAATGCCTGATCTATAAACAGGATCAAAAAAGTCAGGAGAAGGGAGTGTTTGAACTTCAAAATGCAGGTTTTTGCAAATATAATGATAAGGGAACAATGGCAGATGACACAAGATCATTCACCCAAATAAATCCTCGGAACGCGCTGTGAAATACCGGTCATGATCTCATAGGGAATGGTTCCTGCGGCTTTGGCAACATCAACTAAAGAATGACCCTTACCAAAAACCAGGACCTCATCTTCAATGGTGATGTCAGTTTCAGCTGTAACATCAATCATGGTCATGTCCATGCAAACATTGCCAATCGTTTTGAAGGATTTTCCCCTGACAAGTACGGTTCCATTGCCATTGCCCAAACTTCTTGGGAATCCATCGGCATATCCAATCCTGATGGTGGCAACCCTGGTGTCTTGGTCTACAATGGCTTGCCGACCATATCCAACTGATTCGCCTTTTTTCACCTCCTTGATCTGGGCAATGGTGGTCATGAGTGAAACTGATTCCTGTAGCTTCAAATCGCTGTTACCGGGGTCAATTCCATAGAGTCCGATACCAATCCTGACCATATCGAATTCAGCAGCTGGATGCCTTCGGATGGCAGCGGTATTGGCTGCATGCTTGATGAATGGATATCCAAAATGTGTTGAGAGTAGACTACAAGAATGATTAAACCGTTGCAGTTGGGTTGTGGTAAAATCATCATGCATTGGGTTTTCAGATGCAACAAGATGCGTGAATACCGTCTTGATCCTGAATGCCGAAGAACGACCGATCTGATCAATGAGAAGACCGATATCAGCTTGCTCCAATCCCAACCTGTGCATACCGGTATCCAACTTGATGTGAACAGGAAAATAGGTTATGCCTTCATGCTGTAAATAAGCGTTCAATTGTTGTGCGAACCCAATGGAATAAATTTCGGGTTCAAGATTGAATTCCACCAATGAAGAGAAAGATGATGGTGCAGTATTCATAACCATGATAGGCATCCTGATGCCTGCCTTCCTTAGCTCAACGCCTTCATCAACATAGGCCACTGCAATATAGTTGACATGATGAAACTGCAGCAAGTTGGCCATTTCATAGCTGCCGGCTCCATAAGAAAAAGCCTTGACCATGGCCATGATCCTGGTTTCCGGCTTCAAGCCGGCCCTGAACTGGTTCAGGTTCTGTGCAACACTAGAGAGGTCTATTTCAAGCCTGGTTCGATGGTTCTTGCTTTCCAACAATTGGCTCACTTTTTCAAAATGAAATGACCTGGCCCCTTTGACCAAGATTACCTGATCCCTAAAATTTGATCCATGAAGATGGTCTAACAAAGTTTCTGTATCCATGAAATAAAACACTTTCATGGAGGGATGATCAAAACAGCCGGCAGCGGCACTGAACTGTTCCCCCACTGCGTAAATTGTTGTGATATTTTTTAACCTGAGGTAGGATGCAAGTTTTTCATAAGCCTGCAGGACATCTCCTGCGAGGCCTGATACATCAGAAAGGATGGCCACCCTTTCACGAGAAGGATGTTGCAATCCTACAAAATCCAAGGCACTCATCACCCCACTCATGTCTGCATTATAACTGTCATTGATGATGGTTGATCCATGTTGGCCCTGTTTCATTTCCAGCCGCATGGAGAGTGGAGGGAGATCATGCATCCTGGGAAGCACCTGATCTTGCAATCCCAGGTGCAGACAAATGGCAAAACAATGCAATGCATTTTCTATGGCAGCAGGATCAATGTAGGGGATAGAAAAATCGTAGCTGGTTTCTTTGTACACAGCAGAAATAATTGTTCTTCCTGCTGTGGAATGATAGGAAACCACAATATCTGCCCCAGGATTGATTCCCCAGGATAATGTAGCTCTCAGGCTGCCTGCCTTGAGCATTTGCTGAACTGCAGCATCCACCAAGAGCTGGTCTTTACAATAGACCAACAATTGGGCATCGCGAAACAGTTGCAGCTTTTCTGCCAATTTATCCGTCATGGAATCAAATCCTTCGCCATGGGCCTCGCCAATATTGGTCAGCAAGCCAATATCAGGACAGATAATCTGTTGAAGTTTATCCATTTCTCCGGCCCTTGAAATACCCGCTTCAAAAATGCCCAGCTCATGCGTCTCCTGCATCTGCCAAATGCTGAGCGGAACACCCAACTGAGAATTGAAACTGCGGGGAGAACGGACGATGTTCTTTTCCTGTTGCAACAAATGATTGAGCCATTCTTTTACAATGGTCTTTGCATTGCTGCCGGTGATGCCAATGACAGGAAATTCAAATTCTTTTCGGTGTGCTATGGCCAGCTTTTGCAGGGATGCCACAACATTATCCGTTGATAAAAAACGGGCATCAGGAAAGGATGCAAGATCAGGAACAGTTGAAACCACAAAATTCCTAACGCCTTCCCGATAGAGCTCATCAATGTATTGATGCCCATCTCTCTGCGCGGTCTTGATGGCAAAAAACAAGGTTGTTTCAGGAAACACAAGCTTTCTGCTGTCAATCAGCAAATGTTCAACGAATGACGCAGATGGACTCCCTATCATTGTAGTGCCCATCAAGCTGCTGATATGTGCGACAGGATGGACTTTCATGGTGGTTATTTTGAGGGAGATGCCTTCTTCCTGTTAACCTTCATAGAATACAAAACAGCACCTGCCAGGCATGTGATGATTACACCCAAGGAAACAAGGATGTTGATGTGGATGCCAAAAAACTCAATCAGCATTTTTACGCCAATAAAGATCAGGACAACCGCGATGCCTTGTTGCAGATAGTCAAATTTATCCACTGCGCCCTTCAGCAAAAAGAATAGTGATCTCAAGCCAAGCAATGCAAAAATATTAGAAGAATAGATCACCAAAATATCATCTGAAGTAAAACGGGCTTTAGCGTTTTCCCTGACCAGTGAAACCACCGTAGGAATGGAATCAAGCGCAAAAGCAATGTCCACTGCCGCCAACATCAATACCACAACGGCCAATGAAGTAAAATAGAATTTTCCATGATGATTCAGAAAATACCGGCCCTCTGGCTCAACCGTGGTTACCCTGAAAAACTTGTTGATCACCTTGTAGATCTTGGTCTCCCCTGGATCAAATTCAGCCTCATCTTTTTTGACGAACAAATGATATCCTGTATACAAAAGAAAGAAACCAAAAACATATAGAATCCAATGAAACCGATCTATCAATTCAATGCCCACCGCAATGAAAATGATGCGGAAAACAATCGCCAAAAGAATGCCAATCAACAATGCACGACCGGCATCTGTTTCCTTTACCCGGAAATAAGTGAAGATCAGGATGAAAACAAAAATGTTGTCAATGCTCAGGGACCATTCCATGAGGTAAGCCGTAAAAAATTTAGTGGCTACCATTGGTGTTTTTTCAAACCACAAAAAAACACAGAACGCTACAGAAAGACCCACCCAAAAAATGGTTTGCCACAAGGCTTTTTTCATGCTGATGGATGCGTTCTTCTTGCTCATCAGTCCAAGGTCAAGCACCAATGCTCCCAAGAGCACAATTCCAAAAGTCAGGTAAGTAATCTGGTCAACGGTCATGTTGAATATCAATTGTTAGGCAACAAAGATAATCATTCCCACATGCCAAAGGTTTATCCCTTCATCGCATATTTTCTTTTCCGCAAAATGCCATAGATAAAATACAAAGCCAATGGAAAGGCAAGCGGTAAAAGGATGTTGAGCATTTGCCAAAACAACTTGTTATTTTCCAGTTGTTCCTTGTCCAACAAGCGCAACCTGAAAGTCTTTGACCTTGCCTCCATGATGGAGGCCCCTCCTGTGAGGTAGAAAAGACAGTTACTGATGAAATCACGGTTGGCAAATTGTTGCCGGGTATAGCTGTTCATGCCCATGGCCATAGGACCATCCTGTTGGCTGACGGCATTGGTCAAAATATCTCCATCAGAAATGACAATCATGCTGTTGTCTGAAGCGGCAGCAGAAAGAAATGGTCTTCGGTATTCAACTGCCAGTTGCTGGAGTTCTGCAGATGAAATCCTGTTGGCTAGGGCAGAACGGAATTTGCCTTCGAGGAGCACCGCCACGGCTTTGTTTTTCTTATTGAACTGTGTGAGGTCCTCCTCTGTTTTGATGCTTCTCCACTCCACAAGGGCCGGTGTTTGCAGGGTTCGGGAATAAGAAGAAGAACCCAGGATCACCTGTTTGCGGATTCCAGGCGCTGAAACGGTATCGATGGACTGGGGAAAGGAGGAAAGCACAAAATCAAGGTTCTTTGAAATGGGATGATCACCCGTATTTCTCAAGAGCGGAGCATACGGCCAGGGCAGGAGTTCAATTTGGGGCTTGTCTCCAATGCTGCCAATTACCGAGGGAACCTTGTCGCATTCCAGGTCTTGGAGCAGATCCCGGTTGATTCTCACACCGTATTTGAACAGCTGTTCATCTAGATCCAACCCCAGGTCAAAGGCTACAAAAGAACCGCTGCTTCGCTGTAGGCTGTCCATGCTGGCATAGAGATTGTCAACGGCCCAAAGCAGCTTGCCGCCATGCATGATGTACTGATCTATTTTCAGTTTTTGTGAGGCATTGAATGGGCTGGTGGGTTTTGCAATCACGAGGGCCGCAAATTCATCAGGAATATAGGTAACGCTGTCTATCGGCAAAATCCTAAAACGATGGTCTTTCCTCAGGACCTTTTCAACCAGGTCATAAACGCTAAGGTCAAGGGGTTGGCCATTGCCGGTCAAATAACCAACCAATGGAATGGTATCCCGCGTCAGCAATATCATGGCCTTTGCAAGCTTGTATTCCATCAGGGCCTCTGCATTGTTAAGCGATTCCAAACCATTGAGGTTGCTTTGACCTTCCAGAAAATCAATGCCAATGGCACCGTTGCTGCCTGTCAATACTGCACCAGGAAAGACAAGGGTTTCTTCGCTTTGCTCCCCTTTTTTCTCCTGCGCTTTCACATTGGTAGGATTGATACCCATCCGTTGAAGGGAGTCAAACAAAATGGCTTTAGCGGTATCTCCAAGACCTTCGCCAGGCCGTTCAAAAACAACCTGAAATTTTCCTTCGCTGATGGACCTGAACGATGCGCCCATTTCCTCAGCAGCATTGGCCAGTCTTTTGAAACCAGCGGGGATGTCTCCTTCAAGGTAAACGGTTAGGGTAAGCGGTTCAGCCAAACTGGCCACCATGGCCCTGGTTGAAGGGGCAAGGGTAAATCGCTTTTCTGCTGTGAGGTCTATGCCTGCATGAAAAAAATAAGACAAGCAGTTGACTGCTGCGATGACGAGCAATGGCAGGAACCAGTTACGAATATTTTTAATTTTACTGCCCATCACTTGTTGAGTTTGATTTTGGTGATGGTCAGGTAAATGAACAAGGATATAACAGAAAGAAAATAGACCAGGTCCCTGCTATCAATGAAACCCCTGCTGACATTTTCAAAATGATATTTGATGCCAATCAATGAAATATAATACCCCAAAGATTTCCATGCTTCAATTGTAGCAAGCGATGAAAACAGGGCATAGGCAACATAACAGAGAAAGGCACTGAGCAAAAATGCAGTTACTGCATTTTGTTGGATACTGCTGGTGAAAAGTCCGATAGCAACATAGATGCCACAAAGCAGGAACAACCCAATATACGCACCCGCTATCCCACCGCTGTCAATCCCATCGGTGGAGAGTGCAGCAAGGCTGTACACATAGACCAGGGTGCACAACAAGGTCATCAGGACCAATAGCATTGCGGCCAAAAACTTTCCCAATACAAGGTCTTTGATGGAAAGAGGCGATGTTTTCAAAATTTCAAATGTGCCATTCCGGTATTCATCACTGAAACTTTTCATGGTGATGGCGGGTATCAGAAAAAGCATGATATAAGGGGCAATCGCAAAAAATGAATCCATGCTTGCATATCCGGCATCAAGAATGCCTGATTCAGGAATGATGAACAGCAGGATGCCGGTAATCAATAAAAACACGCCAATGGTCAGGTACCCTAAGAGGCCACTGAAAAACTGACGCAATTCTTTTTGGATGATGGTAAACATATTCAACTGCAAGATTACAAGAAGTCGTGAAAATAACAGAAAAATCATGGTGTAAAAACCTTTTTAAGCGAAAGCTCTGTTAATACCTTGCTGTCCAATCAATGTGAAGGGATATGAAAAGAGGAAAATGGATCATGATGCAATTGATAATGCTGACTTTGTCAGCATCCGCAGTAGGACAGAAAAAATGGGATGGGGAGGGCCTCGACAGCCTTTGGAGCAATGGGCGCAATTGGTTTCCAGATGGGATTCCCTTGCCCACTGATGATGTCATCATTGACAATGAACGGATTTCGGGAGGATACAAGATCATCCTCCCCTCAGGCATGACCAATGTAACCGTCCATTCAGTTTCCATCCTGCCAGGGCCGGGCCATTCCATCGTTATTGAACTACCGAGTACCAATATTGCCTCACCAGCCTTGACGTTTGCATCAACTGGATATTCACTCAGGATAGGAAAGTCTGGCATTTTCATCAACAACTCCGGCGCCAGTTCCGGAAACCCTATCCAGCTCAACGGAAGCTTTTCAATTGAAAATGGAGGCCGTTATGTGCACAGAACCCAAAGGGGCAATGCTACCATCGTTTCAAAACTGCTGCTTGAGCCTTCCACCTACAAGGGTGTTTTTGAATTTGATGTTCCGGGCAACGCCGGCTATACCTTGTCTGTCTCTGGCAAGCAGTTCGGAACCCTCATGCTATCATCCACATCTGCTGGAAAAAAATCATATACAGGCAGTGGCGTTAGCAGCCTCCGCATTTACGGAGACCTTGAAATTACAGACAGCAGCAGTTTCACCTCTTCTCTCAATAACAATATCCTGATTGGCAGCAACCTTGTTGTTAAGGGAAGGCTATCACTCAATCCTTCCCTTCTAGATATGATCAATAGGGACCTGCAATTCAATGGTGACAGCAGCAGCATTGCGATAACCGGAAACTGGAGCTTTGGCAACAATTTCAATCAGGTTCTCGTCTCAAGGGGAAGGCTTCAATTGAAATCAAATGCAACACTGAACAATGCCAATGCATCCTGGAAAATAGCATCTTCAGCATCCATGATGTTTGGCCTCTACTCAGTTGCAGGATCTTCAAGCCTGGTTGCAGACAGTGCTTCCATTCTGGGGTTTGGCGCAACAGAAGGAATTTCAACAGATCGATCCATCGGGAATATCCGGATGGAAAAATTGCTGTTTCATCCCAAGGCCAACTATGTTTTTTATGGAGAGGGAATGCAACAGACAGGGGGTCGCTTCCCCACCAATGCAGCATCGCTTACAGTGAATAAACCCAGTGGACAATTGACACTGAGTTCACCACTTCAGGTTAGTGATAGCCTACTGCTGGAGAAGGGAAATCTCATGACCGACAACATCAATATCTTGACCTTTTCTGGCAACAACATACAAGCAAGCAGCAATGCTTTCGTAACTGGTCCTTTCAGGTATTGGGCAAACAGTGCCAAAGACCTGCATTTCCCTGTGGGCAAGGCAAGTTATTTTTCCCCAGTCATCCTTTCCAAAAAAAACACAGCACCGACCGAATTTCAGGTTGAATACCATGCCATGGGCCACAGCTTTCCGGACAGTGCAAAGACTTTCCCAGTGAGGTCAGTGAGCAACAGGGAATACTGGATGATCAAAAAGATATTTCCATCAGACAGCCTGCCAAGCCAGGACATTCTCCGGCTCAGTATGGGGCCGAACAGCACCAACAATATCATAGGCCAGCCTATGTTGGTAAGGATACCATCTACTGCTTTGCAATGGGAACTGCTGCCACTCTACGCAGACAATTCCGTTCCCAATACCGTGGCCAGTGCACCCATAATCCTTAAAACGGGGATCTATACCTTTGGGAGCATGTCTCTCTCGGCCTTATCAAAGGAAGGCCTTGAACTCTTCCAGCAGGAGAGAAATGGCTTTACCCGATTGCGTTGGACAACTGATAAGGATGAAACGGCAGCGCAATATATAATCGAAAAAAGCATTGGGAATGGCCCTTTTGAGGCACTGGATTCAATCCCTTCCAAAACTAGATTGGGCAAGGCCAGTTATTCTTTTGACCTGCGGTCATTACTGATCAGAGGAAATTTTATACGTCTCAGGGCAATGGATAAAAAAGGAAGGGCTGCTTACTCCAATATTCTTTACATAAGACCAGCCAACGAAAGCATACACATCTTCCCCAATCCTTCGGACAATATACTCAAGATTGGTCCGCTCAACGAACCCCAGGCAACAGTATTGCTTTTGAACCCTATGGGCCAAACAATCCAGGCAACATCATTGATAAGCGGAAATCAACTGGAGGTGAATATCAGCACATTGAAGACTGGGAAATATTATCTGGTGCTGAAAGCAGGTGGCAAAAAAAGGGTATTCCCCTTCATTAAGCAATGAAATAATTGTTGTGTAGGGTTCAATCAAACGGAAAAACTTTCGCCACATGCACAGGTGCGGCTGGCATTAGGATTCATGAAATGAAACCCTTTGCCATCCAATCCGTCTGAAAATTCCAGGGTGGTATTGAAAAGATAGAGGATGCTTTTCCTGTCAGTAACCAATTTCATGCCCTTGTCCTCAAATACCTGATCACCCGCCTTCATTTCATTGTCAAAGTCCATCTTGTAAGTAAGACCGGAACATCCGCCACTCACCACACTTACCCTCACAAAATAGTCTTCGCCCTTGCCTTCTTCAGCAAGCAGGCTTTCGACGCGGCTCTTCGCTTTCTCACTGATATAGATACCAGACATCATCGCTGTTGCTTCCATAATACCTCCGTTGTTCTGCAAAGTTACACATTCCATGGATTTCAGCAGATTTGACAAATGAATTGTACTTTTAATCAACACCTATCCCCTTCCATGAACAAAATTGAACACATCGCATTTGCCGTTGGCTCTCTTTCCAAAGCAATCCCCCTGTTTGAAAAACTGTTGGGTACCCCCTGCTACAAGACAGAAACTGTAGAAACGGAAAAAGTCAAAACAGCTTTTTTCAAGACGGGAGAAAGCAAGGTGGAACTGCTGGAAAGCCTCACTGAAAATGGGGTGATCGCCAAATTCATCGCAAAAAAAGGAGAGGGCATGCACCATGTTGCCTTTGCTGTAGAGGACATCACCAGCGAAATCCTGCGCCTCAAAGCAGAGGGATTTGAATTCATCAATGAAGTGCCCAAAAATGGCGCAGACAACAAGCTGATCTGCTTTCTTCATCCGAAAAGCACCAATGGTATTCTTATTGAGCTTTGTCAGGAAATCGGTGAATAGCCGAGTTCACCACAACCCTTCATCTGCAAAAAAGAAGGAAAAGACCTGCGCTACGCTAAATTCAACTTATCAACTGCATTTTGTGCCGCAATCTGGCTGGCATCTTTTTTATTGAATGCCTTTCCCTCCGCAATCACATCACCATCAACAACCGCTCCTACCCTGAACAAACGCCTGCCATTTTCCAGACGTTCTTCCAGTGTTTCAAATTCGAGGATTTTTCCACCCTTGTTCGCCCAGCTGTACAATTTGTTTTTCTGGTTGATCTCAACATTTTCAAGTTCTTCCATGAAAAGATGGGGGATGATGATTTTTTTGATGACCCAGGCCTTGGTCTTCCGGTATCCTTTATCGATATAAACAGCACCAACAAGTGCTTCCAGGGCATTCCCAAAAATCTGGCTGGACTTGAGGGAGTTATCGTGTTTGTTGAAAGAAGTGATTTTTTTCAGCCCCATCTTGATGGCAATATCATTCAACATCTGCCGGTTGACCATCTTGCTTCTCATCTCAGTAAGAAAGCCTTCCCCTTTGTAGGGGTATTTCATGAAAAGATAGTCGGCAACAATTCCTCCGAGTATGGCGTCTCCCAGGTATTCCAGCCTTTCATTGTTTTCTGATGTTCTCTCCTTTACGGACCGATGAGAAAGAGCCGCAATATAAAGACTCACCTTACCCGGAACAAAACCAAGCAAGTTGCAAATCTGGTTGAGAAAATACTTTTTTTTCCCGCTGCTAAAAATATAATATAACCTGTAAAGCAATCGAAGATATTTATCTGTTCATGCGTTGGGGCTCCTTCAACAAAACTGCTGAAGCCTTGACGACATTAAAGATACTTCTTTACAATGATAGATGCATTGTGCCCGCCAAAACCAAATGTATTGCTGAGTGCGGCCCTAACGGTTCTTTGTTTTGGCTTCCAGAAAGTAAAATCAAGTTTGGGATCCAGTCCATCATCGTCTGTAAAGTGATTGATGGTGGGTGGAACAATATCATGAATAACTGAATTGATACAGGCAATGGCCTCAACAGCGCCCGCGGCACCCAACAGATGTCCTGTCATGGATTTTGTTGAGCTGATGCTCAAGTCATAAGCATGGTCTCCAAAAACGCCCAGGATTGCCTTTGTTTCAGCAATGTCTCCAAGGGGAGTAGAAGTTCCATGTACATTGATATAGTCAATGTCTTCAGGTTTCATTCCCGCTTCTTCCAATGAAGCCCTCATTACATTGAGCGCTCCCAGTCCTTCAGGGTGAGGGGCTGTGATATGGTAAGCATCGGCAGTGGCACCAGCACCGGCAATTTCAGCATAAATGGTGGCTCCCCGGCGGATGGCATGTTCTAACTCTTCGAGCACAACGGCTCCACTTCCTTCTCCCATCACAAATCCATCCCTGTCTTTATCAAAAGGCCTTGAAGCAGTCTTGGGATCGTCATTGCGTTCGCTGAGTGCTTTCATGGCATTGAAGCCTGCTACACCAGCATCGCATACAACGGCTTCAGAACCACCGGCAACCATCACATCGGCTTTACCAAGCTTGATGTAATGAAAGGCCTCTATAAGCGCGTGGGTTGAAGATGCACAGGCACTGACTACAGCAAAATTGGGACCCCTAAAGCCATGGCGCATCGAGATGTGTCCGGCCGCAATGTCAAGGATCATTTTAGGAATGAAAAAAGGATTGAACCTTGGTGTTCCATCGCCTTTGGCATAGGCCATCACTTCTTCCTGAAAAGTAAGCAACCCGCCTATTCCACTGGAAAAAATAACCCCTGTTCTGTCAGGATTTACATTGTCCTTTGAAATTCCGGCATGCTTGATGGCCTCATCACTGGATACAATAGCCAGTTGGGTAAAGCGATCGACCTTCCTTGCCTCTTTGCGATCAAGATAAGCAACTGGATCAAAACCCTTTACCTCACAGGCAAATTGTGTTTTGAATTTGGAAGCATCAAAGAGTGTTATGCGGTCTGCACCGGATACACCTCCCAGCAAGCCATTCCAATAATCCTGTACGGTATTGCCAATGGGGGTGATGGCACCAAGTCCGGTGATGACTACTCTTTTCAGTTCCATAAATAACAATAATAATGAGGGAGTACCTATTACTTTGCGTGCTCTTCCAGATAGGTTACCGCTTGACCTACAGTTGTAATGGTCTCAGCTTGTTCATCAGGAATGGAAATATTGAATTCTTTTTCGAATTCCATGATCAGTTCAACTGTGTCCAGAGAATCTGCTCCGAGATCATTCGTAAAAGAAGCCTCAGGTGTAACTTCATTCTCATCAACACCAAGTTTGTCAACAATAATTTTCTTTACCCTTGTTGCAATGTCTGACATGATTTTATTTTTTGGTTTATTGGGGGCAAAAATAAACTATTTGAGATAAAAACAATTCTTCTTGCCAATTTCTATTCATTTATTTTTGAAGCCCCTAATACTCCAAATCATTGATTATCAATAAATAATGTTGTAATTAGAAAAAAAAGTTATTTATCCACTGTTTTAGTACAAAAAAGAATGGTTGAAGATTTTTGTATTTATCCAATGAATTAACTTGTAGGATGGCAATTAAAATCATAGACCACGGTTCCAAGGAATACGATCAGATGATTGAACTGAGAAAATCAGTTTTGAGAAAACCTCTAGGGCTAACCTATTCCAAAGATGATTTGGAGAGGGATAAAAATGATTTGCTGATTGGCGCCTTTGAGGAAGAAGATATCCTTGCCTGTTGTATACTCACCAGAAAAAAGCCCGAGACTTTCCAACTGAGGCAAATGGCTGTGGACCAGAAAATGCAGCGAAATGGTGTAGGCGCAGCCATCATGCATTTTGCCGAAAACCTGGCCAAGGATTCAGGAGGAAAGCAAGTGATGATGCATGCAAGAAAAACGGCCATTGGTTTCTATGAGAAACTGGGATACGCTGCTAATGGCGATGAATTCAGCGAAGTGGGCATCCCCCATGTGGAGATGAGCAAAAACCTGATTTAACCTTTTTTGATGTGTTCCCTGAAAATTGTCCTGGCGCTGTCAAGCTGCTCCTGCCCAGGAAATACATCCTTGGGAATCAGGAAAAATGATTTGCTGTCAAAATAGAGGTGAAAAAATCCAGGCGTCTCGTAATAACTGCTAAATTCCCTCCAGGCCCAAGTTTTCTGGCCATTTGAGGTTTCAATAAAGAAATGATTCTCTTCAATGGAGATGGTAAACTCATCTTTAAAAGTCTTGCTCTTGCGGTAGATCATGGAAGGAAGCCAGATCCAAAAAGCCACCATCATAGAGATCCACAATACCGAACTCATGAGGAAAGGCAAGGGAGAAATCAACTTCAATGCGTAAAGCACAGCTGCCAATAAAGCAAAAACATTGACGAGAATCATCAGCAGTTTGATCTCTCTCCTGGAAATGAAATGGTACCGCAGTGCCTGCAGTACCATTCCTTTATTGTAACGTATGTTCAGTTTCACTTGTAAGTTTTAGCTACAGCCCATGCTGTTTCCACAATTAAGGCATTTGTAACAGGTGCCGCTTCTTACTGTGATGTGTCCGCAGGTTGAACAGGCTGGAGCATCGCTTTGCATGCTCTTCATGAATTCCTGTGTGCTGTTCTCAGCCTTGACCGCAGCAGGAGCTTTCTGCGCTTTGGGAGCAGGAACTGCACTGTTGGTGGCCACTACCCTCACATCAGAGAGCTCGGGCTTTGAATCACTTTCAAACCTTGGTGTGTTGTCATCCCAATCATCGTTTCCGGTATTCATCACTTCAGGCTTGTCGAGCACATGGACGAGGTCTGTTCTGCCAAGGTACTCATAGGCAAGTGCGCGGAATACAAAGTCTACGATGGAAGTGGTTGACTTGATGTTCGGATGATCCACCATTCCTGCTGGTTCAAACTTGGTGAAGACGAATTTCTCTACAAACTCTTCCAATGGAACACCATACTGCAAGCCTACTGAAATAGAGATGGCGAAACAGTTCATCAGGCTGCGCAGGGTGGAACCTTCTTTCGCAAGATCAATGAAGATCTCTCCCAGTGTATTGTCACTGTATTCGCCTGTTCTGAGGAAGATGGCTTGTCCATTGATTTTCGCCTTCTGGGTATAGCCCCTTCTCTTGGCGGGAAGTGTCTTGCGTTCTACAATTCTTGAAAGCTGACGCTTGAGTTTTGTATCTGGCGAAGCCTGCATCCTTTTCTGCAATTCATTCAACAGCTCATCAACTGTGAGTTTGCTCACGTCAATGAATGGGCTATCGGTTGATGCGATGGCCTCTTCAGTGGCTTCATCTTCAGTTGCTTTGCTGTCGCTTTTGTTGCTCAGCGGTTGGCTAAGCTTGGAACCGTCACGATAGATGGCGTTAGCCTTGAGACCAAGCTCCCAGCTGAGTTTATAACAATCAGATATTTCACTGACCGTAGCTTCATTTGGAAGGTTGATGGTTTTTGAAATGGCACCACTGAGGAAAGGCTGTGTTGCTGCCATCATGTAAATATGGCCATGGGCATGGATATAGCGTTCGCCTTTCTTGCCACATTTGTTGGCACAATCAAATACAGGGTAGTGCTCAGGCTTGAGGTGTGGTGCACCTTCAATGGTCATGGTTCCGCAAACAAAATCATTGGCTGCATCAATCTCTGATCCCTTGAAGCCAAGGGCCTGCAACATGTTCCAATCAAAGTTGAAATACTGCTCTGGTTTGAAACCAAGGCGTTGCAAACACTCTTCGCCCAGTGTATAAACATTGAATACAAATCCCACTTCAAAAGCGGCCAGGGATGCATCATCCAATTTCTTGATTTCCTCGGCGATGAATCCTTTCTCGCTGAGGGTTTGGTGGTTGATGAACGGAGCTCCTGCAAAAGAGGCTGAACCTACTGCGTATTTGATGATGGCATCCTGTTCTGCTGCTGTGTATTTGAGGTTGGACAGGGCCTGTGGAACCGATTGGTTGATGATTTTGAAATAACCGCCACCGGAAAGTTTTTTGAATTTTACCAGGGCGAAATCAGGCTCAACACCAGTGGTATCGCAATCCATCACCAATCCAATGGTTCCGGTGGGCGCAATAACCGTTGTCTGGGCGTTGCGGTATCCGTACTGTTCTCCGAGCTCCACTGCATCATCCCAGGCCTTGCATGCTGCCTTGAGCATATAATCAGGACAATCCTTTGCTTTTATGCCACGTGGCTTGATGCTGAGGCCAACATAGGCCTGGTCTGCATCATAGGCTGCAGCACGGTGGTTTCTCATGACCCTCAGCATGTCTTCCCTGTTCTCTGCATAGCGGGGGAAAGGTCCGTGGATCTTGGCAATCTCAGCGGATGTTTTGTAGGCGATACCTGTCATGATAGCAGAAATGGCACCGGCAATACCCCTGGCTTCATCACTGTCATATGGAATACCGCTTACCATCAGCATGCTACCAAGGTTAGCAAAACCAAGTCCCAGTGTACGGTAATCGTAGCTGAGCTGTGCTACTTCCTGGCTTGGGAACTGTGCCATCAGCACCGATATTTCCAAAACAGTTGTCCAAAGCCTTACTGAATATTCAAACCCTGCAACATCAAAACTATTGTCAGACTCATTGAAAAACTTCCTGAGGTTGGCTGAGGCAAGGTTACAGGCAGTGTTGTCAAGGAACATGTACTCGCTGCAAGGGTTAGAAGCCCTGATGCGTCCACCCTGAGGGCAGGTATGCCACTCGTTGATGGTGGTGTCATATTGTGTTCCTGGATCTGCACAACGCCAAGCTGCATAGGATATTTTCTCCCAAAGGGCTTTTGAAGATACTTTTTTCATGACCTTGCCATCCATACGGCCGGTCAGTTCCCAATCTTCCCCTTTTGCCAATTTCTCGAAAAATGCATTGGGTATCCTGACTGAGTTGTTTGAGTTTTGTCCGCTCACCGTCCTGTAGGCTTCTCCTTCATAATCGCTCGAGTAACCTGCGGCAATCAAAGCAGCCACTTTCTTCTCTTCTTCCACTTTCCAGTCAATGAAGGTTTCAATTTCTGGATGGTCAAGGTCAAGACAGACCATTTTGGCAGCGCGACGAGTTGTACCGCCACTTTTGATGGCACCCGCTGCGCGGTCACCGATCTTGAGGAAGCTCATCAGACCAGAGGATGTACCACCTCCACTGAGTTTCTCGCCTTCTCCACGCATGTTGGAGAAGTTGGTACCCACACCTGAGCCATATTTGAAAATCCTTGCTTCGCGGACCCATAAATCCATGATACCGCCCTCATTCACCAAGTCGTCATCAACACTGAGGATGAAACAGGCATGAGGTTGTGGTCGCTCATAAGCGGAAGTAGATTTTTTCAGTTGGCCATCTGTTTGGTCAACATAATAATGTCCTTGTGGCTTGCCCTTGATGCCATAACATTCGTGCAAACCAGTATTGAACCATTGGGGTGAATTGGGTACACAAGCCTGGCTGAGGATGGAATATACCAGCTCCTCATAAAAAACGGTTGCATCTTGGGTTGAAGCGAAGTAGCCATAACGCTCTCCCCATACCCTCCAACAGTGTGCCATACGGTGTGCCACCTGCTTTGCAGAAGTCTCCCTTCCAAGAGAGCCATCAGGTTGGGGCACGCCCGCCTTCCTGAAATATTTTTGTGCGATGATGTCTGTAGCAATCTGGCTCCATTGCTTTGGCACCTCAACATTGTTCATTTCAAAAACAACTTCCCCGCTGGGGTTGCGAATCACCGATGTGCGATAGTCATAATCAAACATTTCATAGACTGTCACCTTATCTGAAGTGAACTGTCTTTTGAACTTCAGACCTTGTGTGTTGCTGCTGGCGGTTGCCTTTGATTTGTTGTTTGCCATATCGCTAAATGTTAAATGTTGGTGAAACCTGTCGATTTTCAGAGACAGAGTACGAAAATATCTCCCTATTGTCTGATTTCAAACCCCTAAATATCAACACCCTGTTGATAACTGCAACAATCCGCAATGGTAGAGGATTTCGGATTTTGTTCACTATTTTGTAAAAAAATATTTGGCAGTATTTAGGGAAATCAATAACGTAAAGGTAGCCCATAAATGAAATTGCTTGGTGACAAAAGTCATACATTAGGCATGACGAACGTTTATCTTTGTCCTCTAAAAAATCATCATTGCTTTGAAAAAACACAACCGCCACCTCGTTTCATTTTCCCTTGTATTTCTTTCAACGTTTGCAACAGCCCAACAAAACAAATTCAGTGGCTGGGGGATGACTTTAAATACAATCAGGCTAAATCCAAAATTCAACCTGATTTTTGATAGCCAACTGCGGTCAAATGACCAATGGAAAAAAACTGAGACATTCATCCTCAGGCCAGGATTGAGCTATGTTTTGAACAAAAATGTTTCCCTGACTGCAGGAGTTGCATTGATAAACAATTGGAGAACAATTCAAGGCGTAAGGGATGGGGTTTCAGACAACAGGATTTGGCAACAATTGGGCATCGTTAAGCAAGTAAAAAAAGCATCACTGCAACACAGGATCAGGTTGGAAGAAAGATGGATCCCCGTATTGAAAGTTGCTGGCAATGATATTGTGAAATCAGACCCCAAGTTCAATGCACGGTTCAGGTATTTCACCAGATGGTTAAGCCCTTTCTCAAAAACAGAAAAATTGACAAAAGGCATGTATTGGGTTGCCCAGAATGAATTCTTCTTCAATGCTGCAGGAGCAAGCCATGCCAACCGAAAACTGTTCGATCAGTCAAGGAGCTATGCCGGAACTGGTTACCGCCTTAGCAAATATGCCGACCTGGAACTTGGCTACATGTTGGTCTATGTTGAGGGCAGAAACAAGGATTATACCACCAACAACATCATACAGCTTTCCAGTTTCCTTCGTTTATAAGAAAGTTTTTCGCACATTTGCAATAGAATAGTCCCAAAATGCATCACTCCGTCTACACTACGATACTGGAAAACAAAAGCAAAGGGAAGAAATCCTTTGCCGTTTTGGTTGATCCAGACAAGACATCTGTTGCCAAGGCAGATGAATTGATTCGTTTGTGCACAGAGGCCTCAGTGGATTTCATTTTTGTAGGCGGTAGTCTGGTGGTCAGCGACCACCTGGAGGAACTGGTGCAACATATCAAAAGGGAATGTTCCATTCCAGTAGTGCTTTTCCCGGGGAGTCCATCCCAGGTTACCCCCTTCGCTGACGCCCTCCTCTACCTTTCGCTGATATCCGGAAGAAACCCAGAGCTATTAATCGGCCAGCATGTAGTTTCTGCTCCCATTGTAAGAAAAAGTGGCCTTGAGGTAATGTCTACGGGGTATATGGTAATTGATGGTGGTGCTCCCACTACAGTTTCTTACATCAGCAACGCCAATCCCATTCCTTCCGACAAGAACGAAATCGCTGTGTGCACTGCAATGGCTGGCGAAATGCTAGGGCTGAAACTGCTCTATATGGACGCAGGCAGTGGAGCCAGAAAATCTATACCAACGGCCATGATTGCAGCTGTTTCATCCCATACCGCCATCCCACTGATCATCGGAGGAGGCATCACCACAGCAGAAAAAGCATACGAGAACTGCAAAGCCGGGGCCGACATCATTGTCGTGGGCAATGCCATTGAGAAGGATCCTGCACTGATCAAAGAAATCAGCCTGGCCATCCAGGCCAGCGCAGCATCAGACCAAACCATCCCTGCACACTAAACTTGTGCCTGATTTTAGCCTTTTTTCTAAAAAAAATCAGTTTATTTGCAACTCACAATTTTTCTTTACAAGACAGACACAGAAAAATGATTAAAAACCTGACCTCTTCATCAATAGCAG
>JBIIQT010000033.1:0-28719 GCA_044341875.1 Chitinophagaceae bacterium | reverse complement strand
TGATGGTCTTGCGCTGGTAACCAGTGAAAGAGACTTCCAGGCTGGCTGGCAGGGATTCCACATTGACCGTAAACATCCCGGAGGAATTGGTGAATGTCCCTTTTTTGGACTTTACATCTACAATACTTGCTTCTTCGAGGGGTTTCCCATTATCCCCTTTTACAATTCCCTTGATTTGGACCTGGGCCATTGCCAGGCTGGAAATTAAAAAGAGGCTGAGAAAAACAACTGTTTTTTTCATTTGATGAACGAAAGTTTTGGTTTGTTAAAGCGATTACTTGGAAATTGAGGGCAATTGTTTGGTGTTTCAAACAATAAAATTGTCATGCCCTGATGGATCTCATCTTGGTGAATGCATTGATTTTGGTTTAATTAAGGGATGTTAAAGATTTGTGAAAGATAATAAAAAAAATAAATACGGGTATTCAAAAAAATTAATATTTAACCAGTCTTAACAGAAAAATCATACCACAAAAAAACCCCTTGGAAATCCAAGGGGCTATCATTCGTGATTCGAAGTTATCAGTTAGGCATCCGTCTTGAACGACATCTTCTGCTGAGGCCTTGTTATCAATGATCTTAAAGGCGTAATAACATAACTTGGGATAATACCGGCGAAAAACAGCCTCCATTCCCCAACACGGTGAATGTGCATCATCCCCACCCATATCTGTCATTGCCTGCATAGGCTTAAAGTTAACAAAAATTGCGGATGCCTTGCATTGTAATGAGCATTTGCCTTACTCCACTATACCCTTTCCAGTAAAACTGGATAGGTATTGCCGGCATTCCATTGTGCAACAATTAGATTCTTGTCGGGATCTACACAGACATCATGGCAATGCTTGAAAATGGGCTTGTCCTGGACCATGGGAAGCAGCTCTCCCTGCTTGTAGGTTGGCTTGGTGCCGCCTGGGTTGGACACCACTTTGTTGTTGCCATCCAAGATGGTCACAAAACCTGCGTTATAGGTGAGCATATGGTTTTTTAAAGCAGAAAAACAAACACCGGAATACATCATCTCCCCATCAAAAACAGCGCGGCTGACATAGGCACCGGGCACCTGTATGCTGGACCGGTACTCGCCATTGAGGCTGAATATTTTAAAACAGGTTTTGATCCTGTCGGTACACATCAGGACCGGATCATTGGGATTGCGGGTATCAAGGGTAACGCCATGGGCCTGTTTGAAAAAATTTTCTCTGAAACTATCGCCTCCGAATTTTCTGACGAACTCTCCATTGGCCGTATACTGCAAAATAAACTGAGACCCGTAGCCATCAGCAACATAAATATCGCCATTCGGGCCAATACATGTTTCAGTCGGATTGAACTTGTCACAATCTCCATAGGCTCCGATGAATTTGGGATGTTTCAATGTCATCAAAACCTTGCCATCAAGCGTAACCTTATAGACCTCACCTAGCTGAGTGTCAGTTATGTAGAGGAACTCCTCACCACCTTCGTCGTGTATGGTCAAACCATGCCCTCCGGGGAACTGGTGACCCCAACTGTCCAACAGTTTTCCTGAACGGTCGTAAATGATGATATTGTTTTTTACCTCATTGGTAAGCAGGAAAATCCTCTTTTTCCGGTCCATCACCATCTCATGGCAATCCTTGACGGGATGGCTTGCCCCGAGGTTTCCCCAGTTGTAATTCACCCGGTACTTGAAATCTCCATGACCAATAACCGGGCCATCGTTTTTGATTCGGTGAATGATGTTAAACGGCTTTGCAAAAGCCATGCCTGCGATCAATACGGATGATTGTTTGACGAAATCGAGCCTTTTCATATTGATTAAGTTTAAAGGTTGCAGAACAATCTGCACTACTGTCCGTTTGTACAAGGTATACATTTCGGAAACATAAAATGACCAAACAAACCAAATGGTTTAATTTTGAATGTTCAACTGAACCTTTGAGCCTTACTTATTCTTATCAAATTTATAGCCGTACCGATACGCTGCCGGTTTCCTGGGATTTGCTGGCAATGAACAATATTTTCCTGTCAAAAAATTACCTGGAGGCATTGGAAAAAGCAGCGCCAACCAACATGACCTGCTATTTTATTGGGGTTTTCAGGGGAAATGAGTTGGTTGCCATTGCATTGTCCCAATTCTTGGATTTGAATGCTATTGATTGCTACGGAAACAAAAACCAGATCAGGCATCTCTCCTTGAAAAACTACCTTTTCAGAAAATATTCCTCAAGAATCCTGGTAATGGGCAACAACATGCTGAGTGGGCAGAATGCATTTGCCGTTTCAGCAACTGCCAATATACCTGATGTGCTCCAATCCCTTAGCAGTGCAGCAGATGCACTGAAAGCAGATTTCACTGCCAGGGGAGTCAACATCCACCTTACAACCTTCAAGGATTTTCAAGCCACTGAAATAGAAGCTTTCAAGATGCCTGCGTTCAAGGATGACCTGCGGTTTACTGTACAACCCAACATGGTGCTTGCCCTCAGCAATGAGTGGAAGACTGAGCAGGATTATGTCAATGCCATGTCTAAAAAATACAGGACCCAGTTCAAACGCAGCCGAACCAAGGCAATGGGCATTGAAAAAAAAGAACTTGGTCTGAAAGAAATCAAGGAACAAGAAGATAAGTTGCAGGAGCTCTATCTTCATGTGGCCAGCAATGCCCCTTTCAATACTTTTTATCTTCCCAAACAGCACTTCAGTGTACTCAAAGAGAAGCTTCTTTCTGATTTCATGCTGTTTGGTTATTTTTTGGATGAGCAGCTCATTGGTTTCAAGACCATGATCCGCAATGGAGAAGTGCTGGACACGTATTTTTTAGGATATGATGACAGGATTCAAAAAGAAAAAATGTTGTACCTGAACATGCTCTACGACATGACCAGCCATGCCATCCACAATGGTTTCAGTAAAATTATTTTTGGCAGAACTGCCCTTGAAATCAAAAGTTCAATAGGAGCGAAGCCTGAAGAAATCATCGGATTGATGAAACATAGCAATAAAACAATCAACCGCTTCCTGCCCTTTTTCTTCAACTACCTTGAGCCGAAAACTGTTTGGCAGGAACGGAATCCGTTTCAAGCTTCTTCGCAATAAACGACAAGACTTCAAATGCGGTCTCCGCCATCCTGTTTCCCTTGTTGTCAAGGAGGGGATTGATTTCTGTAAATTCGATACAACAGACCTTTCCGCTGTCCATCAATACATCAAGGATATTGATAATTTCCATAGGATAAAATCCAGTAGGGACAGGTGTTCCAGTGCCATAGGAAATGCTGTCGCAATCCATGGAATCTACATCAAATGAAATGTAGATACTATCACAATCCTGTAATTCTTTCAGGCATGTTTCCACACAGGCTGAAATCTTTTTCTCACGCATCTCATCAACCCTGTAATGCAGTATCCCTTTTTGACGGATCAATTCTTCTTCCGCATTTTCAAAATCTCGCAAGCCAAAATAAACCAAATGCTCAGGCTTGAGCTTTGGACCATCCATCCCAATATTCTTGATCTTTCCCCAGAAATATTCTGTTGCTGCTTCAATAGGATTGAGTTGATGTTCGAGATTGTCCATGCCCAGCACTGCAGCCAGTGGCATACCATGGATATTCCCAGAGGGGGAAGTAAATGGTGAATGGAGATCGGCATGTGCATCCAGCCAGATGACACCAAGGGTATGGTGTGGATTGGCTGCTTTTATACCACTGATGGTGCCGAGTGCAGAGGAATGATCTCCAGACAATACAATGGGGAAATGATTTGTTTTGATTGAAGTGCGAACAGCATCAGCTACCCGTTCACATTGTTCGTAAACATGTTCAATGCGCTTGGCAAAAGGATTGGTGTTTTTGTTATAGATGCTTTCGTTGTGCGTCTCCACATCAACATGTTCATGGCGATGAAAAAAATCATCACCCTTGTTGATGGATGCAATTTCCATGGCATCTATACCCATGTCAGAACCCCTGGTGCCTGCACCTATGTCGGACCTGTTCTTGATGAGTTGAATGTTCATGCCACTAAATTAACCGGGATTATTGAAAACAACCCGTTTATTGGATGATGTTGCTGTTAATTTTGATTAAAATTACGATGCTGCATAAATAAATGGACCTTGGTGATTTATCCATAATTTCATGGTCAACAAAAGAAGAGATTTGAAGCAATTTTTCATGAGATGCCTGAGTACAATATTGTTGTTAACCTGGGGAATATCCCTTTCAGCACAAAACAATCTCATGGGCATTGCATTTTTTCCAGAAGGAGGAAAACTCATCACCGGTGAATCCTGCATCGTTGGATTCAAGGCCATATCAGCAAAGGGAGAACCGATGGCTGTTCGGTGCAAAATTGTAGATGATAAAAAAAATATCTACGGAGAAGCCAGTACTTTTCATGAAGGAAGAGGATCTTTTGAAATCATACCCGAAGAGGGATACCAGTACTTTTTGACCTGTAAAACAGACAGCGCAGAGCAATCTTTCCCCTTGCCCACGCATACAGCCAAAGGATTGGCACTGAAACTGAGCCAGCATCCGCAAGGGTTTCAGTTTGAAATGGCCAACCATGCTGAATCAACGGAAGAACAACCTGCATCGATCATTGGAGCAATGAATGGGCGGACCGTGTTCAGGATTGAAGTGCCCGTGGGAAAGCAAAATTTTCGAGGTGTCATTTCAACAGCATCTGCATCGATTCTTTCCGGTATCATGCAAGTTGCTGTCTTGAACAAGGAAAACAAGGCAATTTCAGAGCGGCTTGTATTTGTGCATCACCCGATTGAAAAACTGCAGGTAATAAAAATAGATGCCCTGCTCATCGAAGCCAACTGGTATGTACAAACAACCGAGGATTCTGCCAAACAGGCACTGGATCTTCAGATGCTGACCCGTGATTTCAAACCCGGACTGATTCAACTGCTCAGCGGCAATGCACCAATGGTCATGGATTCCATCAAAAGCATGAATGAAGTGGTTGTGCGCAGCAAAAAAAAATCTGCCACTGAGGAGCTGAATGATTTCTATTCAAAAGGATTTTTTTCATCGGGTGAAACAAAAATCATTGACCTGGTCAATGGGCCAGACAAAATTGTTCATGAGAACATCATTGAATTCCTGAAGTTCAAAGTGCCAGGCCTTTCTGTGGTTGACCCCAATTATGAAAATGCACCAATGCCAAGCATGGACCCATTTGATGATCCATCAGGATACCGCATTTATTTCCGACAGCAGGCCACGATCAGCAGTTTGGGCAACGCACCCATGGCCATTTATTTGAATGAGGTTCAGATCAGCCCAACAGTGCTGGCTACTGTTCCAGCCAATGACATAGTATTGATCAAAGTGTTCAGCAGTTTTGCTATGGCTCCCGGAGGTGGAGCAGGCGGGGCTTTAGCGATTTATACCAAAAAGCCCAACCCCAAAAAAGGTTCATCATTTTGAACGCTTAGCCCCGTTGAATTTTCGCAGGTGGTAGGTGAAACTCAGGAGAAAATATCGATTCAATACTTCCTGGCGTACATCTTCAATGTAGTTGAGTTCAACGTTCCTGTTGATGCTCTTGTTGGCATTCAACAAATCAAACATGGTGAGCCTCAACTCCGCTTTCCTTGCCTGCCCAAAAAGTTTGGCAACACCGGCATTCCATAGTGGGATGGATTGGTTGATAGCAGAAGCATTTCCCCTGAACATGATGTAGTCAAAATCGTTGGTGAAGAGCCATCCCTTTTTGGTATTGATGGTGGGCTCTGCAGAAATACGGTGGTTGAAAAAATTGGCATTTTGCCTTCCTGCAATGGTGTACTTGATATAGTTGATGGAGGAATTTCCTGAAAGCCCAAGATCTAACCAATCTTTCAGGTTCAAATTGAAGTTCAGACGACCGCCATAAGTATCCCTGAAGGTATAGCCTTTTACAGCATTGAAAAGGCTCACCTCCCTGCTGTTGTTGATCCAGGACATGATGTTGATGGAAGATTTGGGATTCTTCATCGATATGCTGTAATGGATATTGATTCCTGAAGCATAAGCACCATCAAGGTTCAATGGCTTGATGTATTGGGCACCATTGGGCAAAGAATAGCCATCTACCAAAAGATTGGTACCCGTTGTATTCAATGTAATGGCATTGGATATTTTTCTTGCCGTGGTGGAGGCATTCATGTTGATGGAAAGATTGTTGGTCTTTCGCTTGTTCAGAAAATTATAAGTTGCCTCCAGCCTGTTGGTGAATTCCTGTTTCAACAAAGGATTGCCTGCACGCACATACATGATGCTGCTGTTGTTGACCACATCCTGCAACTGGGTTACATAGGGTTGTTGAGTGAAGCCACGGTAATTCAGGCGCAGGCTCTGAGAACGACCCTTTCTGTATTGAAGAAAAAAGGTAGGAAAAACATCAACAAAAGAATTCTTGAGATCAGATTTAGTGGTTCGATTGTTGCTGGTCAGCGTCGCTTTTTGCACAGCAAGACCCGCAACATAATTCCAAAGTGGACTTATCTGCCTGCGGTAACTGACCCCACTCCTGTTCGCCTTGTTGTCATTTTCGAAAGCATTGGTCAGGCCCGGAACCTTGATTGAATAGACCTTGGTCAACTTATTCAATTTGTTGGCCTGCTGATCAGATGTTCCTGTATTGTAATTGTAACTGTAAGTAAACTCGAGTTGAGACTTGGTGTTCAAAGGCTCGGTATAGGAAAGGCTGGCGCCGTATTTCATTCCATCCACAAATGTTTCAGTCACCTGATCCAATGTGTCGATGCCCCTGCTGTAGCGGTTGTTGTAAGATAAATTCCTGGATTCTCTTTCGCTCTCATTTGCACCATGGCTAAGATAGAGACTCATGGTTCTTCCGCGTTTTTTGAATTTATGACGGTAAAGGATGCTGCTGTAGACATTATAGCCCTGGCTGAAATAGTTATTTACTGTGCTGAGGGCATTGATGGGCAAGGACTTTCCTTTGGTTGTAGTGGAACTGGAGCTGCTTGATGCATCAGACCACTGGTTGTTGTAATTCGATTTGATCAATACTGAATTAGAGCTGTCAAACATGTGATCAATCTCAATATTGGCCCGGTGATTTTTATTGGTAGTGCCGGAAAATATGATACTTGAGTTGAACAATGATGAATCTTTGACCACATAGGTTTCCCGCAATCGTTCCCGGTTGGTATTCGAAAAAATATCGCTGTAGAAATAACTCCCGCTCACTTTTGTAGTCTTCCCCCATTGATCATCAAAATTCAATCCACCTCCTTTGGTTGTAGAAATTCCGTTGGCATTCCCGGAAAAAACATTGGTGCTTCCGTTTGGCGAAGCGTTATTGCCCCCTCCGGCCTGCCCTGCTGTACCAAGGAAATCCTGCACCGAAAAATTCTGGTTGTTGATGTTGTTCATCTGCCCGATGAAAGAAATTTTCTGGTCTCCATTGATCCTGTTGGCACTCACCGCATGGGCATAGCGTCCTTCATTCCCCACGGCAGCACTGCCCTTGCCAAAAAGTCCTTTTTTCCTGTCTTTCTTGGTGATGATGTTGATGGTCCTGATCCTGTTGCCATCATCAAATCCACTGAAGGCGCTCTGGTCGCTTACGGCATCAATGACCTGGATTTTTTCGATGATGTCAGCTGGAAGGTTCCTGGTGGCCATCTTGGGATCATTGCCATAAAAAGGTTTTCCATCCACCAAAATTCTGGCTACCGGTTCACCCTGGGTTTTGATGGATCCATCGCGATCCACTTCTACACCAGGCATTTTTTTCAAGAGGTCTTCGGTGGATGCATTGGGAATGGTCTTGAACTGGCTGGCATTGAATTCAGTGGTATCTCCATTGATGGCCATGGCAGCAGCCCTGATGATGATGCCGTCCAGCACGGTAGAAAACTTTACCATTGGGATGATACCGATATTTTTTTCGGGAGATGTTTCGCTTAAATCAAAAGGCTGGTCAACCTGCTGGTATCCCGAATAGGTAATGCGCAGGAGATAAGCCCCAAGGGGAAGATTGGCAATCTGAAAATCACCATTGACATTGGATATTCCATACCTCAAGAGGGCAGAATCCTTTGCTTTCAATACTGAAACAGAAGCTCCCTTTAGGGCAAGGGTGGAATCTTTCAAGGTACCCTTGACAAGTCCCGTCTTGTTCGATTGGGCCACTAGCGCTAAAGGCATTGCACATATGACAATAAATACTATCCTAAAAATGAACCTCATCTAGGCATAAAAATATTTACTTTCTCTTTAAAAAACTTGCTTTTATTTGGGCTTGTGGTCAATTCTTTTGAAAAACCAAAACAGCAAAGGCTTTTCACTGCATAATTGCATAAATTAGGGGATTCAACATCATCACCGAACATGAAACCATTTTTGCTTGCTGCTGCCTTTTCCTTGTTTACTGTTCTTGCCATCGCTCAGGACTGGAAACCTGCTGGAGATAAAATCAAAACCCAATGGGCTGAAAAAATTGACCCAGCCAATCCCTTGCCAGAATACCCTCGCCCTCAACTGGTGCGTGAACAATGGCAGAACCTGAACGGATCCTGGGACTATGCCATTCTTCCAAAGGGAAGCAACGAGCCTGCCGCATTTGATGGCAAGATACTGGTTCCCTATGCCATTGAATCCAGCCTTTCAGGGGTACAGAAAATGGTGGGCGACAAGAACGAACTCTGGTATCACCGTTCATTCAATGTGCCTGCAACCTGGAAAAACAAGGCTGTGATCTTGCATTTTGGCGCAGTAGACTGGAAGGCCGATATCTGGATCAATGACATCAAAGTAGGTGCACACCAGGGTGGTTATACCCCATTTAGCCTGGATATTACTCCATTCATTCTAAAAGACAAGGCACAGAAGCTTGTTGTCAAAGTTTGGGACCCTACCGACCAGGGTTTTCAGCCCAGGGGGAAACAGGTAAACCTTCCCAAAGGGATCTGGTATACGCCTGTAACCGGCATCTGGCAAACCGTTTGGCTTGAACCAGTTGAAGCTTCACATGTATCGGCATTGAAAACAGTGCCCAATGTAGATGGTGGAAATATATCTGTATTGGCTTCCACATCTGGTACATCTGCCAATGATCTCATCGAGGTAAAGGTGATGGATAATGGCAAAATTATCGGTACGGGCAAGGCTGTTGTTGGACAAGAGGTTACCGTTGCTGTTCCCAATGCAAAATTGTGGAGCCCGGAGTCACCTTTCCTTTACGACATGGAAGTTTCGATCCTGCACAATGGTGTTGCAACGGACAAGCTGAAAAGCTACGTGGGTATGCGCAAGATTTCCACCCAAAAAGATGCCAATGGCATTCACCGCATGCAACTGAACAACAAAGACTATTTTCAGTTCGGACCACTCGACCAGGGATGGTGGCCTGACGGGCTGTATACTGCACCAACGGATGAAGCCCTTTTGTATGACATCAAAAAAACAAAAGACTTTGGTTTCAACATGATCCGCAAGCACGTGAAAGTGGAACCAGCAAGATGGTACTACCACTGCGACCGTGAAGGAATATTGGTATGGCAGGATATGCCCAGTGGGGATGCCAATCCCAAATGGCAGACACGCAATTATTTCAATGGTCAGGAATTGCAACGCAGTAAAATATCTGAAAAGAATTTTATGAGGGAATGGAAAGAGATCATGGACCTGACCTATTCCAATCCTTCGGTAGTAGTAACAGTTCCTTTCAATGAGGCATGGGGTCAATTCAAAACACCTGAAATCATTGAATGGACCAAGAATTACAATCCGACCAGGCTCGTGAACCCTGCCAGCGGTGGGAATCATTATGATGTTGGCGACATGATTGATATCCACAACTACCCCGAACCCGTGATGGGCTTGTTTGATTCAAAACGCGTCAATGTATTGGGCGAATATGGAGGGATAGGTCTTGTGAAAGACAACCATGTATGGGAGACCAACCGGAACTGGGGATATGTGCAATACAAAACCAGTGAAGAGGCCACAAAGGCATATGTTGATCTTACAGAGAAGCTGAAAAAATTGATTCCGTTTGGCTATTCCGCAGCCGTCTATACCCAAACCACTGATGTCGAAAGTGAAATCAATGGCATCATGACCTATGACAGAAAAATCATCAAACTCAACGAAGCGCAGATCAGAAAAGCCAACCTTGAGGTGATTGCCACGTTGAAAAAATAAAAGCAATCCTGATCTGATTACAGCATCAGGAAATGAATCCTTCTGAGGAATTACATATTCCCCAGAAGGATTTTTTATTTGCGAAGGATTTGTCCTGCCTTGATCATCTCCTTCTCCAACATATCATAAGGAACCTGCTGCATGCTGATTTTCTTGTCAATGGCCAATGATGCAGCAAGCGCTGCAGACTGGCCAAGAATCATAAATACCGGCTCCATCCGAATAGAGCCATAGGCAATGTGTGAACTGGATACGCATACCGAAACCAGCAGGTTTGAACATTCTTTTTCCTTGGGCAAGATCGATCCAAAGTCAATGGAATAGGGCCTTTCAGGCTTCACCCCGATATCTCCTTCATTCTGCAGATAACCATCAGGTGTGACATAGCGCTGTGTATTGTGTGAATCAAGGGAATAAGATCCCATACCGATAGGACGTTTGATATCAGTCTTGCCCAGTGCATCTTTTTCCGTCATCACAAAATCTCCCAACATCCTTCTGGACTCCCTGACATAAAGTTGATAGGGCCATCCACCATTGTCAATAAACTCATCCTTGGCCAATCCATAAGCGTTGAACTGCTGTTGGATATCCTTGGGCACAGAGGGGTCGTTGGCCATGAAATAGAGATAACCCTTCTGATACCTTTCGTGTTCAAGAATGATCTCCTTTCTGCGTACATAAGAAGCATCCGGATAATCATAGTTCGCTCCAATATAATCGCTGCTGAAAGGCCCATGGTTGTTGGTATCCGTCTTTTTGTTGGGAACTGCATCAAACTTGGGAAATACATCGCGCCAGCCTGCTGCAAAAAGCCTTGAAAGAATTTCATAGCGCTTGGGGTCATAACCTTCCGGCTTAGGGAATGGAATGCTGTTTGCCGGGTCGGTACTCATGCACAACCGGTAACAGTAGGCTTGGATTTTATTGTCGCCATCACCCTTTTTTCCCGGAGGCGCAGCACTGACTTCTGGAAGCAAGCCACTTGAAGGAAGTCCGGGAATTTTATACGGATCAATTTTCTGTTTGAAATGGTGCGCATGGTGAAATACCTCCGTTTGTACACCATTAAATTGTTCTCCGTATTGACCAGCCGCTTCCCTTCCTACAGTATACTTAACCCCGGCGGCGGCCATCAGATCACCCTCGTATGTGGCATCAATAAATGCCTTCCCTGCAAAGACCATTCCATCCAGTGTTTTAAAAGAAAGAATTTTATTGCCTTTCATGTTTACTCCTTCAGGCAAACGATCCAGCCATCGGTCGCGGTAGACCATGATCCTATTCTCGCTGATCATCTGTTCAAATGCAGCTTCAGCAACATGCGGCTCAAACAACCACATGGTTTTGTATGCCGTGTCATTGGCAACGGTTCCTTGCCCGCGGTTGCCAAATGCACTGCGTTGCTGCCATTTCCACGCACTGTCTGTTTGATAATGGTTGTAGAGTCGGTGATAGAAATTCCTGGCCAATCCGCCGATGACGGTCTTGTCGCCAGTGTCGGTGTAACCCAGGCCACTGGATGACAATCCACCCAAATGCAAATCAGGAGAAACCACCACCACAGATTTTCCCATTTGTGCCGCCTGCACGGCTGCAATGACGGCAGATGAAGTTCCACCATAAACAATGATGTCTGCAGTGATTTTTCTTTCTAAAGACAATACCTGCCCATCTTTCAGCAACTGTACTTTCAGGCTTTCATAGGAAAGATCCTGCACATCGATGTTTTTTTCCAAAGCCATGACTGCTGCAGTGGCAGCGGATTGTCCGAGCACCATGTACACCGGTTCCATGCGGATGGAACTATAGGCCACGTGGGAGGCAGACAAACAAACAGGCACCAGTAAGTTTGAACATTCTTTTCTTTGGGGGATGATGGAACGGAAACTGATTCCATAATAAGTTGACTTCTGCTTTCCATATCCACCCTCGAGCCTTACCTTCCCCTCGTTGTCCAATACCCTTGCAACATAATGACAGTCGAGGGGATAGGTTGCAATGGCAACCGGATCAGCCACAGGCCTTGCTCCATTGCAATTTTGCTCTGTCATGACATAGTCACTGATCATCCTTCTTGCCTCCCTCACATATACCTGATAAGGAAAATGATCGGTATCGAGGTACTCATCCTTGGGCCATCCCCAGGTTTTCATTTCCATTCGCATGGCCAGTGGCAGTCGCTCATCGTTGCCAAGAAACCAAATCAGCCCCATGGAATAGTCCTTGTGCTTTGCGGCAATCTCAACCCTGGTTGCATGATCGGCATTGGGCCATGCATAAGAATTTCCCACAAAATTGCCCTGGTTGGTATCCGTTTTTTTGTTGGGCATGGGAGTGAAAGAAATGATGCTGCTCAATTCAATGTCTGGATTGAGGGCAATCATTCTTGCCAAAAACTCATACCAAAGTGGGTTATAGTCCTTGGGCTTTACAACATCAATGCGGTTGGCAGCATCGTTGGTCAAGGTCAACCGATAGCAATAGGTCTGCGTGCGGTCATCACCGGTACCCTCCGCGCCAGCGGGCTTTGGATCAATGAAAGGCAATAATCCGCTTTCTGGCTTTCCTGGAATGATATAAGGGTCGATGGATGTTTTGTCATTGCCGACAACTGGCCCAAGGCGAATGCCGTTCATGGTTTCGCCATAGGTGGCGTTGCTTTCACGACCAACCTTGAAAGAGAGCCCTGCCATGTGCATGAGATCACCCTCATAGCTGGCATCAATGAACATTTTGGCAGGAATCTTCATCCCGCTTTCCATGCTGATGTTCTTCAAGCGACCATCTTGTTTGACTGACGCAGATTTGAGGTCAATGCGTTGGTTGTAGATCACGGTTACACCACGATCATGCAACATCTGTTTGAAGATTTTTTCACCGATGCCAGACTCATAGACCCATTGAATTTTAAGCGAATCATTTTTGCCGGTATAGGTTCTTTTTTTTGAACGTTCAAAAAACGCTGTCCGATTTTCAGATTTCCATGCAGCTGAATCTAAGTAATATGCATAGACGCGCTGGTAAAATTCCTTTGTAAACCCTCCAGCAATCCGGAAATTGTTGAGGTCTGTTGCAGTGAGCCCCGAAGTAGCCATACCCCCAAGATGATTATTGGTGCTGATCAAGACCACTGATTTACCCATCTTCGCCACCTGCAGCGCTGCTGTGATGCCTGCAGGCGTTTCTCCATAAACGCATACATCAAAAACCCTTTCTTTTGCAATGACAGATGAAAAGATGAAGATGGTCAACAAAGGAGTACTAAGCAGTCTTTTTAGCAGGTTTTGAAAGCAGAACATCATTGAGAAATTTTAATGCGCTCAATTTATTGCATTCTACCTTCTTTTAGATTTCCAAGGCATATTTTATTGTAAAAATGAATCAAAAAATGAGCAGTACCTTTGCCATCTAAATCATCCCCGTGTACCAAGAAGCATTTGAAGCCATTGTCAACAGCAGAAGATCCAACCGCAGTTATGACCCAGCAGTGGAAGTTCCCGATGAAGTCATCAGGAAAAGCCTGGAGTTGGCCATTTTATCCCCCAACAGCAGCAACATGCAGTTGTGGGAATTCTATTGGATCAAATCGGATGCGTTGAGGGAAAAGTTTACGCCACTTTGTTTAGGACAATCAGCTGCAAAAACAGCCAAACACCTGATGGTCTTCGTGACAAGACAGGACCACTGGAAGGCCCATGCAAAATGGAATTACAACAATTTCAAGGCAACGATTGTAGACAATGCACCCACCAAAAGACAACAACGAGGGTTGGATTATTATGGGAAGCTCATGCCCGTGGTGTATGCCCAAGACTGGTTTGGTTTCATGACATTAATCAGGAAAGTTGTTTGTTTCATCAAAGGATTCAACAATCCTTTTGCGCGCATCTCTGGCAGCCGTGATCAAAAAGTAATCGTGCACAAATCCTGTGCACTTGCAGCGCAAACCTTCATGTTGGCCATCTCTGCCCACGGATACGATACCTGCCCGATGGAAGGCTTTGATTCAAAACGCGTAAAAAAATTGATGGGTCTTCCAGCAGGCGCTGAGGTCAACATGATTGTATCGGTTGGAAAAGGGACTGAAAAAGGCATTCACGGAGAGCGGAAAAGACTGCCTTTTGAAGAGGTGGTTTTTATGCGATAAACTGTTTAACAGACCGAATTGATGCATCCAAGATCCTAATCCTTCGCATACAATGCATGATTTTACATTTAGCGCTAGGTTTTTAGATATAAAAACAAGATTCTACATTATTACACGATTCCCCAATCCTAGTTAATCTCCTTTGATTATCTTTGTTCCATATGAAATTTTACAACATTTTCATCAAATACCGCCTCCATTTAGGGATCCTGGCACTGGCTTTGGCCATTTTCTTCAACATTTGGTCCGGTTTCTTGCCTTCATTGGCCCTGTACATCATTGCAGTGCTTTGTATTTTCACCCATTTTTTTATCGGCCCATTGAGGTTGATCCAGGAATACCTGGAAGGGGGTGATTTTGAGGGTGCAGAAAAAATTCTCAACGGAATCAAATACCCAGGATTACTCTACAAACCTATTCGCGCGGTATATTTTACACTGAAAGGGAATATTGCCATGTCCCAGCAAGACTTCGATTCTGCTGAAAAGCACATGAAAAAAAGCCTTGACCTGGGTCTTCCCATGAAGGAAGCAGAAGGTGCAAATAAGCTCCAATTGGGTATGATGGCCATGCAAAGGGGCAACATGAAAGAGGGTGAAAGCCTGATTCGCTCTGCTATTCGCTTGGGTATTCCCGACAAGGAAAGCTCAGCACTGGCCTACTTGCAAATGTGCCAGATCATGATGCAAAAGCGTGAATTCCGCGCTGCTAAAGATTTCTTCAAAAAAGCAAAGGCCCAGAAGCCTACAACAGATCAGGTTGTTGACCAGATCAAGCAGATTGAGAAATATATTTCTAGGATGCCCGGGTAAACTATTTCTTAGGAAACAACTCTTCCACTTTCTGCTTCCTAAAGATGAATATCCCTTCCAGCTGCTTTTTAATGAAAAGCGCAACTGCGATATCGCCTAAAAATCCGAGGGGTGCCTTGTAGTGGATTAGGTCGGTCATCAGAACTCCGCCTTCTACTTCTTCAAAATGGTGCTGGTGGTGCCACATGGCATAAGGACCAAAGCGTTGCTCGTCTACAAAAAACTTTTTCGGAACCACATGGGTAATCTCGGTCATCCAAAACATCGGGATACCAAGCACTGGCCTTACGTTGTATGTCATCACCTGCCCGGGATACATCTCATCGCCATACAGTTCATTGGTGAACTTGAGGTTTAGGTATTCCGGTGTCATCACAGCCAAATTCTTGGGGTGCGAAAAGAAATCCCATGCAGCGTCTAGAGAAATGGGGATGAACTGGGTTTTTTTGAGAGCGTATACAGCCATAGTTGAAGGGGTTGAGGAGGTTGAAGAGGTTGAAGAAATTTCAAAATTGAATTCACAGTCATTAACAAAGAGATAGCAGTACTTGTTGTAACTTGGCGAATTAAAATCCCCCTTCAACGCCCATGCTCCTCACCACCTACCAAAACGAATACACCAAACTGAATGCTGCTCAAAAAGAGGCGGTTGATACCATTGAAGGGCCAGTAATGGTTATAGCCGGGCCCGGAACAGGGAAAACCCAGATTCTGGCCATCCGGATTGGAAAAATCCTGATGGAAACGGATACGCTTCCGCAAAACATCCTCTGCATGACCTATACCGACTCCGGTGCAGTGGCCATGAGAAAGCGTTTGTTGAAAATGATTGGCCCAGACGCTTACAAGGTCAACATCCATACCTATCATTCTTTCTGCAACCAGGTCATCCAGGACAACCTAACTTATTTTGAAAAAAACAGCTTGGAACCCATCTCCGATCTGGAATCAATTGCCCTGCTGCGGGAACTGATCGACCAGTTTCCCAAAAACCATCCGCTGAAACGATACCGCAGTGATGTCTATTTTGAAACCAAGAACCTTCGCCAGCTGTTCAGCAGCATGAAGCGGGAGGGATGGACTGCAGACCTGATCCTGGATGCCATCCAAGCATACCTCAACGACCTTCCTACAAGAGATGAGTATATCTATAAAAGAAAAACTGGGCAGTTCAATGCCGGCGATCTTAAACAAGAAAGCATCAATGCTGAAATAGAAAAGATGTCGAAGCTAGAAGCCGGCGTCAAGGAATTTGACAAGTTCCAGAAAATGATGCAGGACCGCAAACGCTACGATTTCGACGACATGATCAATTGGGTGATTGGCGTTTTCAAAAACAACCGACAAATCCTTGCCCAGTACCAGGAACAGTTCCAGTATGTGCTGGTGGATGAATACCAGGATACCAGTGGAACCCAGAATACACTGGTTGAAATGCTTATCAGTTATTGGGAGGAGCCGAACATTTTTGTTGTGGGAGATGATGATCAGTCGATCTTTCGATTTCAGGGAGCCAATGTGGAGAACATGCTGGTTTTCATGAAGAAGTTTCAAAACATCAAGACCATCATGTTGACGGAAAACTACCGTTCAACACAGCCCATCCTGGATATTTCCAAAACCCTGATCGACAAAAACAACGAGCGGCTGATCAATCATGTACCAGGTCTGAACAAAACCCTTGTTACAGGAAAAGAGATACTCAAAAATAGTTCACATCTGCCCGTCATCAAGGCCTGGAGAAATTCAAGGGAGGAAATGATCGGCATCACCAATGAAATCGAAACCCTTGTCCACAGTGGCATTGAGCCGAAAAAGATTGCCGTCATCTACAAGGAAAACAAATATGGCGAGGAATTGGCTGAGTTCCTGAAATGCAGGAGCATCCTGTTTTACAGCAAACGCAACATCAATTTATTGGACCTGCCCCTCATCAAAAAAATCATCCGCCTTTTCGAATACTTCGATGCAGAAATGGACACGGCCTTCAGCGGTGACCAGATGCTTTTCGAGATCCTGCACTATGATTGGTTTGGTGTCCGTCCACTTGAAATTGCCAAACTCAGCATTGAAAATACCCAGCGTTTGTACAAAAAAGATGTGTCGGGATTCAGGAACATCATCGACATCAAAACAAACTCCATTGCAGGAAGCCTTTTCGAGAAAAACATTTCTGATGAACTTGCTCAAACCGGCACATTCATCGAAAACATGCTGGCCAGTATCAACAACATCACGTTGCAACAATTGCTGGAGCGGATCATCCGCGATTCAGGCATGTTGGGCGTGATCATGAAGTCTGCAGACAACCATTGGCAGATGCAGGTGCTGACTGCGTTTTTTGATTTCCTGAAAAATGAGACCAAAAAAGATCCATCCTTGGACCTGAACAAATTCGTGAAGGTTATCCAAATGATGCGCAAGGAAGAAATCGCCTTGCCCATCGTTCAGGTTGGCGGCAATGAAAAAGGGGTAAACCTCCTGACCGCCCATGGCGCTAAGGGGCTTGAGTTTGAATACGTGTTTTTTGCTGGATGCAATGCCAGTTTTTGGGAGAAGAAAAGGGCCAACAACAAAGGCTACAAGCTGCCGGATACCCTGTTCCAGTCTCATGCCAACTCAACTTCTGATGAGGAGCTCAGAAGGCTTTTCTATGTGGCCATCACAAGGGCCGAGCAATACCTGACGATATCCTATTCTAAACAAAAGGATGATGGTAAAGACCTTGAGTCGAGCATGTTTTTGGAAGAAATCAAGGCGGTCCATTCGCTTCCAGAAGAGCACCCGGTGCCAGAAGAATCCGTAATCACTGCCTTCAATTTGGTCAGGCTGCTGTCAGCACATTCGCCCATCATTGAAAAAATGGATACTGACATCATCGACAAAGCGTTGGATAAATTTGCGATGAATGTAACCGCATTGAACAATTACCTCAACTGCCCACTTCAATTCTACTACAACAACCTGATCCGCATCCCTTCTCCCAAAAACGAAACCCTTGAGTTTGGCTCTGGTGTTCATTTTGCGCTAGAATCCTTCTTCAACAAAATGAAACAAGATCCTGAAAATAACTTCCCTTCAAAACAGGTGTTGATCGAAGATTTTGTGCTTTACCTCTACAGGCACAGGGAAAGTTTCACAAAAGAAGAATTTGAGAGAAGGATGGAATATGGCCGTGAAATCCTTGACAAATACCACGACAAAAAAATCAATTCCTTCAACAAGATTGTAGCGGTTGAGCGCAACATCAGGAACGTAATGGTGGATGGTGTTCCGCTCAAGGGGAAGATCGACAAAATTGAATTTGATGGCCACAAAGTCAATGTGGTCGATTATAAAACCGGAAATCCAGATAACGCGAAAGCAAAACTCAAGAATCCGCAAAGCGATCCTCCTTATGGCGGAGATTATTGGCGTCAGGCTGTTTTTTACAAACTGCTCATAGACAACAATGATCAGGGGAAATACCAGGTCATGAGTACCGAGTTTGACTTTGTAGAACCCAATGCCAAAAAAGAGATCAGCTCCATCCTGGTCCCTATTTCAAAGGAGGATACGGATGCAGTAAGGGAGCAAATCCAATTTGTTTGGGAAAAGATTCAAGCGCGTGACTTCTACACAGGTTGCGGAAAAGAAGACTGCCACTGGTGCAACTTTGTCAAAACAAACAAACTGCAGGTTGGTTTCATTGAGGAGGAACAGGAGGTGCTTTTTGATTAACTTTGCAGGACATGATGAAACTCATTCATTGCATCATTCTTGCAGCTTTACTCAGTTCCTGTGGACAACAGGTTGCGCCAACAGGTGGCCCCAGGGATTCTATTCCTCCAAAATTGGTGGCTGCCCTGCCGGAATATGGTGCCAAAAACTTCAAGGGCAACAAAATCACCCTGGTTTTTGATGAGTACATCACCCTTGAGAACCCATACGAAAAGCTGACCTACTCACCCATTCCCAAAAGCAATCCCAACGCTGAAGGAAAACTCAAAACCATCACCATCAAATTAAAAGATACCCTGGAGGAAAACACGACCTACAGGATTGATTTTGGTGAAGCCATCAAAGACATCAACGAAAACAATATCCTCAAGGATTTCTCCTATACGTTCTCTACCGGCCCCTACCTTGATTCTGCTTTTTTCACCGGAAAAGCAATCATCGCTGCAACAGGAAAAGTAGACAGCACCATGATCGCAGTACTGCACCGCAACCTGGACGACTCAGCGGTGGCCAAAGAAAAACCCCGTTATTATACCCGGCTCAAAGGAGATGGTAGTTTCCTTTTCAGCAATCTTCAGCCCGGACGCTACAACCTTTTCGTCATCAAGGATGCAGACGGTGGCAAAAAATACGATCAATCCAGCGAATTGATAGCATTCCTCAACAGCCCCATCAACATTGGCAGAGATACATCCACCGTTTTGTACGCTTTTGAAGAGGAGCAGGAAGCCAAGCCTGCAACAAAATCAACCCCAAAACCTGCTGCTACCAATAAAAAGGGTGAAGACAAACGTTTGAGGTTCAACAATAATCTGGAGGGCGGAAGGCAGGACCTCCTTTCAACCTTTATCCTGACCACAGAGCATCCGCTTAAAAAACTGGATTCATCCAAAATTCGTTTCACCGACAAGGATTTCAAAGCCATCAGCGGTTTCAAATTAGACAAAGACAGTACAGGAAAAGAACTGATCATCCAATACCCATGGACAGAAAATACTGCGTATAACCTGATCCTTGAAAAGGATTTTGCCCTGGATAGCATGGACAATAAATTCATGAAAACCGATACCATCGGCTTCACCTCAAAAAAAGAATCTGATTACGGCAGCATCGACATCAAGATCAGCAATATCGACAGCAACCTGCACCCAATTCTGTTGCTCATTAAAGACAATAAGATTGTGCTTCAGCAACAGGCAAAGCAGGAAAAATACAAGATCAAATTGTTCAATCCAGGAGAGTACCAAATCAGCATCCTTTTTGATCTCAACAACAATGGCAAATGGGATACCGGTAATTACTGGAAAAAACTACAACCCGAAAAAGTGGTGGCCAGAAAACAAACCCTGCAAATCAGGGCCAATTGGGACAATGAATTGAGAATTGATCTCAAAGACATTCAGTAATTTTACAGATGCATTTATCCTCCAACCTTCTCGAAGCAGCTGTCAAAGAGTTTTCCCGCCTTCCGGGCATCGGAAAAAAAACGGCATTGAGGCTGGTGCTTCACTTGCTCAAACAGGAGGAGGCAGAGGTGGCACAATTCAGCGAAACCATTGACAGGATGAGAAAAGAAATCAAGTTCTGCAAGACCTGTTTCAATATTTCAGACCTTGACCAGTGCACCATTTGCAGCAATGCCGGCAGAAAAAAAGAAGTGATTTGTGTGGTAGAAAACATCAGGGATGTGATTGCCATTGAATCAACTGAGCAGTACAATGGCGTTTACCATGTTCTGGGTGGTGTGATCTCCCCATTGGATGGCATAGGCCCCGACCAACTTACCATTGCGGCACTGGTATCAAGGATTCCACTGGAAAATACAAAGGAGATTGTATTTGCTTTGAGCCCAACGATTCAAGGAGATACCACCATTTATTATATCCGCAAAAAGCTCAACAACCCTGAACTCCGCTTCACGACCATCGCCCGTGGCATCGCCTTTGGAGGTGAACTCGAGTTCGCGGATGAAATGACCTTGGCCAAGAGCATCAGGAATAGGCTTCCCGTAGACAGTTATATACAGTAAAAACCTGTCCAGCTGCCATTAAACCCATGCTCCTTTTGATTACCTTTGCGCTTCTATACAAAGCATGAAAGATATTTCCACACTACTCAAAGAAAGAATCCTGGTGATTGATGGAGCCATGGGTACCATGATCCAAAGGCATAAGCTCACCGAGGCTGATTACAGGGGCGCAAGATTTGCCGACTGGCCTTCTGACCTCAAAGGAAACAATGACCTGCTCAGCATCACCCAACCGGAGATCATCAAGAACATCCACCTACAGTATTTGGAGGCAGGCGCTGACATCATTGAGACCAATACTTTCAATGCCCAGGCTGTTTCAATGGCGGACTACAACATGAGCGAACTGTCCTACGAAATCAATATCGCAGCAGCAAAATGTGCCAGAAATGCTGTCGATGAATACAGGGCCAACCACCCTGAAAGCAAGGAGACAGGCGGTCCTTATGTGGCTGGTGCCATTGGCCCCATGAACAAGACCTTATCCCTTTCACCTGACGTGAACAACCCCGGCTTCAGGAGTATCAGCTTCGATGAAGTGGCAGAAGCCTATTACGAACAAGTGAAGGCCCTGGTAGAAGGCGGTGTGGACCTCTTGCTGATCGAAACCATTTTTGATACCCTGAATGCCAAGGCGGCCATCTATGCCACCAAAAAGTTTTTCCGTGACAATAAACTGGAAGAGCTGCCATTGATGATCAGTGGTACGATCACGGATGCTTCCGGAAGAACGCTCAGCGGTCAGACGCTGGAAGCTTTCTATACCAGCATTGCACATGCTAATCCATTGAGTGTGGGCCTCAACTGTGCACTGGGCGCGAACCAGATGCGTTCTCACATTGAAGAACTTTCGCAGATCGCCGCTTGTTATACTTCTGCTTACCCCAATGCAGGGCTTCCTAACGCGATGGGTGAATATGACGAGGAGCCAGCCCAAACAGCTCATTTTATTGAGGAATGGGCCGAGAAAGGATTTGTAAACATCGTGGGCGGATGCTGCGGCACAACGCCAGACCACATAAAACACATAGCAGATCATGTGAGGAAGATAGCGCCGAGGGAGTTGCCGGTGGTGGAAGGGGTAGAGGTTGAAGGGTTTAAATCAAACTAATTCAAATGGGAGAAAAAGTACATATCAAGCCTTACATGCGTTTATCCGGATTGGAGCCATTGGTGATCCGACCGGAGACGAATTTTGTGAATGTGGGCGAAAGAACCAATGTTACCGGCTCTAAGAAATTTGCAAGGCTGATCAGGGAGGAAAAATATGAGGAGGCACTCAGCATTGCCAGGCAACAGGTTGAAAGCGGCGCGCAAGTGTTGGATGTAAACATGGACGATGCCTTGTTGGATGGTGAAAAAGAAATGGTCATCTTCCTGAACCTGTTGCAAAGTGAGCCAGACATTGCCCGGATTCCTATCATGATTGACTCTTCGAAATTTTCAATCATTGAAGCTGGGCTCAAATGCATTCAGGGTAAATGTGTGGTCAACTCCATCTCCCTCAAAGAAGGAGAAGAAAAATTCATACAACAGGCCGTCATTTGCAGAAGTTTTGGCGCGGCGGTCATCGTGATGGCTTTTGATGAGCAGGGTCAGGCCGATACCCTGGAAAAAAGAATCAAGATTGGTGAGCGTGCATATGAAATACTCACTAAAAAAGTAGGATTCCCTGCATCGGATATCATCTTTGACCTGAATGTTTTTGCGGTTGCCACTGGCTTGGAAGAACACAACAACTATGGGGTTGATTTTATTGAGGCCACCCGTGTCTTGAAACAAAAATATCCACTGGTTAAAATATCGGGCGGTGTCAGCAACCTTTCTTTCTCCTTCCGTGGCAACGACCATGTTCGGGAAGCAATGCACTCCGTATTCTTGTTCCATGCCATCAAGGCAGGAATGGACATGGGGATTGTCAATGCAGGGCAGCTGGTGGTTTATGACGAGATTGACCCTGTACTCAGGAACCTCTGCGAAGATGTTATCCTCAACAGAAACAATGATGATAACCAGGCAACAGAAAAACTCATCCAGTTTGCTGAGACTGTAAAAGCGAAAGGTAAAGTACAGGAAAGGGACGAAGCCTGGCGCAACAACCCCGTTGAAGAACGCCTGAAACATGCGCTGATCAACGGCATTACTGAATACATTGATGCGGATACAGAAGAAGCAAGACAACAATATCCCCGCCCACTAGATGTTATTGAAGGCCCTTTGATGGATGGAATGAACATTGTGGGAGACCTGTTTGGTGTTGGTAAAATGTTTTTGCCACAGGTGGTGAAAAGCGCCCGTGTGATGAAAAAAAGTGTGGCTGTCCTAACGCCCTATATTGAGGCAGCGAAACAAGAGGCCTCTGCTGCAGGCAAAATTTTACTTGCCACTGTAAAAGGTGACGTACATGATATCGGAAAAAATATTGTAGGTGTTGTGCTTGGCTGCAACGGATATGATATTGTGGATTTGGGTGTGATGGTTGGAGCCGATAAAATCCTTGATGAGGCTGTCAAACACAATGCAGACATCATTGGATTGAGTGGATTGATTACTCCTTCTCTGGATGAAATGGTGCATGTGGCCGCGGAAATGAAACGCCGTGGAATGAAACAGCCTCTTCTCATTGGCGGAGCCACTACATCCCGCATGCATACTGCGCTCAAGATTGCACAACAATATGATGGCGGTGTGGTGCATGTACTGGATGCATCGAGGAGTGTGTCTGTTGCAGGATCACTGCTCAACCAAAACAAAAAAGATTTTCTTGGCGCAATAGATGTTGAGTACGACAAGCTGCGCATTGAATTTGCCAACAAGAAGAACAGCAAGGAGATGCTTTCATATCAGGAGGCAGTAAAGCGAAAATTCACCATCAATTGGGCTGAGTCAACCTTCACAAAGCCAAGCTTCACTGGTAAAAAAGAAATAACGGACATCAGCATTGAGAACCTGATTCCCTATATCGACTGGACACCTTTCTTCATCGCATGGGAGATGCATGGCAAATTCCCTGCGATACTCAAAGATGCAATCATTGGACAAGAAGCATCCAAATTATACGATGATGCAAACGCCATGTTGCAACAGATTGTGGCAGGCAAATGGCTAGAGCCCAAGGCTGTGATTGGCTTTTGGCCTGCCAACAGCAATGAGCGTGACAGCGTTACCTTGCTCAATGTTGAAACCCATGAGGAGGTAGAACTGCAATTCCTTCGCCAGCAAATGAAAAAGGCTGCCGACCAGCCCAATCTTTCATTGGCCGACTTTATTGCACCCGCATCAGCCTCCACACAGGACCATCTTGGTGCCTTTGCAGTCACCATTAAAGGGATTGAAGCGCACATCAAACGCTTTGAATCGGAGCTTGATGACTACAGCAAGATCATGCTGCAGGCCCTGGCAGACAGGCTTGCAGAAGCACTTGCAGAATATGTGCACATGAAAGTGAGAACGGAATATTGGGGCTATGCCAAAGACGAACTGCTTTCCAACGATGACATGATAAAAGAAGTATACACAGGCATCAGGCCAGCGCCTGGTTATCCTGCCTGTCCTGATCATACAGAAAAGAACAAGCTGTTTCATTTGCTTGACGCCACCAATCAGATCGGCATCACCCTTACTGAATCATTGGCCATGTTCCCTGCCTCATCTGTTTGCGGATGGTATTTCGCAAACCCCGAAGCAAAATATTTTGGTGTTGGAAAAATCACCAAAGATCAGTTGCAAGACTATGCAGCAAGAAAGGGAATGGATACATCAGAAGCAGAAAAATGGTTGAGGCCCAGCCTTGATGCCTAAGACAACAAAAATAATCCATGCGAATCATCTCCTACAATGTAAACGGTATCAGGGCTGCCATCAAAAAAGGTTTGATTGATTGGCTTAAATCCGATCCGGCAGACATCATTTGCCTGCAAGAAACAAAGGCAACCAAAGATGATGTTGACGTCAAGGAAATCAATGAGCTCGGTTACCATGACTATTGGTTCAGTGCAAGCAGCAAAAAAGGTTACAGCGGTGTGGCAGTGTTTACAAAAATAAAGCCAGACAAAGTGGTCAAGGGCAATGGTCACGCGCAAAGCGATGACGAGGGCCGAGTGATTCAACTGCATTTTGGAAAACTGCTGCTGATCAATGCCTATTTCCCATCTGGTACTTCTGGCGACGAAAGACAATCCTTCAAGATGGAATGGTTGAATGAAATGCTGCCATACCTGAACTCAGTAAAGAAAAAATTTGAGGGCATCATCCTTTGCGGTGATTACAATATTGCGCACAATCCCATCGACATCCATGATCCCAAAGGAAATAAAAATACTACTGGATTCCTTCCAGAAGAAAGGGCATGGATGGATGATTTTTTTGCATCAGGATGGGTGGATAGCTTCAGGAAAATTCATCCAGAACCCCAAAGGTATTCCTGGTGGAGCCAGCGATTCCCCAGTGTAAGACTCAACAACAAAGGCTGGCGCATTGATTACATCAACGTTACCGAGAGTCTCGCTGCTCATATTGTTGACGCAGAGATTTTTCCAGATGTCAAGCACAGTGATCATTGCCCCGTTTACCTTGAACTTTCAAATAAATAAGATGCTGGTTTACAACATTACCTATGCGGTCTCGCATGAAATTCATGAAGCATGGATGACATGGATGAAAGGCATTCATATTCCAGCAATCATGTCTACAGGGCTTTTCAGCAGTTTCAAGGTGCTGCGTTTGCTCGAAGTTGATGAACAGGAAGGGCTAACTTTTGCAGTGCAATTTCATGCTGAAACAGAAGAGAATTACCGCAGGTATATTGCTGAACATGCACCTGCATTGCGTTTGCATGCAAACCGCCAATGGGGCGACCAAGTAATAGGATTTCGCACTTTAATGGCAATTGTGCAATAAGTGTGGAAAAATAGATTATCTTCACAGGCCAAAATGCAGGTCAGTATTGGCTTTTAGCGGAAATAAGTGAAGAAAAAAAATTTTGTTAGAATCAAAAAGCCTATAAATTTGTCAGTATACAAATCAATTAAAAATTTACGTCTATGAACAAAGCTGAATTGATCGCCAAGCTCGCTGATGATGCTGGTATCACCAAAACTCAGGCTAACGCTACTCTTGATTCATTTGTTAGCGCAGTAACCAAAACCCTTAAAGGTGGTGGTAAAGTAACACTTGTAGGTTTCGGTACTTTCTCTGTAACCAAAAGGGCTGCACGCAATGGTCGTAACCCACAGACTGGTGCTGTGATCAAGATCAAAGCAAAGAAGGTTGCCAAGTTCAAAGCTGGTAAAGAGCTTTCTGCAAAGATCTAACCGCTTAAAAAAAATTAAAAAAGCAAGACGCTTGCGTGTCTTGCTTTTTTTTTCACTTTAAAATTTTAAAATCAAATACAATGGGAAGAGGCGACAAAAAAACAAGGAAAGGAAAAATATTTAAAGGTTCTTTCGGTAAATCAAGACCAGCCAAAGCAGGTAAGAAAGCTGCTCCTCGCAAGGCTTAATGCGTTATCCGTTATCAGTTGTGGGTTGTGGTTTCATTATGCACAGTTCATCAACTGATAACTGACAACTGATCTTTTAGGGGGCCAATCGTTCAATCATCCAGGTTCCATCCAGATTGCTGTATTTTATTCGATCGTGCAGCCGATTGCTACGGCCCTGCCAAAATTCAATGGTTTCTGCTACAACCCTGTATCCGCCCCAGTGCGATGGACGAGGAACATCACCTGAAGCATACTGTTCAAGCAATGTTGCTGCATTTTTATCCAGGATTTCCCTGCTTTGAATGACTTTGCTTTGCGGTGATGCCCATGCCCCTAGCTTACTACCCAAAGGCCTGCTGTTGTAGTATTCATCACTCTCTTCGGCAGACACTCGCTCACATCTTCCCTCTATACGAACCTGCCGCTCCAATTCTTTCCAGAAGAAGACCAATGATGCATAAGGATTGGCATCAAGCTGTTGGCCTTTATCGCTTTCATAATTGGTGTAAAAAACAAATCCATTTTCATCAAACCCTTTCAGCAATACAATTCTTGCAGATGGCCTTCCTGCTGCCGTAATGGTAGACAGGGTCATGGCGTTGACTTCATCAATAGCTGAATCTAATGCCTCGTCCCACCATTGGCTGAATTGCATAACAGGGCTGACGTGCACATCAGATTCTGACAGTGAACGAAGCTGGTAGTCTTTGCGGATGGAAGCGATGGACATAGGGTTGAATTTATTTCACCAAGGTTCCAATCTGCTCCCCAGTCACCAATTTTTTCAAATTACCTTCCTGGTTGATGTCAAACACGATGATGGGAAGATTGTTTTCCATACAAAGGGTGAAGGCCGTCATGTCCATGATCTTCAGGTTCTTGTCAATACACTCCTTGTAAGAAATGGTATCATATTTAGTTGCAGTTGGATCCTTTTCTGGATCTGCGGTATAGATGCCATTAACACGGGTTCCCTTGATGATGACATCAGCACCAATCTCTACAGCACGGAGTGAACCTGCAGTGTCAGTTGTAAAATACGGATTGCCAGTACCGCCGCCAAAGATCACGATCCTGTTTTTTTCGAGGTGCCTGATGGCCCTTCTCCTGATATAGGGTTCTGCCACCTGTTCCATCTTGATGGCTGTCAGCAAACGGGTATACATCCCTTGCTTCTCCAGCATGGCCTGAATCGCCATGCCATTGATCACCGTTGCCAGCATACCCATGTAGTCTCCATGAGCGCGTTCAATACCCGTTTCAGATTCATTCATGCCCCGGTAGATGTTGCCACCGCCAATAACGATGGCCACTTCAACACCAAGATCGACAACACTTTTGATTTCCTTTGCGTAGCGGTTGATCATGGTAGGATCAATACCAAATCCATTGTCTCCAACGAGGGACTCTCCGGATAATTTTAGCAGTATTCTTTTGTATATGGGTTGCATGGTGCAAAGATACAAAAAGGGCCTTCATGATGAAGGCCCTTTTCTATATTCGATTGTCGATTGAATTAACCGAGTGCAACACGCTTGAAGGAAACAACCTTCAGATCAGCACCTTTAGACTTCAAGTAATCTCCGACAGACATGCCGCCATCCTTTACAAAAGCCTGGGCCAGCAATGTGCTTTCCTTGTAGAAGGAATTTAGCTTTCCCTCAGCGATCTTAGAGATCATCTCTTCGGGCTTTCCTGCCATTTTAGGATCATTCTTTATGAGCTCAAGGATAACACCTTTTTCTCTTTCAATCACTTCAGCAGAAACTGAAGATGAATCGATGGCTACAGGATTCATGGCAGCAATCTGCATGGCAATGTCCTTGCCTACTTCAGCTTGCGCTTCATTCAAACCAACCAATACACCCATCCTGTTTGCACCGTGGATGTATGATGATACGAATTCAGCATCAATGCGCTCAAACTTGGAAACACCAATCTTCTCACCAATGCTGGCAAGTTTGTCGTTCACCAGGTCAGCAATCTTGGCACCATTGATTTCCTGTGCATTCAACTCTTCAGCTGAGTTCACATTGTTGGCAATGGCTGCATCCATGATGCTTTGAGCGAATGCAATGAAATCATCGTTTTTGCTAACGAAATCTGTTTCGCAGCTCAGGCACAAAGTGATACCGGTCTTGTTGTCTGCAGTTGTTTTCGCAAGCACAACACCTTCTTTCGCATCACGGTCTCCCCTGAGGGCAGCAACTTTCTGGCCTTTTTTCCTCAACCAGTCGATTGCAGCTTCAATGTCTCCATTGTTTTCAGTGAGTGCCTTGCGACAATCCATCATGCCTGCACCCGTCATTTGACGCAGCTTGTTGATTTCAGCTGCCGTTATTGTTACTTCTGACATATTTATCCTC
>JBIIQT010000032.1:0-29020 GCA_044341875.1 Chitinophagaceae bacterium | reverse complement strand
CGGATTGCATACCCTTGCAGACGAGGCTACAGCAGCTTATGAAGCCTCAAGGGTAGCTGTGATGCATTTCGTAGGCGCATCATCACCAGACGAAATCATCTTTACAAAAGGAACCACAGAGAGCATCAATCTCGTAGCGAATGCCTGGGGAAAATCATTCCTTCAAGAAGGCGATGAAATCATCATCACCTCTCTTGAACACCATGCCAACATTGTTCCATGGCAAATGGTTGCTGCAGAAAAAAAAGCCATCCTCAAGGTTATTCCCATTGATGACAACGGCATTCTTGACATGGAGGCATTCAAGTCAATGCTGGGACCCAAAACGAAATTCGTATCCGTAGTCCATGTCTCCAATGCCCTGGGTATCATCAATCCTGTTGAAGAAATCATCCAGCTTGCTCATGAGTACAATGCGGTGGTATTGGTTGATGGCGCACAATCAAGTGTTCACCTTGATATTGATGTGCAGACACTTGGCTGCGACTTTTATGCTTTTTCAGGACATAAAATTTATGGTCCCACAGGCGTAGGTGTACTCTATGGAAAAAGAGACTTGCTCGAGTCAATGCCTCCCTATCAGGGCGGTGGAGAAATGATCAAAGAGGTCAGGTTTGAGCATACCACCTATAATGAACTTCCCTTCAAATTTGAAGCAGGAACACCCAATATCGCAGATGTCATTGCGCTGAAAGCAGGCATTGATTTTATCAATAACATTGGAAAGGCCACCATCAGAAAACATGAAGAAATCCTGCTGGAATATGCCACAGCCAAATTGAAAGATATTGCAGGACTGAAGATCATCGGCGATGTAAAAAATAAAGTGAGTGTGATTTCTTTCGTCATTGATGGCGTTCATCCACAAGACCTTGCTATATTATTAGACAACCAAGGCATTGCTGTGAGGACAGGACATCATTGCACACAACCCCTCATGCACAGGCTTGGGATTGTTGGTACAACCAGGGCTTCCTTTGCTGCCTACAATACGCTTGAAGAAATTGATGTATTGATTCAGGCCCTTAACAAATCTTTGAAGATGCTTTTGTAAATGAACAATCAGAAAACCATAAAAGATATAGAACAGGAACTCATTGATGATTTCTCCCTCTTTGAAACATGGGAGGAAAAATACGAGTACCTGATAGACCTGGGTAAAAAATTGGCCCCACTGGATCCGGCGTTCAAAACGGAAGAACATAAAATCAAAGGATGCCAGTCCAGTGTTTGGATTCATTCATATACCGAGGATGGACTTATACATTTTGAAGGAGACAGTGATGCCATCATTGTCAGAGGATTGGTGGGATTGATGATCACGGTACTCAATGCACAACCTGCCAAGGAAATTGTCAATGCTCCACTTGATTTCATCGACACCATTGGGTTGAGTTCTCATCTTGCCCAGACCAGGTCAAATGGATTGAGAGCGATGATCAAACAGATGAAGTTGGATGCAGGCGCATGGCAGGTGAATGCAGAAAATAAAACTGTAGAGTAAAGCTTAAAAAAAATCAATGAAAGCCCAGTGAATAAAAAATGGTACAAGTGGCTAGTCGTTTTATCCTTGATGATAACCATCGCGGCCTCCAACCTTTTTTTCATCACACAGCTGCCCAGCAAGCAAGCCAGTGCCAACCTGCAAGAAACTGCATGCAGAAACTGCCATCAGGAAATTTATGACAGCTATGCAAAAACAGCACATGCTATAGACTCAAGAACTGCAAGCACCGAATCCATCAAAGGGAGTTTTGACAACAGCAATAATAGTTTCCACTATAATCTGTTCATGCATGTTGACATGCTCAAAGAAAATAAAAAACTGGTCCAATCCTCGAGAATCAGTGGGGAAGAGATCCAAAGGGCTTCATTCGATATCGTCATCGGATCAGGAAGAAAAGGACAATCCTATTTGTATTGGAATAAAAACAATCTCTTTCAACTTCCGATATCATATTATGCCAGAACACAGTCATGGTGCAACAGCCCTGGCTTTCCAAACCTTGCCTATTTCGACAGACCGATATCCCTAAATTGTTTGGAGTGCCACGCTACTGCGGCCAAGACAACCAATCCAAATGGGCAGGGAAACGAGTATGATAGAAAATCAATTGTGCTGGGTATAGGTTGCCAAAAATGTCATGGTGAAGGCAGTGCACACATCAGCCACCACATCAAAAATCCAACCGACAGCGTTGGTAAGTTTATTGTCAATACAGCAAACATGGAACGGCAAATAAGGCTAGACGGATGCGCACTTTGCCACTCAGGCATGCGAAAAGCAATCAAACCACCCTTCAGTTTTACAGTCGGTATGAAATTGGATGCGTTCTCGGTAGCCAACCCAGTCAGCAACCAGGCAGATACACTTGATGTACACGGAAACCAATACGGATTGTTGGCAGCAAGCAAATGCTTTACTGCATCAGCACAGATGGACTGCTCATCTTGCCACAATGTTCACGAAGAGGAATACAATGATCCAAAGCTTTTCTCTCAAAAATGCATGGACTGCCATGGTGGAAAGCATCAAAAGTCCTGCACCCTGAAAGCCGAAGGATTGGGCACTTTACAAAACAATTGCATTGATTGCCACATGCCAGTTCTGCCATCCAAAAAAATTCAGTTGGACCTTGGAAAAAGAGAAAAAATGGAGCCTGATTATATCAGAACACATTATATAGCCATATACAGAGAAGAGAGCAGAAAGATGCTCAAGCAACTTCCTTAAAACAGCAACAAAAAATATTATACAATGAAGACTCCAGAGGAAATAAAAGAAATGGTAATTGAAAAGATCAAAACAGTTTTTGATCCGGAGTTGCCTGTTAATATCTGGGAGCTTGGCTTGATTTACGAAGTCAATGTTGTACCCATCAACAATGTCCAGATCATCATGACCCTTACAGCGCCCAGCTGCCCTGCGGCACAATCACTGCCCCACGAAGTGGACCAAAAAATCAGGGAAATAGAAGGCATTAATGATGTTTTTGTAGAAATCACATGGTCACCTGCATGGACCAAGGACTTGATGAGCGAAGAGGCAAAGCTGGAGTTAGGCTTTCTCTGATCAAACAACCATTTTGGTACCGACAAATTAATGGCTGTAGCCAGACATGTGTCATAAATATTTTTAGACTAAATGCTAAAAATATTTGCGATCTAAAATATTCATTAACAGAATATTTACACTGTTAATTGATTTATATTTGTCTACTATTTTAATAAACTAAACTTTAAATCATGAGAAAACTAAGCTTATTAGTTGTTTCTCTTGTTCTGCTTGTCGGCGTTGTTGCCGCACAAGGCAATAAGAGAATTACGGGCAAGGTCACCGATACCAATGGTGATATCCTTTCCGGTGTAACAGTTTCCGAAGTTGGCGGAAAAGCCAAGACCATGACCGATGAAAAAGGAGTCTACTCCATTCAGCTGGGTCAAACAGCAAACACCCTGAGATTTTCCTTCATTGGATTCCAAGATGCCGACGCAAAGATTGGCAATCGTACTGCTGTTGACATTAGCCTGACACGCGAATCAGGATCTCTTTCTGAGGTTGTTGTGGTTGGCTATGGCGTTCAACAAAAGAAGGCGTTCACTGGCGCTGCGTCAAAAATTGATGCAAAAGAATTTGCCCAGTTGGTAACCCCATCCGTAGACAAGCAATTGGCTGGTCGTGCGGCTGGTGTACAGGTTGTAAATGCAGGTGGAGATGCAGGAACTCCTGCTCGTATCCGCATCCGTGGTATCAACTCAGTCACTGGTAACCAGTCTCCACTAATTGTTGTGGATGGCGTTCCCTTTATCACTGGAAACCTCGCGGCAGCAACCAATTCTAATGCATTGGGAGACATCAACCCCAATGATATTGAGAACATTGAGGTTTTAAAGGATGGATCAGCTACTGCAATCTTCGGTTCAAGGGCTGCCAATGGCGTAATCATGATCACCACCAAAAAAGGAACAAAAGGTGGAGCCATGAAAGTAAACTATGACGCTACATTTGGTTTCACTTCAGCCTTAAAAACATACGAATTGCTCAACAATGCCCAGTTCGTAGAAATATCCAATGAAAAGAGAACCAATCAGGGATTGACCGGTTGGGCAAGTGCAGGAGATGGAAAAACATATGACTGGCAAAAACAGGTGATGAACCAGAATGTATTGGTTAATCAGCAAAACCTCAGTTTCTCTGGTGGTACCAACAAAAGCACCTACTTTTTTTCGCTGAACTATAGTGATCAAAAAGGTATTCTTCTTTCAAACAAGAACAAAGCCTACCGCATCAGGTTCAACTTCGATAACGAGATCAATAAGTATGTCAAAATTGGTAACAACCTGACTTTATCAAGACAAATCGATAATGACCAGAACAACGGAACCAATGCACTCAGCGGTGCCATGGCCTCTGCTTTGCGCATGTTGCCAAACGTAAATCCTTTGGACGCAGCCAATGTTACCGGCTACAACATCCGCTACCCTGCATTGAACCAGGTTGGATTGGGGCCTAATCTCTCTATCGTTGATGACAACTATACGAACCCCATGTTCACCTTGAATGAAAATCAATATTCCTCAGACAAACTCAGGGTCAACAATAACTTGTATGTTGAATTGAGCCCAGTAAAAGGGTTGAAGGTTCGCTCCGCATTGAACTTTGACTTCCTTAATGACTATTCCTATATTTCCTGGAGCCCCATCCACGGTGATGGTTTCAGTTCAAAGGGCTATGTCTACAATGCAGGTCTGCAATACCAAAGACTGGTATGGCAGAACTACATGAACTACAATAAATCCTTTAGTGGAGGACACAATCTTTACCTGACTGCAGGTCACGAGGTGCAGGAAGACATTAGCCGCAGTGTCTCAGGTGCATTGCAACAAATCTCAGATCCTTTCTTCCAGCAAAAAAATCTTATTAGCGGATCGGGTGCACTTCAATTCTCTGGTGGAGGTTATGGTGTCAGTGGCTTCCATTCCCTTTTTGGACGTTTGAATTATGATTTCCAAAGCAAATATTTTGTGCAAGGTTCTGTCAGAAGGGATGGGCAAAGCTCTCTTGCTCCAAACAATCGATTTGGTATTTTCCCAGGAGCATCAGCCGGATGGAGACTTTCAGAAGAAGGTTTCTGGAAAAACAGTACATTCCTCAACAATACTTTCGGCGATGTAAAACTGAAGGGATCTTATGCCATTGTTGGTAACCAGCTTGGTGGCTTCCCATATCTCAGCACTTTCGGATCTGCGCCTTATGGCAACATCCCAGGGCTTGCGCCAAGCGCAATTGGGAATGCATCACTGCAATGGGAAAGCAGCAAAAAGTTTGATGTTGGTGTAGAATTGGGCCTCCTCAAAAATCGATTCACTTTGGTTGCAGATTGGTTCCTTAACGATATCGACCAACTTGTGTTTGCTGTACCAACACCGAACTCTGCTGGGATTCCAGGGAACTCTATCAGCCAAAACATTGGTTCTGCAAGAAATAGTGGACTTGAGTTCAGCTTGAGTGGTGATGTAATCAAAACCAAGAACTTCTCCTGGAACATCAATGCCAATTATACTCAACTCAAGAACGAAATCACTTCCCTTTATTCCATTGGAGGAAATCCTGTTAAGACAATTCCAGGAACCTATAACCGCATAGAAGTAGGCCAATCATTGAACTATCTGTGGGGTTGGAATTATGCAGGCGTTAACACAGCTACAGGAAATCCCATGTACCTCAAGGCTAATGGAAGCCTGGTTCAAAGGAGTACAGTCAATGGTGCTTATTATACTGCATCAGGAAAAAGTGATGCAACCATGACCGCTGCCAACCAGACATCTATTACCGATGCAGACAAAGTAAACCTTGGAAACAGTCTTCCAACTTTCTTTGGTGCTTTCACCAATACGCTTAACCTGAAGAATTTTTCATTTGAATTCATGTTCAGATTCCAAGGTGGAAACAAAATCATGAACATCACACGCCAGGAAGCCCTGCTGAGCCAGAACTTCCATAACAATGGTACAGAAATAATGAGCAGGTGGAAAAACGCCGGAGACGTAACAGATGTTCCAAGGTTAAGGTATGCCCAAAGTGCTACTGTCAACCAAACTGGACAGGCCATTTCAAGATTTGTTGAAAATGGAAACTATTTCAGGCTTCAAAACCTTGTCTTCAGCTACAACTTGGGCAATGCGCTTCAAGGCAAGTCAAATGGCTACATGAAAAATGCAAGGATCTTCATTCAAGGACAAAACCTGTTGACTTTCACCAAGTACACAGGACTTGATCCAGACAATGCAAGCCAAGCAGGTCAAGACAATGCGGTGTCCCCTACATTGAGAATCGTTTCTTTTGGCTTCAGTGCAGGATTCTAATTTGTAAACATTACAAACAATTAAAAAGTAAATAATGAGACTCACACAATACATTTCAAAGGGTACACTCATCCTGGGCTTGGCAATTGGGATGGCAAGCTGCGAAAAAGTACTTGACCAACAGCCCTATTCCGCTTTCACAGATGAGAGTGTATTTACGACTGCTGAAAGAGCAACACTTGCCTTGAATGGAGTTTATGACGCTGCCCAAACAGGCGGACCTAGCTTGGCTGGTCGCGGATATCCATTCGGAGCTGCAACGATTGAACAAGGTGATAACAGGGGTGAGGATGTCGTCAATCTTCAGGCTTTTTATCAAATCACTTACCAAGGTACTTATACACCAGCCACAGCAAACAATGTGGCCATGTGGGACAATACCTATGGCATGATCAACAAAGCCAACATAGCCATTGAAGGTTTTAAAAAAGTAGGTGCGTCAGGTATTCTTTCTCCAGCACTTGCAACTGAATTTCAGGCCGAATGCCGGTTTCTACGTGCTTTGGGGCATCATGAACTGTTGGTACACTTTGCAAGACCATTTCTGGACGGCAATGGAGCATCATTGGGTGTGCCCTACAGGGATTATGCAGTTACCGGAAGCGCTTCATTGGAAAAGCTTCAAAAAGAGGCAAGACCAAAGGTTGCTGAAAACTATGCCAAGATTCTTGAGGACCTGAACTTTGCAGAAGCCAATCTGCCTGTTACCAATTCAGGTGGTGCAGTCTTTCGTGCACAAAAATCTGCAGCTATTGCACTCAAACAGAGGGTTTACATGCACATGGGCCAATGGGCAAATGCAATTGCAGCAGGAAACCTTTTGATTCCAACTGCGTTGACTCCAGCCACTCCAACAGCTACCAAGAGTTTGATTGGAAACCACTCTCTCACAGCAACTGCAGCAGGGTCTTTTGGCCATACGGGAGGTAACAGTGTGAGTGTTGAGAATATTTTCAGTGTTAAAAATGATGCATTAGACAATGGCTCAGTCAATGGTGCTCCAGCAGCCATGTATGGTTCAACTGAATTGCTTGGTCGTGGACTGGTCTGCATCTCTCCCATCATCTGGAACAATACAGGATGGTTGCTTAATGATACAAGAAGATCGACATTGTACAGAAATGGAGGAAGTGCCATTGGAAGGGCGATGATGACCACAAAATACACTGACTATTCTGGACGTGGTGACAATACCCCAATCATCAGGTGGGCTGAAGTATTGTTGAACCAAGCCGAAGCAGAAGCAAGGCTATCTGCAACAGTGTCTCAAAGAGCAATTGACCTTTTGAATATTGTCAGGAACAGGTCTCTTGCAACACCGGCAACCCAGCAGTACACAGCAGCCAGGTTTGCGAATGCAACAGCACTTCTTCAGGCAATTCTTCTAGAAAGGAGAATTGAATTTCTTGCTGAAGGAAGACGTTGGCCAGACATCCACAGATTGGCACAAGATCCTGTGGCAGCAGTAAGGATGGCGGGTATTCCTGCAAAGGTTACCAACGGTGGTGTAACAGGTACTACACTTGCCCAATATGGATTTGGTGCATCAGTAGTTCTCGGTCAACCAGCAATAGCTTACAGCGATTTCAGGTTCATATGGCCAATTCCAGCATTGGAAATCACAACAAACCCTGTGATTGCACAGAATCCTGGATACTAAAATGTAGATTCTATATCAAAGGGGAGAACTTATCAAGGGTTCTCCCCTTTTTTGTTGTACAGAAGATTGAGGATCCTTGTAGATCAATCAATTGACCCTGTTGATCAGATCATGCTCGTTGAATGATGTAATGATAGCAGACATTGTTGCAGCAATCCTTTTCCTGGCTTCATAACTAATCCAGGCAATATGAGGTGTAATGATGGCATTGTTCAATCCGATAAGAGGATGATCTGCAAGAGGAGGCTCTTTTTCTAAAACATCCAGTAATGCAGCAGCAATCCTATTGTCCAACAAGGCTTCCCGAAGGGCGATGGCATCGATCAATCCACCTCTTGAGGTATTGATCAAAAGAGCACTGGATTTCATCTCAGATAAAAACCCATCGTTGATGAGCTTATCGGTTCCTTCATTCAGTGGGCAATGAAGGCTGACCACATCCGCTGTTTTAGCAAGGGTGTCAAGATCAACAAATTGGCGATTGGGCAAGAGAAGATCCCTTGTATGATGGTACATAATATGCATGCCCATGCTTTCTGCCATACCGGCAAAACATGAACCAATATTGCCCATGCCTATGATCCCCAATGTCTTTCCTTGCCACTCTCGAATGCGCGTTAGTGTGTAGGTCCAGTCTTCACAAGATGACCAGTCCCCAGTCTTAACAGACAGGGCATGTTCTGCAACATGATTGCTGTAATGAAGAAGCATGGCCAATGCATGCTGGGCGACTGAATATGTTCCATAAGAAGGAACATTACAAACCGGCACACCTGCAGCTGCACAGGCTTTGACATCTACACAATTATAGCCTGTTGCAGATACAATCACCAATTTCAGTTGTTTGAAATGCTCCAGCTCTGGAACTCCTACCAAGGCCTTGTTGGTGATCAGTACATCAACATCCTTGTCTAAGGAAGACAGGTCTTCCCTACTGGTGCGATCCTGAAATATAACTTCCCCAAAAGACCTCAAATAAGACCAGGAAATGTCATCCTGAAACAAGGTATACCCGTCCAGTAGCAGAATTTTCATGTGCAGATTTTTGATTGATTATTTAACCAGATGCTTGGGCAAATCCTCTACACGTTTGCAACAAACCTGATCCATGACCTGATAAAGTTGTGTTTTCAACATACCCATCATGTGGTCAGCCCCTTCAATGCCCAAAGCGGCAACAGCATACATGAACGAGCGACCAAGGAAGGTGAAGTCTGCACCAGCAGCCAGTGTTCGGGCAATATCTGGACCTGTTCTGATACCGCTGTCCATCATCACCTTGATTTTACCCTTGTATTTGTCAACCACAGGGCCAAGAGATTTGATAGCAGATTGGCCTGCATCGATTTGCCTACCACCATGGTTGGATACCAGCAAACCATCGATACCCAAAGCGACGGCCATGTCAGCATCTTCAACTGTTGCACAACCTTTTAAAATGATTTTTCCTTTCCATCTTTCTCGAATAGGTGCAATCTTCTCAGGATTGAGTCTTCCTGCAAAAGTGCGGTTCATGAACTGCCCCAATTGACTCATGTTCAAGCCTTTTGGAGTATATGGTTTAAGCGTAGCAAAACTTGGGGTACCATGATACAATGTATTCAAGGCCCAATTTGGCCTTCCCATGATTTGCACTATATTTCTGAGGGTCATCTTGGGTGGCATGGCCAAACCGTTGCGGATGTCCCTTGGGCGAAACCCGAAAGATGGCACATCACAAAGCAGCACCAAAACATCATAACCTGATGCTTCCAGTCGATTGAGTATATCATCCCTCAAAGTGTCCTCTGCAGGATGATACAACTGGAACCAGGCCTTTCCTTCAGAGACTTCAGCAATTCGCTCAATGCTGGACGTTGAAACAGTACTCAGGATGAAGGGGAGATTGTGCTTGAGAGCAGCCTTTGCCAGAATTTCAGGTGCATTAGGCCAAACGAGACCTTGAAGACCGATGGGAGAAACACCAAAAGGCGCATCGTAGGTATGTCCAAACAATTCAGCAGAAAGTGTTGAGCCAGTATGTTCGCTCAAGTAGTACGGCAACAATTCCACCTGACGCAATTCATCTGTATTCTTGCGCAGGTTAACATCTTCATTGCAGCCTCCATCAAGGTATTCAAAAGCAAAACGTGGAATCCTGCTTTTTGCTTTGTTAATCAAGTCATCAATACCAGGATAGTTTGAGTTATACGCCCAAGTAGGCTTGGAGTTCTTGGTCTTTTGCATGGCGTAAAGTTAATTGAAAGTTTTGTCCGGACCGGAATCATGCAGCTTAAAAAATAGAAAAAGCCAATACAGTGTATTGGCTTTTTTGTGGAGAATACCGGATTCGAACCGGTGACCTCTTGCATGCCATGCAAGCGCTCTACCAACTGAGCTAATTCCCCGAGAGGTGCAAATATATACAAAAAGCTTATTCAACAACCACCTCATCCACAAACAACCAAGCAGGATATCCCTGACCCGGAAAACCTGACTTGATGATACCATTGTTGGCAGCTCTTATTTTAACGAACCTGGTCTTGGTGGATTCGAAAGTAAAATCTTGTCTCTGAACTCCCATTTGTCCGGTATCCGGATTATTCTTGACAGTTATTTCCCTGTAGGATACACCATCATCTGAAACCAATATTTTTATCGATGAGGGCATGTAAATCCAACTGGAGGGAGCTTTGTAAAAACGGAGGTTGATTGTTTTTATTTCTTCTACCCTTCCAAGATCCAATATGCCTTCAAAATCCTTTCCATTCCATCCCAACCACTCGTCATCGTTGAACCGGGTTACGCTGCCCATGATGCCGTTCACAAGAGCAGCTGGCCCACCTTTGCCATATTGGGAAGCAGGATCAATGGATAAGCTGAATTTTCTTCCAGTTGCCTTGTTGATATTAAAAAATGCAGTGCGTTTGTCTACAATCTCCCCTTCCACCATGGCTGCAATCTCAAGTTTGGCAGCAGCAGTAATGGTAATGGGTTGATCATATTGCTTTTTCACCACGCCCCCTTGCTGAGCAGTTACTGAATAGAAAAGATTTTTCTTGTCAGACACGCCATCAACACTCACATTTACAGTATTGCTTTTAGGATCATACTGGCTTTTCAAACCGATATCATACATGTGTCTGGAATAGTTGACCCCGTGTTTTTCAAGGCGCTTCAAATAGGGAATCAGACGGGTCGTAAAGTGATCAAACCCGGGCTTTTGTTTTGTCCAGCCAATCTCTGCCAATGCAACTGCTCTTGGAAACAACATGTACTCTGCCAGGGCAGATGACTTGATGTATTCAGTCCAAAGATTGCCTTGTACACCCTTGATGTATTTGGCTTGTTCTGGGTTCAATTCAGCGGGAATCGGATTATAGCCATATACCCTTTTCAAGGGCAGAAATCCTCCCCATGCAATGGAATCTGTCTGGTCTTCTGATTGGTAAAAATTCAGGTAACAATGGCTGTCTGGCGTCATGACCACATCATGCCCTTGTTTGGCAGATTCAATACCGCCCTGGGTTCCGCGCCAGCTCATGACTGCAGCATTGGGCGCCAATCCACCTTCAAGGATCTCATCCCAACCAATGATGCTTCTCCCCTTGCTGTTGATATGCTTTTCGATGCGTTGGATGAAATAACTCTGTAATCCATGTTCGTCCTTCAGGTTGTAGCGTTTAATCATGTCCTGGCAAAATGCAGAACGCTTCCAGGCATCTTTGGGGCATTCGTCGCCGCCGATATGGATGTATTGTGAAGGGAAGAGTTGCATGACCTCATCCAGCACATCATTCATGAATTGAAAAGTATAATCAGTGGGACTGAGTACATCTGTAAAAACACCCCAGGTTTCCTGCACCACCTTTGTTCCTGGAGTTTTCAATTGTTGTATAGTATTTGCCGCAACCATGTTATCACTGACAACAGTAGTCTCATCAGGAAAACAACTCAGGGCAGGATAGGCTGCAATGGCCGCACTGCTATGGCCAGGCAATTCTATTTCAGGGATGATGGTGATGAATTTTCTTGAAGCATAAGCCACCAGTTCTTTGATCTGTGCCTGGGTATAGAATCCTTCGTAAGGCTTGTTGTCATTGCCTTTTCCTGGATATTTGTCCACTAGGGTACCATTTCTCCTTCCACCCACTTCAGTCAATTTGGGATATTTCTTGATTTCAATTCTCCAACCCTGGTCATCCACCAAGTGCAGATGCAACCTGTTCATTTTCTGCATGGCCATCAGGTCTACCAATTTTTTGAGAAAAGTGATGGGCTGAAAATGCCTGGCTACATCAACCATCAATCCTCTGTACTCAAATGCTGGCGCATCCTGTATAGTCACCACCGGCATCGCCCATTGCTGACGGGCGACCAGTCGATCGCTTTCAATAGCAGGAGGAAGCAACTGCAACAAGGATTGGACAGCATAGAAAAGCCCGGAAAAATCTTTTGCGCTGACCAAAACTTTATCTGAAAGGACATTGATGGAATACGCTCCTGGTTTGGTGAGCATTGGATCAAACGCGAAAGCAATAAAATTAGATTTGGGTGCAAGCTTGGCAACCTTCAATTGAAAACCTGCAGCTTTTGAGAATTTTTCATTCAGCGGTGAAAGGGCTGACAGGACTGAAGCAGAGGCCTCAGGTACCACCAAAACAGTCTGAGGCTTGACGATGAAATCCCCTTTGCCTTTCACTACCTTTTCAGGATATGGAATAAGCTGAGTATCCTGGGCACCAGCATAAAAAAAAGAGGCAACAGCCATAAATGCCATTGCCAATGATTTTTGAATTGTATTCATGCTGCAATATAATTGAATGCAGCATATTGAAAAACTGAAAACTAATACCTCCTAGGGCCACGATCGTATCCTCCACCGCCTGCTCCACCGCGATCATATCCACCGCCACCACCACTTGGCCTGCGGTTTGCACCTCCTCCACCGGAAGGCCTTTCTTCAGCTGCCTTTACCACCAGAGGTTTTTTACCCAGTGAAATATCATTGAGGTTTTCAATGGCATCCATGGCTTCTTCCTTTACGGGCATGTCAACAAATGCAAAACCACGGCTTTTTCCGGTTTCCCTATCCATGGCAACCTTTGCTGATTTCACCTCTCCAAACTTTTCAAAGATCTCCATCAATTCCGCATCATCAAGATCATAAGGAAGCCCGGCTACAAAAATGTTCATAAAAGAATTTTTACAAAGGTAAAGAGAAATAGGTATTCAGACTGAACCAAGTATTTCATTACCTTCAAACTACTATAGTTTCTCTGCCAAAATCAATAATTATGCAATTTTTTTCATCCGAACATGCATTTCTGCTGGAAAGACTGCTACCACAGGTGTTGACGGCAACACTTTGCGGATTTATTGTTGGCTATGGAAGGGAGATCAAGCACAGGCCAGCAGGCATAAGAACAAATATTCTGATCAGCGTTGGTTGCACGATCTATGCATCTATCGGTTTTCATCTGGCAGAAATCTATCCATCTGTAGATCCATCAAGGATCATTGGCCAAATTGCAACTGGCATTGGATTCCTTGGCGCAGGAGCCATTGTAAAATCAGATCAAAAAGTCAGTGGTGTAACGACTGCCGCATTTATCTGGGCCAACAGCGGCATCAGCATCCTGATTGGATGTAACTTTTACCTGATTCCGGTTTCCATCACCATCATCATGGTATTGATTACCTGGCTATTTGAAAAAATTGAAAAAAGGGTTCATCGCGAACATATCAACGAATAAACCATCTATTACATGATTCACTCGATCATCAAAGACAAACCAACCAGGCTTTTTCTGATCCTCGGCGGCTTTTTCGTTGCCAATGCATTGATTGCAGAAGTGGTGGGTGTCAAACTTTTTTCTTTGGAGCAAACACTTGGCATAGCGCCTGCCAACCTGACTTTATTTGGAGAATCCGGACTTGGATTTACCCTTTCAGCAGGGACCCTGACATGGCCCATTGTATTTATCATGACAGACATCATCAATGAATACTATGGCTTTCGGGGTGTCAGGTTCTTGTCGATTCTTACTGCAACCATCATCGGCTTTTCATTTCTGGTTTTTTATGGCGCCATTCATCTTGCTCCGGACAATTATTGGATGGGGTCACAAAAAGAAAATGGAGTCCCGAATATGCAGGCCGGTTACGCGCAGGTCCTTGGCCAGGGAATGAGCATCATTTTTGCTTCACTTACCGCATTTTTGGTAGGACAAATGGCAGATGCATCTGTCTTCAAAAAGATCAAGATCATCACTGGAGAAAAAGGAATCTGGATGAGGGCAACCCTTTCAACCTTAATTTCCCAATTGATTGACACATTCTGCGTGGCCTATATTTACCTGTATTTTTCACTTGGATTTTCATTTCCAAGAGTAACCGCCATCGGGCTTACCGGATATATCTACAAGTTTGTTGTTGCCATTCTTTGCACGCCACTGATTTACATCATCCATAACCTCATTGAACAATACCTGGGAAAAACCAAGGCAGCTGAAATGAAGCGATCTGCCCTGGAAAAATCCTAGGCAGAGTTTCTCCCTGCATTGATGATGCCAAAAGAACAACGCATGACCAGCTTTTCATAACTCTTCCTCAAATCGGACTGCAGGTTTTTCTCTTCCATTTCCCTTACTTTGGTCATAGCAAATTGCTGGATGGTGGTGATGGGCAATACAATCCTTTCACGGGTTTGAATCGAAAGCTGTTCTATCGGATAATTGGCCATAAGTTCTGTATTGCCGGAAAGCATGAGGATGTACTTTTTTGTCAGCTCAAATTCACCTTCAATGCTTCTCCATAATTCACCATACTTGGGATGATTCGCCAAAAAAGCGGTCAGCGGAAAGAAACATTTTTTCATTGCCATCTCACAGTTATCAATCAACGTCCTGAAAAATGCAGAACGCTGGTAAAGGGCTTTGAGCTCAGGCATCAATCCTTTTTCTTCCATGCGTTTCAAGGCCGTTCCAACGCCATAGTATCCGGTAACATTCTGTTTCATCTGGCTCCAGGCACCTACAAAAGGGATGGCCCGAAGGTCTTGCAAGGAAAGCTTTCCACCTGCACCTCTTTTTGCAGGCCTGCTGCCAATATTGGTTTCTGCATAAAAACGCAGCGGACTGGCATGAGAAAGATAGTCAAGGAAAAAAGGATGATTCTTCAGTTCTGTATAAGACAGAAAACTTTCTTCAGCCAACTGTTCAATCAATAGCATTTCATTCTGGCTGAAAGTGCTGGCGCCAGTTGAAAATAATTCATTGCCGATACCTGCATGGAGCAATTGCTCAATATTGAACTGCGCCGCATCAATCGTACCAAAATTGGAGCTCACGGTTTGTCCCTGAACAGTCAATTCAATTTCCTTGTTGGAAATATCACTTCCCATGGATGCATAAAATTTGTGGGTCTTCCCACCTCCCCTTGCCGGAGGACCGCCCCTTCCATCAAAAAAGACTACATCAATGCCATACTTGGCCGATATGGCAGAAAGCTCTTGCTTGGCCTTGAATATGCTAAAATTGGCCATCAAATACCCACCATCCTTAGTGCCATCGCTGAATCCAAGCATAACGGTTTGCCTGTTCCCCCTGCGTTTCAGGTGATCACGGTAAAGCGGGAATGTGTACAATAGCTGCATCACCTCTGCAGCATTTTTCAAATCTCCAATGGTTTCGAACAAGGGTATGATATCAACAGCAATGGCATCACGCTTCCATCCACCAAAAACAAAGAGCGCAAATACCTCCAGAATATCAACAGCACTGTTGCACTGGCTGATGATATAGCGATCTGATCCAGGTTTGCCATTTTGCTCCTGGATGAGCTTGACAGCCTTTACTGAGTCAATGGTATCTTTGGTGATGGCTGTTACCGATTCATCAAGAGTGATATCGGAACTGAGTGAAGAAAGCCAATCAATTTTCTTAGCATCATCCATCGCAGTGTAATCTCCGTTGCCGGAGATCGCACAAATTTCTGTAATCACAGTGGTGTGAACGGAGCTATCCTGACGAATGTCCAGTGTTGCAAAATGCAATCCAAAAAGATGAACCCGGTTGATGAGACCATCTACCATGTTTAGGAAGAGGCCATTGTGATTGAATACAATCAGTTCCCTGATTTCATACAATGTATCAAGCACCTCAGCCTTTTTAAGATCTGCCTTGTAACCCGGAATGAAAATATTGTTGTAAAGCTTTTTTTCAAGCTCCTGAAGCTTACCTTCTACCCCTTCAAAAGTCAGTCTCCTCCTGAGTTTCCTTACATCCAGGTAGTAACACTTGATGATGCTACCCCGTAGGGCATCAGCCACTTTCAAAGTAATATCACTGGTGACAAAAGGATTGCCATCCCGGTCACCCCCTGGCCAAAAACCCATCCGTATGACAGGATTTTCCTGGTCGTACGCATCTGAAAACTGAGACCGCATGGCAGATGCGATTCTTCCACTTGCAGGATAAAATACATTCTCGAGATACCAAATTAAACTCACTGCCTCATCATAAGGCGTGGGTTTTTGCTTTTTGAAAAATGGTGTTTTCCCAAGCTGCTGCAAATAAATATTGATTTGGTTCAGGTTGTTCTCAGCAATAGCTTTTGACATATCGTTGATGATTCCCAAAACAGATCCAGGATAAAACTGTGTTGGATGGGCTGTCAAGACCAGGCGAACACAAAAATCCTTTAGTTTCTTCTGTAGCTGTGATTGCTTGCCATATTGTTCAACCTCTGTTTCCAAATGCTTCAAGGTTCCAAGGCCTTTCATGTCGTTTAAACTAGGGAACGCAGCATCCTCGAGTGCATCAAAAAGCACAACCTGCCTCTCCACATATTGTACAAACCGGAATAACAAGTCAAGCTGTTGCTGCTCGGAAACATAGGTTGTATGGCGCTCAAAAAAATCCTTCAAAATCTGGTCCGGGCTCATCTTTTTCTTGAATCCTTCTTCACAGTTGGATTGAAGCAAAGAAAGCATGATGCCTGTTTTCTCAATCCTGTGAAAAGGAAGTGAGGTGAAAAGGCTGTTGTAGAGTTGGTATCTTATGCCCACCTCGTTATTGAACTTTACCAGTTCAGTAGATGAATTGCTGCTCATTTGATAGTTTTATTGGGAAAATTGGGGCAATCGAGGTGTAAAAATAAATAAAATTCAACAAATAACAGAAAATGCTTAATTTTCTATTGTCGCAAGAGAGAGATAACAGCAGACAAATCAAATATTACCCAAGCCAACAATATCATCAAAGGGTTTGTGAAGCAATAAGTGACATCTTCGGAAGCAATATTGAAACATTAAATGTAATGAATGTTGTCCATAAAAATATTCAATACATAACCTAGAGGCACCCATGAAAAAAAATAAAACATCATTCCTGATTCCGCCTGAATATGCCAGTTTTAAGTCTACAGTATCAGAAATTTTAAAAAATTTAGAATCCACCTAAAAATTTATTGTTTTGTTTAAAAAAAACACTAAATTCATTGAACGAAAAAAATCTTCAAAAAAGTTTTGAACTTTTTTTTGGATATGTGGTTTTAGCAAAACGAGAACTTGAAAGGTGCGGATTTTTTTAACGCTTGTCATTTTTTAACCAAAACAATACACAATGACTCCATTTTTTCTCGAGGCCGTAGCGCCTGACAATTATGTTGCCTTCACGTTCTTCATCGGCACTATGGCCATGATGGCAGCATCCGTTTTCTTCTTCCTTGAATTGAACAACACTGACAAGGCATGGCGCACTTCAGTACTCGTTTCAGGATTGATTACCTTCATTGCAGCAGTTCACTATTATTACATGAGGGGTTACAACCTCGAAACAGGCGGAGAATCCCCAACCTTCTTCCGTTATGTTGACTGGTTGTTGACTGTTCCTTTGATGTGCGTTGAGTTCTACCTGATTACTAAAAAATCTGGTGGTACAACTGGACTTCTTTGGAAACTGATTTTCGCTTCAGTAGTTATGCTTGTTACAGGCTACTTTGGTGAAACCATCTACAGAGACCAGTCTGTTCTTTGGGGTGTTATCAGCGGTGCAGCTTATTTCTACATTGTATACCTTGTATGGTTTGGAGAAGTTGCCAAACTGGCTACTGCTGCTTCACCTGCAGTTGCAAAAGCCAACAAAACATTGGGTTGGTTCGTATTGGTAGGATGGGCTATCTATCCACTTGGTTACATCGTTGGAACTCCAGGCGGATTGTTCGGAGTTACTGCTGATGCACTGGGAATTGGTGGCCTTAACATGGACATCATCTACAACATCGGTGATGCTGTAAATAAAATTGGATTTGGTCTTGTTATCTATGCACTCAGCCGTTCTGAGTCTAAGTAAAAGATTTCAATATTTTGAGAGAAGGCCTGTGTTTTACATAGGCCTTCTCTTTTTTAAACCCCTCCTGGATGAAACGCTGGTTGTCTTTGAACAGTTTTAGTAAAATCACATGGATCAATGCGCTCATCGGAATGATGATGGTTGGATGGCAATGGTATGCCGGTTCAATCCCCGTTAAATTTCAGCTCTTTTATTTCGCGATCATCATTGGGGCTACGGGGATTCCGCATGGAGCATTGGATCATATCATCGCAAAAACGACAGAGACCATCAAAGGCCACCCATTCAACATTCAGCGTTTTCTTGGTCGCTATGTAATTGCCATTCTGGTGTATGCAGTTGCATGGATTTTTTTTCCGGGCATCAGCCTGATCATTTTTCTGGCTATTTCAGCCTGGCATTTTGGAGAAACCGATCTCTCGAATGCAGATGAAACCTGGCAATGGAACCTGAGCCGTTTTTTGTGGGGAAGTCTAGTGCTCATGCTCATCCTATTATCTCATTTTGAGGAAACCGCTTCTGTTGTTTTACGCATTACAAAAGGGTCTGAAATTGCACAAACAACCATTGTGCATCTAAAAACTTACAGCACCCATTATTTCAGCGGGGTGATAAGCCTGTTCTTCACTATGGCAACCATTGCCAATAGAAAAAATAAGATTCGCCTTTCATACCTGTACATCATTAACCTCGTTTCAATTCTCATACTCTGCTCACAACTTCCATTGCTCCCTGCTTTTGCTTTATATTTTGGGGGATGGCACGCCATCAAATCCTTTGAAATCATTTTCAAGTTTTTGCATGAGGCAAAAGAAGAGATGGCCGCTAGACCCTTGACCATGTGGAAGAATGCACTCCCCATGACCTTTCTCGCCGCATTCGGATTTATTTTCATGGCCTTCATCTGGAAAGGCACTGGAATAAAAATGGATCCACTCCCTGCCGTTTTCATTTTTCTCTCCATCATCACACTGCCACACCTTGATGTAATGGACAAGTTGATCAACCGTCAATCGAAAGGATGATATTTTGCTGAGACTCAATATAACTATCTTTGCAGCATGTCCAATTCAGCTAGCATTCGGCCAATAAGAATAGAAGACAATCCATTGATTGCCACCATCATCAGGTCTTGTCTTACTGAATTCGGAGCCAACAAACCAGGAACTGTTTATTACGATAAAACGACAGACCATCTTTTTGAACTTTTTCAAAAAAATGGGGCCGCTTATTTTATTGCTGAACAAGATGGCCATGTAGTGGGTGGAGGTGGAATTTTCCCTAGCCCTGGTTTACCTGTAGATACCTGTGAACTCGTAAAAATGTATCTCCTTCCTGAGGCCAGGGGAACGGGTATAGGCGCAACCCTGATGAACAAATGCATGAGCAAGGCTAAGGAACTTGGATTTGTTGCTATGTACATTGAAACCCTTCCTGAGCTTAAAAAAGCGATATCGGTTTATGAAAAATTCGGATTCGAATACCTTGAGCAGCCCTTGGGAGATACAGGCCATTTTGGCTGTTCTGTTTGGATGCTGAAACCCCTCTGATCAGGCATGTAGCTTCACTTCATAGACAGGACTGAACAAATAAACTTTCCCTGTTGACAGTTCCACAGCCTTGATGCGTTTTCTGACTTTCTCCTCTCTCCTGAATATCCTGTTGTTCTTGATCATAAAAAGTGAGCCAACAGGCAGTTCTTCAACCAGACAGTGTCCTTCTTTTACCGGATCATACTTTCTCAAAATTCGCATCAGTGCATCATCGGCACAGGAACTTGCTGCAGGATTCCTTAATGAGATGGACAATTGATTGGAGATATCCTCAGGAAAAAGCCTGGACTGTAAAAACTGTTTCAGCAGATCAGCAAATTGCCCCTTCCACTCTTGGCCATGTGATGCCACTTTGTGTCCAAAGCGCATAAAAGTGATGAGGTGGGCCAACTCATGCAGGAGGGTTATTAAAAACGCATAAGGATTGAGGTTTCCATTGACAGTGATCCTGTGTGCCTTATCAGCATGGGCATTCCGATAATCGCCCAATACAGATTGCCGGGACCGTGTAATCGTCAGGTGTACCTTGTAATGCAACAAGAAAGGTTCCACCAGGGGAAATGAGCCGGGTGGAAGAAAACTGGCCAATGAAACCAATGGTGCTTCATTCTTTGACATGATCAATCTTTTTTGACCAAGGCAAGCAGCCCCTTCACCTCAAAATAGGTATAGACCAGATAAATGAACATGCTAGAGAGCAGCGCTGGGGTATTCATGGCATTGCCTTTCCATTGTGCATAAGCAACTACAACCAAAGCGGCCAGAACCAATTTGATGATGAATGAACCATAGACAGATGACATGAAACCTGCAGTAGACTTTGATCGAAGCCCGTTGTGCATCATCCAAAATGATACCAGGGTAAGTATGCAAATGAAAAGATTACCAACCAAAAAAACATCCGTATCAAGGCCCATGTTTTTTAGGGTTGAATAGAGAGAAGCAGCCAGAATATTCACGGCTGCAAAAAAAATCAAAATCGGTCTGAGGGCTTTTCGCAAGTTCATGTATCCTTTTTATTTGTTTCGACTATGATCTTCACCAGGTTAAAAACCACTGCCAAAAGGGGAAGTATCCAGATCAATACAGGAGAGGCAAAGCCTACCAACGGATCCAGTTTCCAACCGATTCCAAGTGCAATGAGGATGGATCCAAAAAACTGTGCTCCGAGGCCCATGTATTTCATCCAGGATCCGTCCGTCGGTTTTTTTATGGGAGGAATAGAGGCCATATCAATCCTTGATCTCCTCCAACTCGGGGATGGCAATGACTGCTGTGTCTAAAATCAATTCTGCCTTGCCCGAAAGCACATTCCTGACATTTTCCCAATAGGCTTCCCTGTAAAGCATCTGCTTTTCTAATGAATCAGCACGCAACTTGAGTTTTGTCAGCTCTCTTCTTTCTGATTGGCTTCCATAGCCGGGCACATAATATTTCAAAGGAGTAAAACTGATTAAAGCAGTTGTAAGGGCAACCAACATCACAAAAACAAAGCAAGAAACAATGTATACACTCAGCCGGGTCAGCTTAAAAGTAACAATCTCCTCATAAGTATGATCATTCATTACCACCAGCCTATACTTGTTGGTCAATCTTTTGAACCTGCTCTGGTTTGTGGACTGTTCTGCCATTGGGAAAAATTGATAAAATCAGGCTATAAAGTTACTGTTAATTAGCAAACCAGGGCCTTTAAAAATGCAGGATTAGATGTATTTTTACATTCCTTGAAATATGCTCTACAACATATGCTTCTTCAGCCTTCGAAGCCATTGATGGTATTGGTAGGCGTGTTAATGGCAATGGGTCTTCTGGCACAAGGAAACATCACCTATGACCTTGTAAAGCCCAAAGCCTATGAAAACAGGAAGCTGGCATCGGAGCTGACCCCTGATAAAAAAATCAATCCCATCAAAAAATTGAAGGAGAACATTGTATCACACTACAATTTCCACTTCAATGCCAACCTAAAGCTATCCAAGGTCATTGCCTCAGCCAAACAAGCCAACAAGGACACCCTCACTGCATTGATTCCATTTTTCAATTATAGCCTTGATCAAACGGCACAACAGCAACAAGAACTAGACTCTGTTGTGATCAAGGTCAACAATGGCATTTTGCTGCATGACCTCAGGAATGATTGGGTAGACGACCTTTATTTACTGATGGGCCAATCCTATTTCTACCAAAAGAAGTTTGACTCTGCTTACGATGTATTCCAATACATCAACTACAATTTCCAACCCCGTAGCAAAGATGAGATTGGATTTGAAAAGTCAATCGGTTCCAACATCAATGCAAATGGAAATATTTTCAATATCGCATCAAAGGAAAATAGATTTACACCGCACAGGTTGGTCAGGAATGATGCCCTGCTTTGGATCATCAGAACCCAGCTGGAATTGGGAAATGAAGATGATGCAAGCGGCATGATTGAAACCCTTTATCAGGATAATCTTTTTCCAAAAAGATTATCCGACAAATTGGCGGAATTAAAAGCCTACCTTTTTTACAGGAAGCAACAATCAGATTCTGCTGCCTTTTATCTGGAGAAATCATTAGGAGCATGTGAAGACAATGCTGAGCAAGCGAGAAGACTTTTTTTGATTGCCCAGCTGTATGGCAAGTCCAACCAAAATAAAAAAGCAGACGCTTTTTTCGAGAAGGCGATCGCCCTCACAACAGATCCTGTCATGGAGGCATATGCACGCATCTATCAGATAGGATTGAGTTCGAATGAAACAGACCAGGAACAAAAGATTGATCAGCATGTAAAGGGCTTGATCAACATGGCCAACAAGGAAAAATATGCCGCCTACCGTTCCATCATATATTCAGCCGCTGCTGAGATGGAAATAAAAAGAAAAAATATCCCGAACGCAATAGGATTCCTTCTCAAGAGCAATCAATTCAATTTAACAGATACAGATATCAGAAACGCTGCGAATTTGAATATCGCAACGCTGGCCTTCAGCATAAAGCAATATGAACTGGCTAAAAAATATTATGACAGTATCAACATTGGCAATCAAAAAGATCCTGAAGAAATCACGAGAAAAAAAACCATTGCCAATGCACTTTTCGATGAATTAAAAATCGTTCATGCTGAGGACAGCCTTCAAGCCCTCGCTTCCCTGCCAGAGAAAGAAAGAGAGGCTGAATTGAAAACAGTTTTGAAAAAACTAAGGAAAGAGCAAGGTGTGTCTGAAGAGAATGAGAAACAAAAAGGCAGCACTGTGCCCAAAAATAACTTACTGGATGATAATACGGCAAGCCTTTTCCCCTCTGAACAAAAAAAAGGAGAATGGTATTTCAACAACCCCTCCCTGAAAGCACAGGGCAGTATTTCCTTTAAAAACAAGTGGGGCGAAAGAGCCAATGGAGACAATTGGAGAAGGGCAGCAGCACTAAATGCTGCCATGCGATCAAACCTCCCCAAACCAACAGGTGCAGCGGCAACTGATACGATCGCAGCCGCTGACCTTTCCCTTGAGACGCTCAGGGAAAGGCTTCCCTTGACGGCAGAAAAACTTGCTGCATCCAACGAAAAGAAATACGAAGCCTATCAAAAATTAGGCAGCATCTACAAGGATAAATTGGAAGATTGCAAAGAATCCATCACCTGGAATGAAAAATTGATCAATCAAAAAACCAATATTCCAGGACTAGAAAAACTATTGTTTGATCTTGCCTATTGTTACCGTCAAAGCGGAAACAACTCCAAAGCCCTGTTTTATCAATCCCAATTGACAGAAAAATTTCCAGCCAGTGAGATGAATAAAATGTTGCGTGACCCATTGAGCATGAGCAAGGCAAAAAATGAAAAGTCCAAAGAAGTTACCCAACATTACGACAAGGTTTACGACCTCTTTCTTTCAGGAAAATTTGAATTGGCACGTGAAGAAAAAAGAAAAGCAGATTCTCTTCATGGTGCGAACAATTGGTCACCACAATTGCTGTACATTGAAGCTGTCTATTACATCAAAAACAAACAGGACAGCTTAGCCATCCAAGCATTGAACAAAATCCCTTCACTTTATCCAAACTCTCCTGTTGCCATGAAAGCAGGACTCATGGCCGATGCGCTGAACAGAAGGGATATCATTGAGAATGAACTCCGCTCCATTTCAGTATCAAGGCAAACGGACGACAGCATCAAATGGATTGATGACAGCCCACTTCCCAAGGCAAAAGAAACCAAGGTCAAGACGGAACCGCTACAAAGACAGGTTGTACAAGCCCCAGTAATTGCCAAAACAAAAACAGATACCACTGTATTTAAGGCTCCAGTAATAGATAAGAAAGCAGATGGTTACGAGTACAATCCTATAGAGCAATATGGAGTTTTGCTTTTGCTGAAGGATGTTGATATTGTTTATATCAATGAGGCCAAAAGGGCTTTGACCAGGTACAATGCTGAACGATATGCAGGAAATCAGTTATCGCTTCGCAATGATAAAATCGGGGAATCTCCATACATTCTGATCAGCGTATTTGCCAATGCCGCTGAGGCACTGGGATATGTTGAAAAAACTGCCCCAATTGCTTCAAAGGAGATCTTCCCGTGGCTGCCCGCTGAGAAATATGCCTTTGCCATCATATCCCCCAACAACCTTAAAAAAGTACTCGAGGAAAAAGCTATTGGACCCTATCTTCAGTTCATCAGGGCGCAGATTCCCGGAAAATTTTAAGGTTTCCTTTTCCTTAAAGACAGGGCTTTTATTTAGCTTTACCTCATGAAGGATCATCTGAAAAAGAGCAGTGAGACATCTAAGCCTGTAAGGCTTTTTTGGAAGTTTTTCCTCTACGCCTGGAGTGCGGTGTTCTTGTTGATTCTTTTGATTTATGTCGGGCTCTTTGGTAAACTTCCATCCATAGAAGAACTTGAAAACCCTTCTATGATGTCATCCTCAGAAATTTATGCGGATGACGGAACCATGATGGGTAAATTTTACCTGAAGGATAGGATCAATGTAAAATATCAGGACATCTCACCCAATGTAATCAGGGCCCTGGTCTCTACTGAAGATGAGCGATTCTATGAGCATTCTGGAATCGACATCAAAAGTCTGCTTCGCGCAATTGTCTTTCTTGGCAGCGAGGGTGGAGCCAGTACCATTACCCAACAAACCGCCAAAGCATTGCTTGGTCAGCAGAGCAGTAAAAGTGTTACCAGGATCATTGAAAAACTCAAGGAATGGATAGTTGCCATTCGCCTTGAAAGCAACTTAACCAAAGAGGAAATCATCACCTTATACCTGAACATGGTGAATTACGGGGATGAAACCTATGGCATCAGGAATGCCGCCAAAACTTATTTCCAGAAAGAACCAGGGCAACTTGCTGTTGAGGAAGCTGCCGTATTGGTTGGACTGCTCAAAGGCAGTACAAGGTACAATCCAAGGCGTAATCCAAAGGCTGCCATGGCCAGGCGCAATACCGTTATTGACCAAATGGTAAGAAACGAAGTATTGACCAAAGAAGAAGCAAGGGCAATTAAAATTGCCCCCATTCAATTGAAGTACCAGAAGCTGGATGAAAATTCGGGAATTGCCCCTTATTTCAGGGAAGTACTAAGAGAAGAATTGAAGAAATGGTGCAAGGAAAATGAAAACCCTGCAACAGGAGAACCCTACGATATCTACAAGGACGGATTGAAGATATTCACTACGATCAATCCAAGGATGCAGGAGTATGCAGAAATAGCGGTTTACAGGCACATGCAGAACCTGCAAAAAGTCTTCAGCAGCCAGTACAATATCAAGGATGGATCAACTTGGAAAACCCCGGAGGGTAAAGCCGTGATGACAAATGCCATGAAGCAATCTGACCGGTGGAGAAACCTCAAAGATGATGGACTGGACGAGGAGGAAATCAAAAAGAGCTTCATGGAACCTGTAAAGATGAAGATCTTCTCATGGAATGAAAAAAGGGAGACTGATACCATGATGTCCCCAATTGATTCCATTCGCTATCACAAGCAAATCATGCAGATTGGCCTATTGTCAATGGACCCACAAACAGGCGAAGTCAAAGCATGGGTGGGAGGAAGCAATTTCAAAAGGTTCAAGTTTGACCACGTAAATATCAAAACTAAAAGACAAGTAGGGTCAACATTCAAACCCATCCTCTATACATTGGGTGTAATGAATGGGTACAAACCTGAATCCATTTTCCCAGGGGGGCCGATCAACATGGGTGGAAAAATGATTGAAGGAGATGGTGGCCCAATGGCTGTCTGTCTTGCATTTTCAAAAAACCCTGGCGCCGTCTACCTGATCAATCAACTGGGCGTTCAGCGTACCGTTGAATTTGCCAAACAATGTGGCATTGAAAGCAAGATCCCTCCCTATCCGTCCATCGCACTTGGTTCCGCAGATCTATCCTTGTTTGAAATGGTACAGGCCTATAGCATGTTTCCAGGGAGGGGCTTCAATGTAAAACCATATTTTATCAGCCGGATTGAAGACAGGAATGGCAATGTACTTGCTTCTTTCCGGTCAGAATCCAGGGAAGTAATCAGTGAGAGTGAAGCTTATATCATGACCAAAATGCTTCAGGGCGTTGTAGATTTTGGCACAGGAAGGGCCTTGAGGGGTGCATATGGTATCAGTGTGCAAGTTGCAGGTAAAACAGGAACAACCAACGACAATGCGGATGGCTGGTTCATCGGATTCAGCCCACAATTATTGTCAGGCGTATGGGTAGGGTGTGATGACCCTTTCCTAAGGATGCTTTACACATCCGGAGGTTCTCAGATGGCCATGCCGGCATGGGCCTATTACTATCAACAAGTATTCAATGACAAAAGTCTGAATATAGACCCGGGTGCGGCATTCATCCCTCCAGCAAGCATGCAAAACGAGATTATTTTTGATTACAACCAGGCTGTAGAGTCGCAAGAATTGCTGCCGGTGGAAGGTGAAGATGGCAGCAAGTCCGGGGAATATATTGAAATCCCCATCAGCACTGGAAAGGAAAAAGTTGTGTCTGAATCACAAAAATTTGAGGATCCCGCTACACCGAAGGAGGCCCCAAAACCAACTACGTCACCCGTTAAAGAAAATATCCAGCCGACTAAAGACAGTGTTGATCGAAAGCGTGGAGGATTGCTGAGAAGGGTATTTGGCAAAAAACAATAAAAAAAGCCTGGGAAAATCCAGGCTTTTTAAAATTCTTTTTAATTCGCTTTTATTTATCAAGCACTGCAGAAACACCAATGCTGAAAAACAAATTGTTGGCAGCATTTCCTGTTACTGGCATTCTGTATTGGCTTTGTACAATCAAAAATGTTTCATCAAAAAGATTAAACTGCAAACCAACACCTGCAGGGATATAAGCTGCATAGTAGCCCTTCCATACTGACCCACCTACACCAAGTGAAATAAAGGGAGATACCAAATGATCATCTGTCAATAGTTTCATAAAGAGGTTGGCATCCATTTCGAAATACGTTCTGGATCCGGTACCTGCTGCGTAGGGCTTATTGGAAAGGGTATAATCGACATCTGACATCCCCAACCTTGCGTTGAAATCAAACTTTTCGTTCAATCCCTCAGTATAGGTAATGGCCATACCAACCTTTTTTCTATCAAAACTGCTCCATTGCTTATCGGTCAACACAAAAGACATTCCTTTTGATTTTAGATCAGCCGGAGTCTCAAAATCATGACCTGTAAACTGGATTCCAAGCTGCCTGCTTTTTTTGTTGGTAGGCTTTGATTGGGCAAATCCTGCTTGAAACAATGCCACTGCAAATACAAATAATAATATTCTTTTCATAAACAATTGTGTTTTGAGTATAACAAAAATAGTCGGTGAGAGTTGAAACTTAAAATAATTATTGGTTTTTGGGATAATTATTCTGAATTATTCTCTTTTTAGCACCTCTACCCTTACCTTAACGACTCCGCCAACCTTAAAATTCAATGTTTTAGCAGCTGCGCTCGATAAGTCTACAAGCCTGGGATTTCGATGATGAAGCCGATCATTAACCCTCACAGTTACTGTTTTGTCGTTTTTTAAGTTGGTAACCTTCAAAAGGGTCCCCATCGGTAATGTATTGTGTGCACAGGTCAATTTGTCCTGGCTAAAAATCTCACCACTGGCGGTTTTCTTGCCAATGAATTTATTGGAATAAAAACTGGCATATCCCACTGCACTATCTGTTTGAGCAACTTTCCTGTAGTTGACTTTGCCCTGTGCAGCAGATGAAATAGGACCTGCCATGATCATGATGATCATGAAATATGGAGCAATGGTTTTGTTGAATAATACCGTCATTTTTTCAGCAGGAATGAAATACAAAGATAACCAATCACACCTGCGTAAAAATATTTTTATATATATAATTGACAATCAATACAATACTGAAGATTGAACTAAAATATCCATATGATCGATTCTCATTATCTTCATGACATCATCTTTCATTCAATCATGGAATTGTGATTCAAAAATACATTTCAACCGCCTATTGCGTACTTCTTGTCTCAATAGCATGGACACAAGACAAACAAGCCCTTGGTATTAAACCCATCAAAGACAAAGTTGCGTTTTACAGCATGGTTGATCGTGATTCGATTTTGGCGATGATTGAACTAAAAAGCCTGATTCCTACGCTGCGATACGAGCTAAGGTATGCCAGCAACAAAAATTTTACTGGTCAAAGGATGTATCCAAAAAACACCCAAACCACCTTTCTTAGACTTAAGCCAGCCCTTGCTTTGGCAAAGGTTGCAGAGGAGTTGAAAGAGAAAGGACTGGGCATTAAAATTTGGGATGCCTACCGGCCCTATCGCACGACCGTTCGATTTTGGGAATTGATCCATGATGAAAGATTTGTAGCCAATCCATCAAAGGGAAGCGGACACAACAGGGGAACGGCAGTTGACCTAACCCTGGTGGATTTAAAGACCGGAAAGGAATTGGAAATGCCAACACCCTTCGATGATTTCTCGCCAGCAGCTTTTCATGCTGCTACAAATCTGGATCAGGTGAGGATCAGCAACCGGGAATTGCTAAGAAGTACCATGGAAAAATTCGGTTTTGTAAGACTGGAAACAGAATGGTGGCATTACGCCTGGCCGGGGGCATCTGCATATGATGTA
>JBIIQT010000031.1:0-30069 GCA_044341875.1 Chitinophagaceae bacterium | reverse complement strand
GTCATACGGAAGCGGCAGTTGATTTGTGCAGGCTGACTGGTCATGAACCAGCTGCCATCATTTGTGAAGTGATGGATGCAGCGGGAGACATGATGCGCAGGAATGAGCTTTTTGGGATGGCAAGGGATAAGCAGTTGAAGATCATCAGCATCCAGCAAATCATCGATTTCAGGATTCAAACGGAGAACCATCTCGTCTCAGTGTCAACATCAACCTTACCAACAAAGTTTGCCAATTTTGAGATGGAGGTCTTGAAAAACACCTTGACCGGTTCAGAGCACCTGTTGGTTTCATTGAAAAACAACCAGAAGGTTCCATTGGTCAGAATCCACAGCGAATGCCTGACGGGTGATGTTTTCGGCAGTTTGCGGTGTGATTGTCAGCAGCAACTGATGTCATCCCTTGCTGAAATTGCAGCCCAGGGCCATGGTTATGTCATCTATTTGAGAGGGCATGAAGGGCGGGGCATTGGCATTGGCAACAAAGTGGCTGCATATGCCTTGCAAGAAAAAGGGCACAATACCTATGAAGCCAATGAAATACTGGGCTTCCCCAAGGACAACAGGAATTTTACAGATGCGATTTGGATGCTGCGGCATCTGGGGATTGGTGATTTTGAATTGATCAGCAATAACCCATCGAAAATAAACGCTTTGCAAGCAGCTGGATTCCAGTTTGTTGTCAAACAATTGCCCGTTGAAGCCAACCCTTACAACCAGCAGTACCTGGATGATAAAATCAAATTAGGAAACCATCGCTTAAAATTCTTATAGATGATTGCTATTGTAAAAGCCCAGTTCAACAGTGAAATTACAGACCTGCTCGAGGCAGGTTGCACAGATTACCTCAAGGAACAAAATGTTCCATTTACAGTTTTTGAATGTCCTGGTGCTGTTGAAACAGTTGTCTACACAAGCAGGCTTTTGGCTACGTACAAGTACAAAGCCATCATTGTGATTGGGGCCATCATCAAAGGAGATACAGATCACTACGAGTATGTATGCCAGTATGTGACCAATGGATTCAGTCACCTGTCTGCAATGCAAGTAACACGCATCACACCCATCATCTTCGGGATTCTCACCACCGAAAATGAGTTGTTGGCCTACGAAAGGGCTGCCCCAGACAAGATGAACAAGGGCAAATCTTTTGCAGAGACGGCCTTGTTCATGATCAAGGCATTTAAAGATCTCTCCTGGTTTTAAATTCCGGGGTATTCTATAGAAAGCAAATTGTTGTTGGGTATAGGCTATTGTTTCTAAGTCATTGCAGTGTAGTCATCATGAAATCCCAGTATATTGTCAAACTGCTGAAATTCATGTTGCCCATGCATGGTAGTCAGCACCATGGCATTCATGCCTGCATTGTATGCAGATTCCACGCCTTTGGGAACGTCTTCAAAAACGAGGCAGTCTTCCGGATGCATGCCCAATAATGATGCGCATTTGAGATAGGTCTCAGGGTCAGGTTTACTTCTTGAAACATCATCAGCGCTTACAATCACATCAAAATAATGGCGAATAGCCAATCCGTCCAATACGAAATCAATATTGAACATGATGGCTGCAGAACCGATGGCCATTTTGATGTTGTTCTTTTTGGCCTCACTCAGAAACTCCATCAAGCCAGGTAGCAGTGTCAATGAGGGCCTGTATTCCTCCTGGTACTGTTTTTCCTTCTCAACACTCATCCTGTCTTTTTCCTCTCCACTAAATCTCCCCGGGAAAATACGTTCAATAAGCTCATGATTTTTGCCGTAACATTCTGCTTTTGCCTGTTCTTTGGTGATGCCCGCCCCAAGGCTGTTCAGGATCCTGTGCCAGCTTCGGACATGGTAATCCATGTCATCGATCATTGTTCCGTTGAGGTCAAACAGAAAAGCCTTGAACTGGTTCATCATTTCAGCTTGAGTATTTCTGTGCCAGCCAGCAAAAAGCAGCCGAGTCCATAATCTTCAAAATCAGGTGTTTTGTCGTATCCCACAGGTTGTCCGTCCTTGGGTTCTTTACCCGTTCCTTGTACATAGCCCAGTTTGCCGTTTGGATGCACCACTTCGGTTGTCAAGGCATTCCAGGCCTTGATGATGGCTGGGGAATAGGTGGCTTTGTCCAAAATGCCCTTGTTGATGCCCCAGGCAAAACCATAAATGAAAAGCGATGTACCTGAAACTTCTTTCCCTCCAAAATGGTTGGGGTCGTTGAGGCTTACATTCCAGTATCCATCGGTCCTCTGCAAAGGCAGCAATGCTGCACAGAGCTGCTTGAAATCCTCCAGATATTCAGCGTAATGCGGGTCGGTTTTGGGCAACTCATTCAAGGTCCTGGCCAGTGCAGCCACTACCCAACCATTGCCCCTGCTCCAATAACAATCTTCTCCATTGGGTTCTTTGTAGGGTGGAACAAAGTCCTTGTCGCGCCACCACAAATGCTCTTTGCTGTTGTACAGCCCATTGCCTCCATGTTTGTTTTTGGTGAAGGCATACATCTCATACATCCGGTTAAAATAACTGGTGTCTTGATAGAGGTTTCCAAGTTTAACGAAAACAAGCATCGCCATCTGTAAGGCGTCAATCCAGTTCCAGTCATCGATTTTGGATGATTGCTTCATGTTGTCAATGCTGGCCTTGATAGCGGTGATGCGCTCGGGATGTTTTTTCCCATCCATCAAATAAAGGTCTATATAGGTTTGTCCGCAGCATTGGTTGTCTGCATTTCGGGTATTGGTGCCTGCCCGAAGATTCCATTTGTGTTTCTCACCCCATTGCAGCATATATTCTTTGTAGGCCTTTTTTTTGTCGGCGGCATACAGGGCTACCAATCCTTCATTATAGACAGACCTGGTCCAGATATTGCTAGGTCGTTCAATGTTGGTGAAAATTGATTTTCCTGCATCTGGCCATTTGTCCATGAAATATTGATTGGTCAGCCGGAGTGCCTTTTTGATGTCTTTTTTGCTGGGTAGCTCCTGGGCAGCAACCACCATTGAGATCAGTGCTACTGTGAGGAGGGCGAAGGTCTTTTTCATCTGCATCTGTTGTTTGTGCAAGATAAACATAGTCAACACAGTAGACACACATTCCACCTCAATTGTTTCCGACAACGGATTGCGCATCAAATCAGCAACCACAAGAGGTGGGACCATTGAGGATATTTATTTTGTTGACTCCCGGTTAGACTCTGTATTGAATGCCTATCAGTTCAACCTCAACTGGTATCCTGCTTATAGTTATTCCCAATTGCCTGCAGGGTATACAAAGGAAACCGCACCCGCCCATTGGATCTCCATGTTGAACAAGGTTGAGCCGGCTTCAAAAGGAGTCCCACATGCCAAGAATATTGTCATACAAAATGTTTCCATTACTCATGCAGTCAAAGCTTTTGAAATCAATGGTCTACCCAATTCGGTATTGGAAAATTTCAAGTTTATCAATTCCCTGATCACTGCACAAACCCTTGGCACGATGGAGCATACGGCTGGATGGAAATTTATCAATACTTCCATCGATATTTCTGCCAAGGTCGTTGAAAAGAAAAAAGTCGAAAGTATTGCTGACGAAGAGCGTCTAAAGCAGTAATTATAACCTCATGAGGAAAAGACTTTTTTTATCGTTGTTGATCATGCTGGGATACGTCGCAGCAGCTGCCCAGTACAGGATGGAATACTTAAACAGGGGCCTGGTGGTAACACCCACAGCGGATGGGAAAGTCTTTATCAGTTGGCGTTTGTTGGGTGATGGGCCATATAACACGGCTTTCAATCTTTACAAAACAACCAATGGCCGCACCATCAAACTGAATGCGAAACCAATTGAAGATGTTACTTCATTTCTTGATCTGCAACATGATTCATTGCAGGCCAATGTGTATACAGTAAAAAAAATCAGCAAGGCAAAAGAGGAAGCAGGTTTTTCTTTTTTGCTCAAACCACAAGCCCAGGGCTACCTCTCCTTACCCTTGCAGACACCTACTGGCTACGCGGTAAACGATGCCAGCGTTGCAGACATGGATGGAGATGGCAGCTACGAAATCGTTCTTCACATGGCGGGTAAGGGGGCAGACAATTCAAGGCCTGGTTTTACTGACCCACCCATTTTTCAATGTTATACGTTGGATGGAAGGATGCTTTGGCAGATCAACCTGGGCAAAAACATCAGAGAGGGTGCGCATTATACCCAGTTCATGGTCTATGATCTTGACGGAGATGGAAGGGCAGAGATTGCCATGAAAACAGCCGACGGCACCATCGATGGAACCGGCCAACCCATTGGGGATAGCAGCAAGAATCACCGCAACCAACGGGGCTATATTTTGTCTGGCCCTGAATACCTTACCATTTTTGATGGGATGACAGGCGCTGCCATGAGCACGGTTGCATATGACCCACCAAGGCATCCCGATACAGAAAATCCAACCATGGATCAACTGAAACAGGTATGGGGCGATGGATATGGCAACAGGGTTGATCGCTTTCTTGCTTGTGTGGCTTATCTTGATGGTGTTCATCCTTCTTTGGTGATGTGCAGGGGATATTATACAAGAACCGTATTGGCCGCTTGGGATTATAAAAATGGAAAACTTTCCAAACGCTGGACATTTGATTCTGACAAAGAAGGAAACAAGATTTTTGCGGGACAGGGAAACCATAACCTTACTGTTACAGACGTTGACAACGATGGCAAGCAAGAAATTATCTATGGCCAGATGACCATCGATGACAATGGCAAAGGACTCTACTCAACAGGCATTGGTCATGCCGATGCATTACATGTAAGTGATTTTGATCCTGAAAGACCAGGCCTGGAAGTGTTCAGTACACAAGAGAAATTTGGTGATGCTGGAGCCAACTTCAGGGATGCCAGAACCGGAGAGGTCATTTGGAAAAAAGCATCCATCAAGGCTGGCGATGATGGGGAAGGGCCCGGCAGGGCATTGGCCATCGATATCGATCCGCGCTACGCAGGAGCCGAGAGCTGGGTGGCAGGGGCTGGCATTACAGGCATGTTTGATGTGAAAGGAAACAAAATTGCTGAGCGAACGCCAGCATGCAACATGGGTATTTATTGGGATGGTGATGCATTGAGTGAAGTGTTGAACGGGATATCCATTTTCAAGTGGAAGCATGAAACCAGCAGCAGTGAAATGATATTTGACGGAAAGGCTTATGGTGGGCAGAGCATCAATGGCTCCAAGTCCAATCCCTGCCTCAGTGCAGACATCCTTGGTGACTGGAGGGAAGAAATCCTGGTGCGTTCAGCCGACAATAAAAAGCTGATGATTTTTTCAACAACAATTCCAACCAATATAAAATTGCATACACTCATGCATGATCCCCAATACCGCATGAGCATTGCCTGGCAGAATGTAGCATACAACCAGCCTCCACATACCAGTTATTTCCTCGGCCATGGCATGAAACAACCCGCCATGCCCAAGATCAATATCACTCCTAAATCGATAAAAAAATGAAAAAAATCCTAACCGTCCTTTTTGTCACATTGTTCATTGCCAGTTCTTTTACCTTGCTGGTCAAGGAGAAAAAATCATTTTACATCATTGGTGATTCAACCGTACGCAATGGTGATGGAACGGGTAAAAGCCAGCAATGGGGATGGGGGAGTTTTATGGCACCCTATTTTGACACATCAAAAATAAGTGTGCAAAACCATGCCATTGGTGGAAGAAGCAGCCGCACTTTTATCACAGATGGACGCTGGGAGAAAATCACTGCTAAGTTAAAAAAAGGAGATTACGTCATCATGCAATTTGGTCACAATGACGCTGGTCCTTTGGATGATACCGCCCGTGCAAGAGGCACCATCAGGGGAATCGGAGAGGACAGTGTCAAAACCTACAATCCTATCCGCAAAGTCAATGAAACAGTGTATTCTTATGGCTGGTACATGCGCAAGTATATCCGTGAAACCAAACAAGCGGGAGCCATTCCGATTGTTTGTTCACCCATCCCCAGAAATGACTGGAAAAATGGAAAGGTATTGCGATCAATAGAAAGCTATGCCAAATGGACCAAAGAGGTGGCTATGGCTGAGGGTGCATTGTTCATAGATCTGAATGATATCGTTGCCTTAAAGTATGAAAGCATGGGAGCTGAAGCCGTCAAGCCTTTTTTCCCTGTTGATCATACACATACCAATCTGGATGGAGCAAAACTCAATGCATCCATCGTCATGGAAAACCTTTTACAGATGGATGTACCCAAGCTGAAAAAGTACATCAAAAAATAACTTTAGAACTTCAGTGTTCTTGGCAGGTATTTTTCAATCAGCGCAGTGTAATAGGGCTTCAATACTTTCCAATCTGGTGGTTCTGGGCATTTGGAATACAGGTCGTATGGATTGAACAGTTGAACCCATTTCAACATCTCCCTGTCATGGTCATCCAATAAATGCTCATAAGCGCCTTCACGGTGCCAGGCATAGAAAGAATGGTAGCGAAGCATGTAAAGGGCTGATTCAGGAAGATGATCCTTCATCATCTGATAAATGTATTCATCATGGCCCCAGCTCATGTGTACATTGCGCAAACCGCAATTGGGTTCATAAATACCATATTTTGTATTGTAGAGCGGGTTGTTAAAATCAGGATTTTCTTTGAAGAATTCTGGGTAGATGATCTTGTCAGAATAGGCACATCCAACAGGGAAGGTATCACCTACAACTGCCCACTGCGGTTCACCAAAAAGGCAGAGCACTTTTCCCATATCATGCATCAGTCCCACCAATACCATCCAGTCAGGATGACCATCTCTTCTGATCGCTTCAGAGGTTTGAAGCAAATGCTGGAATTGGTCAAGGTCAGTATCAGGATCTGAATCGTCCACCAGTTCATTCAAGAAATCAAATGCATCCCAGATCGGCATTTCCTTTTTGTCGAAAGAAAGATATTGCCTTCTTTTTTCCATGACAAAATCATAGGTCTGGTACGTATGGTTCAACCTGTAAAATTCGCGAACAGTATCGCGTGCAGGTTCTTCATAGTTTCTGTATGATTCCGTTGCTTTTGCTGTTGCAATTTTCTCAGGATCAGGGTACCTTTCCAGCAAGTCGTCTTCCCACTCATCCAGGCTTCCCAATGGATTGATTTCTTTTGTGGAGAACTGATTGTTCTGCATGGTGATTTGCTTTTATTGATTGAATTAAAGTTAAAAATTATCTTGAAGAATTCATTAAAGGAAGTAATTTATTTCTGATCAATCATTCATTTATAGGGATTTTTTGCGTATTTTAAAGTCAATTAACCCAAGCCAACGATTGCCATGAATCTTCATTTTGCCGATTATCTCGTTATTTTCATCTATTTCGTTTTTGTAGTTGCCGTAGGTGTGATCATCAAGAAAAAAATCACCTCCAGCAATGATTTTCTGAACAGCAACAAAAGTATACCCCTCTGGATTACTTCGCTTGCATTTATTTCTGCCAATCTTGGTGCCCAGGAGGTGTTGGGGATGGTGGCTTCAGGAGCCAAGTACGGAATCATGACCGTCCATTTTTATTGGGTGGGCGCCATCTTCGCAATGGTATTCCTGGGTGTATTCATGATGCCATTCTATTATGGCAGCAAAGCCAGAAGTGTACCGGAATATCTTTTTTTACGGTTTGATGAAAAGACGAGGGCACTGAATGCACTCACTTTTGCAGCCATGACCATTTTCTCTTCCGGCATTTCACTCTATGCGTTGGCGAAACTATTGGAGGTTATCCTGCATTGGAATTTTGACCTCTGCATCTGGATTGCAGCAGGCATTGTAATGGCCTATACCTTACTGGGGGGACTCACTAGCGCAGTATACAATGAGGTGCTGCAGTTTTTCCTGATTGTGCTGGGATTATCGCCACTGGTGATTGTTGCACTGCAGGACGCTGGTGGATGGGATACCATCAAAACCAACCTCGAGCCGCAATTGACGCATGCTTGGAAGTACATGGGTGATGCTGATGCCAACCCGATGGGTATACATTTCATGTCATTGATTTTTGGATTGGGTTTTGTGATGTCCTTTGGCTATTGGTGCACGGATTTCCTTGTTGTCCAACGCGCCATGATTGCGAAAAACATGAGTGCTGCCCAACGCACCCCCATCATCGCCGCCATTCCGAAAATGTTCATGCCACTGATTGTTGTTCTCCCCGGCGTAATTGCCATCGCCCTTACAAAGTCAGCATTGGATTCCGGTGATTACAGGATCCCAACCGATGCCGCTGGGGGATACGATTATACCATGACCCTGCCTTCATTGATTGCACATTATTATCCCAGCGGTTTGTTGGGTGTGGGCATCACAGCTTTGATTGCCTCTTTTATGAGCGGTATGGCAGGCAATGTAACGGCCTTCAATGCAGTGTTTACCTATGATATTTACCAGGCCTATTTCTTTAAAAACAAGTCTGACAAGCATTACCTCAATGTTGGTAAGCTTGTTACACTGTTTGGTATTTTGTTTTCCATCGGCACAGCGTATATCGCGGCCAGTTTCAACAACATCAATGACTTCCTTCAACTGGTGTTCAGTTTTGTCAACGGTCCTCTTTTTGCCACCTTCCTGTTGGGCATGTTCTGGAAGAGAACAACCGGGCATGGCGCATTCTGGGGATTGGTTGCCGGTACGCTTGCCGCAGCCATCACCCATGGCCTTACCATTGCTGAGGGTAAGGGTGGATGGATATCTCCCATCTATCCCATCAGCAGCGGGATGGGTCAGGCATTTATCGTCGCTTCATTTTCCTGGATTGCCAATTTCTTTACAACAATCGCTGTCAGCCTTGTTACCAAACCCAAGCCTGATGAGGAGTTAAGAGGATTGGTTTATTCGCTGACTGAGAAAGTATATGGTACTGAAAAGCGGTGGTACCTGAGGCCGGCGCCCTTGAGCATCATCTTGCTGGTCATCACCATTTTATTGAACATCATTTTCTTCTAAAACCAACAACATGTCTGAAAAATTAAATCAACTGAGTTTTATCATTGGCGTTTTTTTCATTTTGGTTGCCCTTGTTTTGTTGATTGGTTATGCAACAACCACTACACTCAAACACGGCATCAATCTTTACACAGGAATGGCCATGATGGTTTTTGGACTGGTGATGGTTAAACTCAAAGCCTGAGCAATGCATGTTCATTCCCGCAATCAATCAAAATAAAATTTAGCTTATGGCAGCTCAACCATGGCAAACAGGAAAGATCATCCGCATTGAAAATGAAACGGCCTCAACCAAAAAGTTCTGGATACAAATTCCTGAGCTCGAAAGGTTTGATTTCATTCCGGGTCAGTTTGTAACATTGGATCTTCCCATTCATGAACAGCCCAACAAGCGCTGGAGAAGCTATTCCATTGCATCGGCACCCGATGGAACCAATGTTTTTGAATTGATCATTGTCCTCATGGAAGGAGGGCTGGGAACAACCTATCTTTTCAATGAAGCGATCGTAGGTACTAGTTTTCCGGTCAGAGGCCCGCAGGGTCATTTTGTATTGACAGATCCTGTTGCCACAGATATTTTTATGGTGTGCACTGGAACAGGAATCGCACCCTTTCGTTCTATGATCCAGCACATCTATCATAACAATATCCCCCACAAGGACATTTACCTGATTTATGGCACCCGAAAATGCCAGGATGCATTGTACCTGGAAGAGCTCCTTGACTTTAAGCAAAAACTGCCAAGCTTCCATTATTTCCCAACTTTCTCAAGAGAAGAAACCGTGGCAGCGGGTCTTTATATTGGATATGTGCATGGTGTCTATGAACAGCTGATGGAAGGCAAAACAGAAATGCCCCATTTCTATCTCTGTGGCTGGAAAGACATGATTACAGAAGCCAGGCAACGCATACAGGATCTGGGGGTTGATAAAAAATCAATCCATTTCGAATTGTATGGATAATCAATTACAAACAAAAAAAGATGAAACAAACAGCTAAGAGATTATTGACAGGGTTCGCATTGTTATTCATTTCAATCTCAATCATGGCGCAAAAAACGATCAACGACAACTGGATAGATTGGGCCAATTTTAAAAGATATGCAGCCGATAACAAGAAAGTAGAACCGCCATTGAAAAATGAAACACGTGTAGTTTTCATGGGCAATTCCATTTTTGAAGGTTGGATCAGGCTTCGTCCCGAATTTTTTGCTGGTAAACCTTATTTTGACAGGGGCATCAGTGGCCAAACAACTCCCCAAATGTTGTTGAGAATGTATGATGATGTAATCGCTTTGCAACCCGAAATCATGGTGCTCAAGGCAGGTATCAATGATATTGCGGAGAACAATGCTCCCTACAATCCAGCCCATACACTGGACAACATCAAGGCCATGGCACAACTGGCAAGGTTCAACAAGATCAAGGTAATTCTTTGTTCTGTATTGCCGGCATCTGACTTCAAATGGCGGCCAGGGCTTGCTCCAGGCGATAAAGTCATTGCCCTCAATGAGGCCATCAAGAAGTTTGCCATTGAAAACAAGTTCTATTTTTTAGATCTCTACAGTGCAGTAGTAGATGACAACAAAGGCATGAAAAAAGAATATGCCAGTGATGGCGTTCATCCAACAGTTGAAGGGTATAAGGTGATGGAGCCATTGCTGGAGGATGCCATCAAAAAAGTGAGAAAATAATCAACGCCTTCTTCCGGGTCTGTTGATGAGCTTCGGGATGATGGTATCAAACCTTGCTTGCTGAGTTGGTGTACAGAACTTGCGCAATTTTGTAAAGTGAATGTAAGTTCTTGAATCAACCTCAAGGTTTTTTTGGCTGATCAACAAAAGGATATTTTGGGCAGTGCTGTCCTCAACACCTTTGTCCAACTGCTGGTAAAGGCTGTCTTTGAGTTGACGGATATCACCCCACAAGGGCTTCATGTCTTTAAAGTATTCTTCCTTAAGTATCTTGAACGTGTCAATTTGTGCCTGTTCGAGACCAACCTCCGTATACCAGGCCGAAACATCATTGCCTTTTCTTTTCTTTTCAACGGCATGATTGCCAGACCTGATAAGCAGGTATCCCAGCAAAATATTGGAGGCAACCAAAATGATCACCAAAAAAAGCATCCACCTGTATCTTGTTTGGCTCATTATGGTAGTTCGTTTGTTTCGTAAGGATTGAGGTCATGTTGCATATATTCAGCGGCAAGGGGCTGCCCCAAATCATCCATTGCGTTGTTCTTGTTCACGCTGCTTGTTACCAGGTAACCATTGATGGCGATGAAAAACAGGGCGATGGCCAGTGCAAATGCAGGACGAGTAATGAAACGGAAAAATACCATCTCGGGACGATTTTCTTCTTTTTTCATCCGGGCCTGTATCCTGGTGAAAAGAAAAGGTGACCCCTCTGCCCTTTGGATTCCCTCCAGGCTGTTGATGACTTCTTCTGATGTAAATTTCTTTTTCATGTGTTAACCTCCTTATAGTAGATGCCTTTTTAGCCAGGACATTGCGGTCCTAGTCCAAGTTATAAAAGTTTTTTAATATTTCCTTTAGGTTTGTCTTTGCCCTGTGCAGCAATGACTCAACGGCGGATAGACTGGTTTTCATGATTTCGGCTACCTCCTGATAACTTAACCCTTCCACCTTGTTGAGTACAAATGCAATCTGTTGATTTTCAGGCAATTCCTTGATTGCCTTGAAAAGAATGGTGGATTTCTCTCTGTTGTCCAGTGTCACGCCAGGATGATGAAAATCAGCAAGCTCTATGGTTGGTTCATTGTTTTCGCCTAAAATCGGGCTTAAAAAGCCAAATCTTTTTTTCCTTTTTTTTCGCCGGATAAACTCAAGTGCCGTAGTTACCGCTACCCGGTATACCCAGGTGGAAAGGGCAGATTCACCCTTAAATTGGTGGATTGACTCAAAAACCTTGATGAAAACGTCCTGCGTCACATCTTCAGTGTCTTCATGGTTTTGCAGAAAACCAAGGATGGTATTGAAAACGAGCGATTGCCGGGTTTCCACCAATTCCTTGAAGGCAAGGCCATCGCCCGCTTTTAGCCGCAATATCAGTTCCTGCTCAACCAAAACGATTATTTATTTGTACCGGTCTAAAGGTAATCAGAATTGATGCTGTTTTTCACCTTTGATCCAATAATTCCATGATCGGCAAAACGCTTATTCTCTGGTTCCATTTCCTAACTCCAAATTTTTGTTTAAGTTTGAAAAAAACTAAACAATATGGCTTCATTTCAATGGAAAGGTGTTTTTCCCGCTTTGCTTACTCCTTTTGATGCCAATGATCAGGTAGACCTTGCTATGTATGATAAAAATTTAGATGCCCAAGTGGAGGCTGGAATACATGGAATCATCATTGGTGGCTCCTTAGGAGAGGCGAGTACACTCAGCCTGGAGGAGAAAGAGCTGCTGGTAAGGTTTTCTGTAAAAAAGCTTGCTGGCAAACTGCCTGTAATCATGAACATTGCGGAAGGCTCTACCAAAGAAGCCATCCAACAAGCAATTTTTGCCAAAGAATGGGGTGCTGATGGCATCATGCTGCTTCCCCCCATGCGCTATAAAGCAGATGATAGGGAGGTTGTGGAATTTTTCAAGGCGGTAGCCGCCAATACTGATCTGCCTATCATGATTTACAACAATCCGGTGGATTATAAGATTGATGTCACCCTTGATATGTTTCAAGAATTGTCATCTATTCCCCATATCAATGCCATCAAGGAATCAACCCGTGATGTCACCAATATTACCCGTTTGAAAAACAAATTTGGTGACAGGTTTGCAGTGCTCTGTGGCGTGGATCCATTGACTGTGGAGGAACTTGCCTTGGGTGCGGATGGATTGGTGGCTGGCTTGGTTGATGCATTTCCAAGGGAAACCGTTGTCATGTACAACCTTGTCAAAGCAGGAAAAATGGAAGAGGCCATCAAAATATACCGTTGGTTTATGCCCCTGCTTGAGCTGGATATTCATCCCAAACTGGTACAATACATCAAACTTGCAGCTGCCCAAACCGGTATTGGTTCTGAGCATGTGCGTGCACCACGCTTGCCATTGGTCGGTGAGGAGAGGGGAAGAATCCTCAAGGTCATCACTGATGGGATTGCAACCAGGCCTGTTCTGTAACAACAATTCACGTTATTGCCTTCAAAGGTGACGCCCAGTAAAATAAAGTATACCATGTTTTCAGATGCAACCATAGAACAGGTGAATGATGCCATGATCAGATCTGGCATCGCTTTCAAGTCGTACTCCAAATCATCACTGGAACAGCGTGCCAGCTTGTTGCGCGCCATCGCCAAGGAGATTGAGGCATTGGGTGATGCGCTCATCGAGGTTACCATGAGAGAAACCAATCTTCCCGAGGCAAGGCTGAAGGGAGAGCGGGGTAGAACCATGTACCAGTTGACCAGCTATGCAGATGCCTGCCAAAAGGGTGATTGGCTTGAAGCAAGAATCTGCACGGCCCTTCCAGAAAAAGTACCTGCAAGGCCAGACATCCGAAAGATGTTGGTTCCGCTGGGCCCAGTGGTGGTCTTTGGCTCAAGCAATTTTCCATACGCTTACTCAACCGCAGGTGGAGACACTGCATCCGCACTCGCGGCGGGTTGTACAGTTGTCGTGAAGGCGCATCCTGCTCATCCTGAAACATCGGCCATGGTTGCTGGTGCCATCAGTAAAGCCCTCACAAAAATGGAAATGTCCCAAGATATTTTTATTCATCTCAATGGTGCCTCTCATGCGGTTGGAGAAGCCCTCGTGAAAAACGAACACGCAAAGGCTGTTGGGTTTACTGGTTCTTTCACCGGGGGAATGGCATTGTTCAAATGGGCCAACCAAAGGAAAGAACCCATCCCGGTGTTTGCAGAAATGGGCAGTGTCAATCCGGTATTTTTGTTTGAAGAAAAATTATCTTCAGATCCCGCAGGCATTGCCAAGATGTACGCTGATTCCATCAGCCTGGGTGTAGGGCAGTTCTGTACCAATCCAGGAATCATCATTGGCATTGACTCAGCAGCATTGCAGGCGTTTATTTCCTTTTTGGGAGAAAAAATGGATGCCATCACAGTAGGGAAAATGCTGCATCAGGGCATTGCTGATGCATATGTCCAGAAAGCGGCAATGCTACTGCAGCATCCAGCTGTTTCAATTGTTTCCTCAAAGTTGAATGCAGAAGGTTTATCGGAACCAAGGCCCATTATTGCTTCTGTATCTGCTGGAGCATTTTTGGAGAATCCTTCCCTGAAAGAAGAAGTATTTGGTCCTTTCTCTTTGGTGGTTGTTTGTAACAGTGCCGAAGACATGAAAGCTGTTGCAGCTGCAATGGATGGACAGCTTACATCTACCATCATGGCAACAGAGCGCGAGGCATTGGCCAATACAGAACTCATTGATATTGTAGCAGCAAAATGCGGCAGGATCATCATGAATGGAGTACCCACAGGTGTTGAGGTTTGTTATGCCATGCAACATGGTGGACCTTTCCCGGCCTCTACAGATCCAAGGTTCACCTCTGTTGGACCCGATGCCATCAAGCGGTTTGCTCGTCCCATGTCTTTCCAGAATTATCCCGATGCATTGCTGCCTGATGAATTGAAAACAGAAAACCCATTGATGATCAATCGTATCATAGAATAATCAGATTCCATGAGAAAAATCATCTTTGCCTTCCTTTTTTTTGTCCATTTTTCTCATGCACAAACTCCCCCTGAGCCTACTCATCCTGTCCTGAAAAAAGCCCTGGTCAGCATTACAGTGTTCAATGAGCAGGAAAGAAAGCTCGATATGGCCAGCGGATTTCCATTGGGTTTGCATGGAGAAGCGGAAGCAAAAAGAAGGCATGATTTTTTTCTGGCCCTGGACAAGGAAATCAGGTTGCTGGATACCCGTCAACTGGATTTTACGGATCAGATCAATGCTGCCTTGTTGCTCTACAGTTTTGAGGATGATATTTCAGATTTCAAATACGCTTCCTATCTCAATCCTATTCTTTCAGAAGGGGGCTTCCATACCAACATAACCGGTATTTCAAGCACAAGGCTCAACACCTTAAAAGATGCAGAAGACTATATAGCCAAGCTGAATGATTTGCCCCGTTATATGGAAGAACATTTCGGTTTGATGCGAAAGGGGTTAGCAATGGGCATTGCACAACCCTATGATGTTGTAAAGCAGTTTTCCAATACCTATGAAGTGCAGATTGTCGCCAATCCTGTGGCTTCATCCTTCTGGAAGCCATTCGCAAAAAAACCTGCAAGCATCCCAGAGCCTGAATGGCAGGCGATGCTCCAAAAAGGGCGCAGCGCAATTCTTTCTAGTGCAGTTGTTGCTTACAAAAATGTGAAGTCATTTTTTGAAAACGAATATTTGGCCAAGGCGCCCAAGAGACCCGGTGCACAATTTTTCCCATCAGGTTTGTCGTTTTACGAAGAAAGGGTCAAACATTTTACCACCACTGACCTCGGCTATGATTCCATCTACAACATTGGTTTGAAAGAGGTGGCGAGGATCAAACTGGCCATGGAAGAAGTGAAATCACAGGTAGGCTTCCAGGGAGACATGAAGGCATTTATCCTATCGCTGAGAACAGATCCCAAATTCTATCCCACCAGTGGAGAAGCGCTCTTGAAAGAGGCCTCGTACATTGCCAAAAAAATTGATGGAAAACTGCCCACCCTTTTTGGTAGGCTTCCCCGTCAACCCTATGGTGTTGAACCGGTTCCTGCAGAAATTGCACCCACCTACACCGCAGGGCGATATTCTCCTGCACCCATCAAAAGTACCAGGTCTGGGAACTATTGGGTCAACCTCTATAACCTTCCCTCAAGAAGTCTTTATACACTGGAAGCACTCACCCTGCATGAAGCTGTGCCCGGCCATCATTTGCAGATGTCACTCACCCAGGAGCTTGAAAATCTACCCATGTTTCGCAGAAATCTTTATGTGAATGCTTTTGGGGAAGGGTGGGGATTGTATGCAGAATCTTTGGGCTATGAGATAGGATTGTACAAAGATCCATACAGCCGCTTTGGACAGTTGACCTATGATATGTGGAGGGCCTGCAGGCTGGTCATAGACGTTGGTCTTCATGCCAAAGGATGGTCTCGGGATCAGGCAGTCGCCTACCTCGCAGACAATACTGCGTTATCCTTACATGAAGTAAATACAGAAATCAACCGCTACATAGCCTGGCCCGGACAGGCATTGGCCTATAAAATGGGTGAACTTAAAATCAAGGAACTCCGGCAGAGAGCGACATCAGCATTGGGAGAAAAATTTGATGTCAGGGCCTTTCACGACCTGTTGCTTTCTGAAGGTACACTCACTTTGCGGCTGATGGAAAAGCTGGTGGACAGGTACATTGAAACAAGCAAATAAAATCCCACCAGATAAGGAATGTAAGCATGGTATTTTTCTGCGCCAAACCATCCTTCAGTTGAATAGATAAGATAAAAACCTGTCACCAATTTCAAGGCTTCCCAAACAGGAGCCTGCTTGTCAGTATCCATCAATGATGTCAGTGCATAGATGTAAAGGAAAATGAAAAGTCCATAGAGAAAAATGCCCGGGCTGCCAATATCTGCAAGGTTTCCAAAGAGGTAAGAAATGAAAAGCAAGAGAAAAATCAGTTGGATCATTGACCAACTCCTGAGCCCCGGGCTGCTGGGTGGATTGTATTTTTCAAAAGCATATACATCCTCAATTTTTTTCAGTGGATAATTTTCAATCATATCTGCAGGCCTCCATCCTGTTGGCATGAACCAGATCCGGGCTTTGTCCATCCAATGGCTTGTTCTCCAGGCATCCGTCACCAGATGAGCCATGTGTTGAAAATTGATCTTGATCGGGTTCCATGTCGCAACAGGATGCGTGATGCCATAGACAGGAGGAATGTCTTTTCTTTCTTCCTGAAAACTCCCAAAAAATTTGTCCCATACAATGAAGACCTGTGAGTAATTTTTATCGATGTATTCAGGGTTGATGGCATGGTGAACCCTGTGATGGGAGGGTGTTACAATGATTTTCTCTAAAATACCCATCCTGTGGATGTGTTGGGTATGGTACCAGAACTGAATGAACAGGTGGAGCGGTGCCACAACGGCAATTACATTTCCTGGCACACCCAGCAAGGCCGCTGGCAAGAGAAAGAAGGTGAACAATTTGAAAAAAACGGAGATGCTTTGTCTCAGGGCACAGGCGAGGTTAAACTCTTCACTGCTGTGGTGAATGATGTGCGCGTTCCAGAATACATTGGTTGTATGTTGAATCCTGTGTATCCAATAGCCAGAAAAATCAAGTGCAATAAAGGCGATGATGTACACGGCCAGGCCTTCTTCAATATGGGTGATGGCAAAATGCTGTACCATCCAGCCATAGCTGATGATGGCAACACTTAGGCCCAGTACATCTTTGGTAACATTGGTTATACCTGAGGCGAGCGATGAAACCATGTCCATGGTCCTCACCGTGTCATTGCCCTTTCTCCAGCCATACCATTTTTCCAGCAATACGAGCATCAGGAATATCGGCATGGCAATCAATAAAATCTTACCATAAGTCTCCATATACAACCAATTAGACACCTAATTTCGTTCATTTTATTTAAATTGTACACCTATGTCTACCCAACCACTTTCCCTTTCCCTGAACCGTTTAACACACCAGTTGTCTGGCCATGTTTTTGAATGTGTTGATGCACATACCTGTGGCAACCCAGTCAGGCTGGTGGTATCAGGTGGCCCGGCGCTGGAGGGTATCAACATGAGTGAGAAGCGTCAACATTTTTTGCGCGAATTTGATTGGATAAGAAAAGGCTTGATGTTTGAACCCAGGGGGCATGACATGATGAGTGGCAGCATCCTCTATCCACCCCATGATCCTGAGAATGATTTTGCTGTATTGTTTATAGAAACCAGCGGATGTCTGCCCATGTGTGGCCATGGCACCATCGGGACCATCACCGCTGCCATTGAATCGGGCCTGGTAAAACCCAAGGTCAGTGGAAAGATCAGGATGGAAGCGCCAGCCGGACTTGTGCAGATTGAATATACAATGACTGGTGATAAAGTCAGTTCAGTCCGACTCACTAACGTACCCGGATATCTGGACCAGGCTGATCTGTCAGTGGATTGCCCTGGGCTTGGAAGCATCAGGGTGGATGTTGCCTACGGAGGAAATTTCTATGCCATCGTTGATGTACAGGAAAACTTCGCCGGTCTGGAACATTTTACCGCAGATCAGCTCATCAGCATGGCAAGGCAACTCAGGAAAAACATCAATGCTAAATATACATTCGTTCATCCTGAAGATTCAACAATTAATGGGTGCAGTCATATTCTATGGTGTGGTGCCGTCATCGATCCCGCAGCAACTGCGCGCAATGCTGTGTTCTATGGCGACAAGGCTATCGACCGTTCACCCTGCGGAACAGGCACCAGCGCGCGCATGGCGCAATGGTATGCCAAAGGGATGTTGAAAAAAGGCGAGAAGTTCATCCACGAAAGCATCATTGGAAGCAAGTTTATTGGCAGGATTGAAGAAGAGACTTTCGTGAATGGAAAGCCCGCCATGCGTCCATCCATTGAAGGATGGGCCAAAATTTACGGACACAATTCCATTTCCATCGATATTGAAGACGATCCCTATGCACACGGCTTTCAAGTCATTTAAATCCCATTCATGAAAAGAAATATCTTGTTTTTTTGCCTGCTGATGACAACTTCCGCCTATTCCCAGCAAAGCAGTGTGATGATGTATGACAAGCCCGCTACTCATTTTGAGGATGCCCTGCCCATAGGAAATGGCCGGATTGGCGGTATGGTATATGGCGGAATCAGCAAAGACCGTATATCCTTAAATGAGGCAACGCTCTGGGCTGGATATCCAGTAGATGCCAACATGAATCCTGAAGCGAAGAAGTACCTTCCCCTGGTGCGGGAAGCGCTCTTTGCAGGAGAGTATAAAAAAGCAGACAGTCTTACCAAATTCATTCAGGGGAAATTTTCATCATCCTATGCGCCCTTAGGAAATCTGTACATGCATTTCAACATGAAAGAGGCCAGCCAATATTCCAGAACACTTGATCTGCGAACCGGCCTGGTCAATGTTTCATTTGAGTCCGATGAAACAAGTTATAGAAGAGAATATTTTGTTTCCCATCCCGATCAGTTGATGTTTGTAAAGCTGAGTTCCAAAGGAAAAAACAAGATGAATGTTGAACTGACCATGAACAGCCTACTTCAGTACAAACTGGTGCAGGCGCAAAAGGGATTGACAATGAACGGCCTCGCACCTTCATTGGCTGAGCCCAGTTATCGTGGGAAGATGCCCAATGCTGTGCAATATGATAGTGCCAATGCCATGCGCTTTTCCGGGATTGTAAAAATTCTATCCAACAATGGCAAACAAAAAAACACCGATTCCTCGATTCAAATCAGTGAGGCTTCCGAAATCCTGTTGGCCATATCCCTGGCTACAAGCTTCAATGGATTTGACAAGCATCCTGTGAAAGAAGGGAAAGATGAAAAGTCGCTGACAGCAAAGACCCTGCAGCAACTTGTTGCTACAGACTATTCCACCATCTTTAAAAAACATGTGGCTGATTTTTCAAAATACATGGACCGCGTTTCGCTTGACCTGGGAGCCTCCTCCGCTGGTATGTTGCCTGTGGATCAACGCTTGAAAAACTTTTCAAAAGGACAGCCAGACAATGCATTGGTGGCCCTCTATTTTCAGTTTGGTCGCTACCTTATGGTCAGTGCTTCCCGCACACCTGAAGTGCCCATCAACCTGCAGGGCATCTGGAACGAACAGGTTCGTCCACCATGGAGCAGCAATTACACGATAAACATCAACACGGAGATGAATTATTGGCCGGTTGAAACCACCAATCTTTCCGAGTTTCACCAACCCATGATGGGCTTCATCAAAAACCTCAGCAAGACGGGAGCTGTAACCGCCAAATCCTTTTATGGATTGGATGGGTGGGTGGCGCACCACAACTCTGATATTTGGGCCATTTCAAACCCTGTGGGGGATTTTGGGAAAGGCGACCCTGTTTGGGCCAACTGGACCATGGGGGGCACCTGGATGAGCACACACCTTTGGCAACATTTTCTTTTTTCAAACGATACAACCTTCCTTAAAAAAGAAGCCTATCCCCTCATGAAAGGCGCGGCCCTGTTCTGTCTTCAATTTTTAGTGAAAGATCCCCAAGGTAATTTGGTTACAGCCCCATCAACATCCCCGGAAAACGTCTTTATTACCGACAAGGGACAGAAAGGGGCGGTATTGTTTGGGGGTGCTGCAGACCTTGCCATGATCAGGGAATTGTTTTCCAATGTGATTGATGCAGGCAAGATACTGAAGCAGGATCCTGCATTTTCAAATCAATTGAAGCAGGCCCTGGCCCAGCTCTATCCTTATCAGGTGGGCAAGAAGGGTAACCTGCAGGAGTGGTATTATGACTGGACAGACAATGATCCCAACCACCGTCATGTTTCCCACTTGTTTGGTCTTTATCCAGGCTCCTCCATCACCATGTCAAAGCAGCCTTCATTGGCCAATGCCGTGAAGCGTTCGCTTGAGCTGCGTACCAACAACGGCACAGGCTGGTCCATCGCCTGGAAGATCAACCTCTGGGCAAGACTGCAAAATGGAGAAAGGGCATATGATGCCATCAAGACAATTCTTACCTATTACCCCGCTGACCGCAACGAAGTTAAAATGGCTGGGGGCGGAACCTATCCTAATTTGTTCGATGCCCATCCTCCTTTTCAGATTGATGGAAATTTTGGAGCCACTTCTGGAATCGCTGAAATGCTGATGCAGAGCCATGATGATGAAATCCTCTTGCTGCCTGCTTTGCCTGCAGAGTGGCCAACAGGTTCAATCAAGGGCTTGAAAGCAAGGGGTAATTTAACCGTGGATATTTCATGGGAAAATGGGAAACTCAAGACGGCGGTTGTCAGACCATCAACAGCCATCAAAAAGCAAGTCAGGTATGGTGAAAAAACTTGGCAGATCAGTTCCGGCAAACCACTGCAGATTCAATTCTAATCCAATCAACTATTTGTTATGACTACCATCAGAATTTTTACAACAGGTTTTTTGACAATGCTTTCCTTTCTTGGTTATGCCCAGCAGGCCAATGTCCATATTGATCCGGTTAATTTCTCCAGGGTGATCATCAATGATGATTTTTGGAAACCCAAGATAGATAAGGTGGCTACCAAAACGCTGGATGCCTGTATTTACCAAACAGAAGTGAATACCGGCAGGATCCGAAATTTTGAAAAAGCCGCAAGAGGGAAGGGAGAAAAGCATGAAGGGATTTTCTACGATGATTCTGATGTGTACAAGGCCATTGAAGCAATGGCTTATGCCATCAAGCTGACTGGCAACAAGACACTTGAGCAAAAAGCAGATGAGTGGATTGACAAAATTGCTGCATCGCAGCAAACGGATGGATACCTCAATACCTACTATATCCTCACTGGCTTGGACAAACGGTGGACTGACATGGACAAGCATGAGGATTATTGCGGTGGGCACATGATTGAGGCTGCGGTGGCTTATTACGATGCCACGGGTAAAAAGAAGTTGCTCGATGTGAGCAAGCGCTGGGCGGATCATTTTGATGCAACATTCGGTCCTGGAAAAAGAGATTGGGTAACAGGTCACCAGGAGCTGGAGCTCGCACTTGTTAAGTTGTACAAGACTACAGGAGAAAAAAGATACCTCAAGCTGGCCGACTGGTTGCTTTCTGAAAGAGGAAAGAACCATGGCATTGGAAGCCAATGGAAGAACAACAAGGGTACCGACTATTCACAAGACTTGCTTCCAGTAAAAGAGCAGTCAGAAATAACTGGGCATGCCGTACGCGCGATGTATTTGTATACAGGTGCAGCTGATGTGGCTGCACATACTGGAGACAAGGATTACCTGACAGCCATGAGAAGGGTATGGGAAGATGTGGTATTCCGCAACATGTATATCACCGGAGCCATAGGATCTGCTGGGAAAAACGAAGGCTTTTCCAAGGACTTTGACCTGCCCAATGAACAGGCCTATTGTGAAACCTGTGCCTCTGTGGGGATGGTGTTTTGGAACCAGCGCATGAACAGCCTTACTGGAAAATCTGAATACATGGATGTATTGGAAAGGAGTTTATACAACGGCGCATTGGATGGACTTTCATTGAGTGGCGATCGTTTTTTCTATGGTAATCCACTGGCTTCACAGGGCAGTCACAGCAGAAGAGAATGGTTTGGTACTGCTTGCTGCCCCTCAAATATTGCACGATTGATTACATCAGTCGGAGGATATATTTATGGCCAAGAAAAAAATAAAATTTACATCAATCTTTTCGTGGGCAGTGAATCTTCATTTGATCTGTCAACATCAACCATGAAAGTCAAAACCACAACGGCATATCCATGGCAAGGAAATGTAAGCTGCAACATTTCCATGAGCAAAAAAGAAAAAGCGGCTATTGCATTCAGGATTCCAGGATGGCTCAGGAATACACCTGCACCTGGAGGTCTTTATTCATTCCTCAATCAGTCCAATGCTACACCAACAATACTTGTCAATGGTCAATTGGTTGGATTCAAAGAGGAAAATGGATATGCTATCATTGAAAAAGAATGGGAAGATGGCGATAAGGTAGAATACAAGATGCCCATGGAGGTACGCAAAATCGTTGCAAGAAAAGAACTGGTTTATGACAATGAGAGGATAGCGCTGCAACGCGGGCCGGTTGTTTATTGTGTTGAAGGGGCAGACAACGGCGGCAATGCATGGAATATTTTATCACCATCAACCGCAAAGTTTGATATTGAAAATTTTAATGTACTTGATGAAAAAGTCATTAGCCTTGTTTCAATATTGCCTGTTCTACAAATTGGAGCTGATGGGCAATCAGTGAAAAGTGTTAACCAGAAAGTGCGCGCAATACCTTATTACACATGGTGTAACCGCGGAAGTAACCCCATGCAAGTATGGTTGCCTAATGCATACAAGGACATCAAAATAAATTACTAATATCAATCCGGAACGTGCAAATCTTAATTCAACTAACTTTGGAAAAAAAGGATACATGAGCAAGGTTATCGTAGCAGGAGGTGGTGTAATTGGACTTTGCACGGCTTATTACCTGAACAAGGCTGGACATGAAGTGACCCTGATTGACAAGGGAGACTTGAAGCATGGTACATCTTTTGGCAATGCAGGATATATTTCCCCCAGTCATTTTATACCTCTTGCCTCTCCTGGTATTGTTGCCAAGGGGTTGCAATGGATGCTCAGTTCCAGCTCACCATTTTACATCAAGCCCAGGCTGAACATGGATCTTATTCGCTGGGCACTGACCTTCTGGAAGCGCTCCGGAAAGTCAACCATGGAAAGAAATATTCCCCATCTCAACAACATCCTGCACCTGAGCCGAGAACTTACTTCGTCCATCCGCAATGAGTTGGGAAATCAATTCCGGATGGAGGAAAAGGGATGTTTCATGCTGTACAAAAGTGCCTTGACAGAAAAACATGAGATTGAATTGGCAAAGGAGGCAGCGGCATTGAACATAGAAACACGCGTATTCAGCGCCAAAGAGATCCAGGACATGGAGCCCGAGGTGGAGGTCAATGTAAGGGGAGGGGTTTTGTATCCCATTGATGCCCATTTGCATCCTGGCGATTTGATGCAAACCATTCATGATCATTTGCAAGAGTCTGGTGTGAAGTTCCAATTGGAAACCACGATTACTGGATTTGAAAAACAAGGAAGAAAAGTAACCAAAGTATTGACAGATAAAGGAGAATTTACCGGAGACGAGATTGTTTTGGCCACAGGTTCATGGCTTCCTGCAACCAGCCGCGATCTAGGTATAGATCTTCTGCTTCAAGCAGGAAAGGGATACAGCATGACGTTTGATGCAGTTGAAAAAAACCTTCATTATCCTGCAATCCTTGTCGACGACAGGGTTGCGATGACTCCGATGGGTGCCGATCTCAGGATGGGAGGAACCATGGAGATCAGTGGTATTGGTTCCCCTATGCTGATGAAAAGGGTTCAGGCAATTTTCAAGGCTGCAAAAAACTACTACCCTGATCTGCCCGTAACGTTTCCTTCCCAAGACAAGATTTGGTATGGACTCAGGCCTTTGAGCCCGGATGGGCTTCCCTACATAGGAAGACATTCAAAATACGATAACATGGTTATGGCAGGTGGCCATGCCATGCTGGGCCTCTCCCTTGCCGCGGCAACAGGGAAATTGGTGGAGGAGATTGTTGGAGGATTTGAAACCAGTATTGACATCAATGCATTCAATGTAGAGCGATAAAAAAATAAATCAAGCGTATGAAAAAATCAATGTTGTTGTTTTCAATTGTCATTTCCATTGCTTCCGGTGCAATGTCACAGAGCCTCAACAAAATATGGGCAACCGATACCACTTTGAAAGTTCCTGAGTCTGTGTTACTGGACAGCAAGAACCAACGTTTGTATGTTACCAATATTGATGGCAAGGGTCCTTGGGACAAAGACGGAAAGGGATCCATTTCACTGTTGACTCTTTCAGGGAAAATCCTCAATCCAGATTGGATCAAAGGACTGCATGCCCCCAAAGGAATGACCATGTTCAGTGATTTTTTGGTTGTAGCTGATGTTGATTCAGTTGTCATCATTGAGGTTACCAAAGCACAGATTGTAAAAAAAATCTATATAGAAGGCGCAAAGGCTTTGAATGATATCACATCAGACAAGCGTGGCAACATGTATGTGTCAGATTCCAAGACCCAAAAAATCCATTTTATTGATGTTGCTAAACTGGAAGTCAGTTTGTTCGCTGAGGGGCTCAAAGGTTTGAATGGTTTGCATTACGTTGACAAGACATTGTATTTCACTGACGCCGGTGCGCTCTATAAATTTGGAAAAGACAAGTCAAAAACACTCATCACCGAAGGCATGGAAGGTGGTACTGATGGCATAGAACAAGTAGATGAAAATACATTTCTCGTTTCCTGCTGGGCAGGTTCCATTTGGTTGGTAAAAATGAATGGTGAAAAGAAATTGTTGCTGGATACCAGGAAAGAGGGCATGAATACTGCTGACATTGGATACGATAAGAAAAACAAGATTGTTTACGTTCCAACATTTTGGAAGAACCATGTAGCTGCTTACCAGCTACAGTAATGGATTATCGTTTAAAAAAGCAAAGGCACAAAGTATTTAAACTTTGTGCCTTTGCTTTTGTGTTGATTCAATGATTATTTCCCCAACTTGCTTTCAAGGTATTTTGCCATTTCTGTATTCCCCGCCATCTTCAATTTGTTCATGATACCCCCGAGTATCATGCCATTGATATAAGGGTTGGTCTGCTCTTTTACCTGTGCAGGTATTTCATCCCTGAATCCGATAATCATGTCGATGGATTTTTTTATCCGATCATTGCTTTTCATTGAACCGGTCATTTCTCCGATCTGTTGCATCAGCATGAACTTCTCATTGGTCAATCCCATAGCAGTAAACTTATCTGCCAGCTTATCAAAAACTTCCTCTTTGCCAGATGCAACCAGGATGGAGTTGATGGCATTATCCAATTTTCCTTTTGCAGGCTTGTTGGACAATTCCATAGCATATTTTAAGGCAAGTACACTATCAACTTTTGACAGGGCTTCCAAAGAGGCACCTGCCACTGAATAAGAAGAATCGTTGATATTTTTTTCATACAGAGACGCATATTTTGCATCAGCTGTTTTACCCAATCCCTCCATCATGCTCGCCTTGACGGGCCTGTTGGTTTCCTTGTTCACCAGCAAAGCAATCGTCTCTTCAAAGGTTTTTCTGATGCGGTCTTTTTTCATGTCAATTTTGCCCATCGCAAGCAACCTGATGCCATGGAAGGGATCATTCAGCGCATCTTTCAAGAGCGCCAAGGCCTTGGGGTCATCCGTCTTCTTTCCACAAAAATCAACTGCTTCTTTTCTGTCAAGGTAATTTCCTGCATGATAATACTGGTGGATATAGTTGTCAAGGCTTTTGTTTTCTTTCTTCTCGCACAGCAGAATTTTTTCTCCATCGAAATTGATCAGGTCAGGTTTTGTGGCTGAAGCAAAGCTGAAACTGTCCACTGCATGCTCAATCCATACCTGATTCCTTGTCCTGGTTTTACCATTGTAAACATCAATGACCGTTGGTATCCTGAAAACTTTTCCTGTGGTTTGTGTTTGTTTTACAATCACATTTACTTTTTGTGCCGCTTCATTGTATTTATACTGGATGTCCAGCTTTGGATGACCATTGCCAAAATACCATTGGTTGAAATACCAGGTCAGGTCCATTCCACTGACCTCTTCAAAAGCAAGGCGCAGGTGATGCGCTTCAGCGGACTTGAATTTGTTGCTGCTCAGGTAAAGGTTCAGTCCTTTGAAAAATGCACTGTCTCCAATATGTTTTCTCAACATGTGCAGGATCCTGCCCCCTTTTTGATAGCTGACGGCATCGAACATCTGCTCCCGGTCTTCATAATAAAAACGAACAAGGTCTTTTTTAGCATTGTCGCCCATCAGGTAGCCCTGCAGACCGCTGAAATTTTCAGCATCACCGGCATCCTTTCCATATTTGTATTCATCCCAAAGGGTCTGGCTGTAGTCGGCAAAAGATTCATTAAGCGTAAGGTTGCTCCAACTTTCTGCAGTGACATAATCGCCAAACCATTGGTGAAATAATTCATGTGCAATGGTGCCCTCCCAGATATTCCCATCTGTGAGTTCTCTGGCATCCTGTTGGGCGGTTTCCTGGTGAATGGTAGCGGTGGTATTCTCCATCGCTCCAGCTACATACTCCCTTCCCGTAATTTGGCTGTACTTCACCCAGGGATATTCAACACCTGTGATCTTGGAGAAGTAGGTCATCATTTCCGGAGTATTGCCAAAGATTTTCCTGGCCACTGGACCATATTCCTTTTCAACATAATAGTTCACTTCCTTTCCCTTCCACGAATCTTTTATCACGGCATAATCGCCTACACCCATGAAGAAAAGATAAGGAGAGTGGGGTAGGTCCATTTTCCAATAATCCGTTCTGGTGCCATCATTGTTACTCTTCTGGCTAACCAGTTTACCATTGCTCAGGGTAACATACTTGGATGGCACCGTCATGTAGAGCTCCTGGGTTGTTTTTTGTTGGGTCTGGTCGATGGTCGGAAACCAAACTGAATTGGATTCCGTTTCACCCTGCGTCCAGATCTGGATGGGTTTATTTTTTTCCTCTCCCTTGGGGTTGATGAAATAAAGCCCTTTCACACCCAGCATGGGATCAGCGCCGGTCTCCTTCTGATATTCATTGGGCTTGGATACATAATTGATGTAGACCGTATAGTTTTCTCCTTTGTTAAATGTCTTTGGTAACTTAATGGACAGTTGTTTTCTGTCATAGCTGTATTCAAGACTTTTCATGGACTTATCGGCCTGAACCAGAGATACCTGATTGATGTCCATGCCTTTTGCATCCAGCGTCAATGCTGCTGTTGGATTGAAGTGAGGTGTCAGCGTAATCCATGCCTTACCCAAAAGGGAAGTTTTTTCATAGTCAAATCGTACATCAAGTTTGGTATGGACAAGGTTGTTGATCCTTGTGGGTGTATACCGGGGTGTTTGTTTCCAGCTTGAGTCAACGGCTCCTTTTTCCTGGGAAAATCCAATGTAGGAGAGGCTGCTGACAAGCAATAAGATCAAGTATTGTTTCATATTCAGATGGTTTATGCTGCAAATATATCAAGGCAATGGTATAAGATTTGCCAATTTTGATGGGTGGTAAAATCCTTGTTTTGTGTATCATTCTTTTATTAGATTTGTACCATGTCAATTTATTCATCTATTCGGGTGGTTTGTATGCTCCTGGCCACCATGGCTTTTCAGGGCTTGAATGCCCAGCATTATATCTTCATTGAAGCAGATGGCCAGCAGCCATTCTACCTCAAGCAGGGAAATACAATGCTGTCTTCTTCTGCAGCTGGCTTCTTGATAATCCCTAAGATTACTGCATCGGAGATGGAATTCTCCATCGGATTTCCCAAGAATATTTACCCCGAGGTTTCTTTCTACATCAATGGCATCGATCGCGACCGTGGTTTTCAATTGAAAATGATGGAAGGACAGGCCTGGTCTTTGTTCGACCGCACCAGCCTAGAAGTGATCAAAGGCGGAGTGCCCAAAGCTGCACCCATTGAAATGAAGTTGTCTCAAAAAGAGGAGGGTGGTTTTGCAAAACTTTTGGCAGTGGCAACCGATGACCAATTATTGTTGGTAAAAATGCCCAAGAAAGACAGTGTGGAAAAGGCTACACCCAGCAAGTCCATCTCCAAGGTGGGGCGTACAGCAATTTCCATCAGTACCCAAGCGGAGGATGCAGATGTAAAGCGGTTGATTTATGTTGAAAAGACGATCAAAGGAAGTACTGATACCATTGCCGTCGAGATTGAAAAGAAGAAGGTTGTTGAGGCAACTGAACCTCAGACTAAGCCTCAGGATTCCGCATTGATTGCATCCGCTCCCAAAACCATTGCTTCTCCTTCCGGTTCTTCAGATAGCATTGCGCAGGTAAACAAGCCTACCATTAACACCGATAGCGCCAAAGCGACCATACAAGTTTCAAAAGCGAATTCAATCAATGTTTGTGATCGTCCCATTGCTGATTACAAGGATATTCGTGCACTGCAAAAGAAGTTGTTGGGAATTAAATCAGACGAGGATCAACGAAATTACGCGGTAAAGGTATTTGGTCAGAAGTGTTTCAATACCAAGCAGGCGCTTGAGATAGGATGGTTTTTTGTTGACGAGGCCAGTAGGCTTCAATTGTTCAAGGCATTGAAACCACTCATCTATGACAAGGCGGCTTTTGGAAACCTTGAAGCATCATTTTTGAAGGAAGAAAATATCATATCCTTCAGGGCCCTTGTTGCAGGAACCCATTGATTAAACCCTCAGGCATGCCAACATATTTTTTATCCCTAGCATACAAGGGTACACGCTTTGCGGGTTTTCAGATACAAGACAATGCTATCACCATCCAGGGACAGGTAGAAAGGGCAATGGCCACCTACCTACGGGAAAAGGTAGAGTTGACAGGCTCTTCCCGAACAGATGCCGGGGTGCATGCCAACAAGAATTTCTTTCATTTCTCCATTGATCGTCTGCTTGATGGTGAATTTGTTTATCATGTCAATGCCATTTTGCCTCTCGATATTGCCATTACGGGTATTTACGCTGTACCAGAAGGAAGCCATAGCCGGTTTGATGCTATAGGGAGGAGATACAAATACCATATATACAACAGCAAGAATCCTTTTTTGGATGACAGGTCCTGGTATTATCCTTACCCGATGGACCTTGCTGACCTCAATCAGGCAGCCAGTTTTTTGTTGGGACTGCATGATTTTACCAGCTTTGCCAAACGAAGAACCCAGGTCTATACTCATCTATGTACTATTTCCGTTTGCCAGTGGCATGAAACTACCGACGGTTGGGTATTTACGGTTGAAGGCAACCGCTTTCTCAGGGGGATGGTCAGGGCCTTGGTGGGGACGATGGTAAAAGTCGGTCGTAAAAAGATCAGTTTTGAATCGTTTCAAAATGTGTTGTTATCAAAAGATAGTGCCATGGCTGATTTCTCTGCACCTGGGCACGGATTGTTTCTGGATGACGTTATTTATCCAGATGAATTAGCTGCATTGTTGAAGTAAAATGCAGTAAGTTTTTTTTGTCTTAAAACCCTTACTGGCATTGATTTTCAATATTTTGTAAAAAAACAAATCAATTTAATTTGGAACGTATAAGAAATGCTTCCTATATTTGCATCCCGCTTAACAAAAAGCGCAGTTCTTCGAAATAAAATCAGTCAAATTTTTTACCATTCGTTTGAATAAAAATTTGCAGATATAATTTAAAACAGCTAATTTTGCACTCCCAATTCGGTTGGGCAGTTTTGCAAGAAGCTGAAAGATCTTTGAAAGTTTGGAAAGCAGTAACACTCAAATAACCGTCGCAAGATGGTTAGAGGTAAGGTAAGACGCAATTATTATTTTTTGAATTTGAGCAATCAATTTCTACATTATTTACAATGGA
>JBIIQT010000079.1:0-9656 GCA_044341875.1 Chitinophagaceae bacterium | reverse complement strand
TCAATTTTGTCTTTTTTGAAGATGCCGGCCAGCCTGCCCATTTCCTCTTCTGTAACCGGCTTGTCCACGACTACGATGGCGTTGTTGATGTCTCCGCCCTTGATCAGGTTGTTTGCTAGCAAGGCCTCCAACTCGTGCAAAAAGCAGAAGGTTCTGCAGGAGGCAATCTCAGCCTTGAAATCACTGATGTCCTTTAGTCCGGCATGCTGGGTACCCAAAACAGGGCTGTTGAAGTCAATCAGCGTAGTAACTTTGTATTCAACTGCAGGCATGGCGACCATTTCCACCCTTTTGCCCTCGTGGTAATAAGAAATATTGGTATCAATGGTATACCAGTGTTTTGCAGCTTCCTGTTCTGCAATACCAGCCTTTTCGATAACCTCAACAAATGGTTGGGAACTTCCATCCATGATCGGAATTTCTGGTCCATTGATTTCAATCAGGCAATTGTCAACACCCATGCCAACCAATGCAGCCAGCACATGTTCTACGGTACTGATTTTGGCGCCATGGTCTTCCAGGGTAGTTCCTCTGGAGGTATCTGTTACGAGGTCACAGTCGGCTTTGATCACTGGTTCACCAGGAAGATCAACGCGTTTGAACTGGAAACCAAATCCTGGGTTGGCAGGATTGAGTACCATGTCTACCAAAATGCCCGTGTGTAAACCCGTACCGGAAATGCTGATAGAGGTCTTGAGTGTATGTTGCTTGTCTGGGTTGAAATTTAAACTCATTCGCTTGAAATTGGCTGCAAAGATAAACCATTTTTCACAGGTGAAATATGGTTATAATATGTTGGAAATCAATTTTTAGGAAGAAATCCTTCTCTTTCCTTGTGTAAATTGGTGATGGCCAGCTCCAGTTCCTTTATTTTTTTCTCCAGTTCGGGCAGCCGCTTGAATACTGCCTTAGACCGGAGAGATTCCTTGTAATCAAATGCTGGCGTGCCGTCAACGGCTGTATTTTCTGGGAGAATAGATTTGGTGATGCCGCTCTGTCCGCCAACTTTGGTCCCATCCGCTACACTGATATGGCCGGCTACACCCACTTGTCCGGCAATCATGACATTCTTTCCAATTTTGGTGCTGCCGCTGACACCAGTCTGGGCTGCAATCACACTGTTTTCACCTACTTCCACATTGTGGGCAATCTGTAAGAGGTTGTCCAACTTTGTGCCTTTTCTGATGATGGTTGATCCCATTGTTGCCCTGTCGATGCATGTATTGGATCCAATTTCAACATGATCCTCCACCACAACATTGCCCAGTTGTGGAACTTTGTTGTAGGTGCCGTTTTGTTGAGGGGCAAACCCGAAGCCATCACTTCCAACAACGGTTCCTGCATGTATGGTAACATGCTGGCCAATCCGGCAATCATGGTATATCTTAACCCCTGGGTGCATTGTTGAATGCTGTCCAACCGAGGCATTGTTACCAATAAAAACATGAGGATAAATCTTGGCTCCATCACCAATGACTGCATTTTCTCCGATATAGGCAAAGGCGCCAATGAATACATCTTTTCCGATGGAGGCGGAAGGATGAATGTATGCGGGTTCCTGGATGCCAGTCATGCTTTTTTCCTTCATTTGCTGATAATACTGCATCAGTTGGGCAAAAGAAGAGTAGGCGTCTTCAACCCTGATCACCGTTGCATTGATGGTTTTTTTCAACTGAAGGGCTTCACCAATAATGATGATTCCGGCTGCGGTGGTATAGAGGTATTCTTCGTATTTGGGATTGGCAAGGAAGGCGAGGTCGTTGATTTGGGCTTCTTCTATCTTGGCAAAACCATTTACCGTTGCTTCAGGGTTTCCCTCGATTTGGCCATTGATCAGTGCTGAAATTTGCTTTGCTGAAAATTGCATATTGATATATTGCTTTCGACAGATGGCCTGTATGGATATCCCGAAGAGCTTGTTTTGCTCCTTAGACTTACCAAACCATTATTGGTAAAAACAAATGTAAAATTTTTTTACAGGACGGGAGAGGTTTTGATGGATGAGCGGTGAGTCAACTTGTGAGATGTCTCTTACCCTTCCATCTTTAAACAGGATGTTGATTCTTTCGTTATTGGGGTTGTAAAGGCTGTTTTCCGCTTCCCCAGTGAAAACAAGGAAAGAGGCATCTTCTTGACTAAGTGAGGATGAATGGGCGATGGCTGTTCTTTTTTCATGGAGTTCCTCCAGGGTGATCGGATCATTTTGCATCCGAAGTTTAAACAGTTTCCTGTCCAGCAAGGCATTGCAAAGGATAGACAACACCTTGTCCGGATGGTTTCTCCATTGCTTGATGGCACTGATAACGTCGCTATCATCCAACCTGCAAAACAACTCAAGGTCTGCTCTTTCGAGTTTTTGCATGTTTCCAAACAGCAGTTGGCTCAATCCGTTGCCTTGGGCAACCTGGGGGTCTTTGTGCTGATGAAGCCAAATGGCCCTTTCCAGGACCTTCACCAGGGTCATTTCAGCACTCAGTACTGTTTTGTGCTGGTAAACCTGCCAATACATCAACCTTCTGGATACCAAAAACTCCTCTATCGTATAAATTCCTTTTTCTTCCACCATGAGTTGACCATCGTGCACCGTAAGCATTTTAATGATCCTGTCACAACCGATCATGCCCTCAATCACCCCAGAAAAAAAACTATCCCTTGTCAGGTAGTCCATCCTGTCTACATCAAGTTGTCCGCTGATCAATTGGTGCAGGAATCTTTTGGGATATACATTCCTGAATATCTCAATGGCCATGGTCAGCCTCCCACCCATTGAATTGTTCAATTCCTCCATGATCATCAGGGAAAGGGTCTCGTGTTCTAGGTCTTTCACCACCATGGACTCCAGGGCATGCGAAAAAGGACCATGACCAACATCATGCAGCAGGATGGCAATCTTGGCGGCCTGCTCTTCTTCCTCTGAAAACTCAACGCCTTTTTGCTTGAGCTCATACAAGGCATTGTGCATCAAATGATATGCACCCAGTGCATGGTGAAGCCTTGAGTGTACAGCTCCTGGATAAACCAGATAGGACATGGCCATTTGGTTGATTCTTCTCAATCGCTGGAACCAAGGATGTGAGATGATTTCATAAATCAACGGGTCGTTGATGGTGATGAATCCGTGGACAGGATCATTGATGATCTTCCTGTATGACATGGTGATGCTTATTTAGGTGAAATGGGGCAACCAGCACAAAGGTATGAACGCGAGCAGGGATTACATTGATTAATTGACGTTGGAAAGCTGTTTTTTTCTGCACAGGGTTTTAAAAAACACAAAATGATTATTCACAGCTATGGGTTAAAATGTTCACAACTATTCACTTGCTTACCCGCTTACCAATGGCCCTTTCGTTAAATTTGTAGAAATACCTTTCCATGAAGTTAAGGTTCACTCCTTCAACACTTGAAAAAATTGAGAAGATCGTTTCTGAGGCTGGTTACATCATCAGGTATGAAAGAGGCACATTCCAGAGTGGCTACTGCGTGCTTGAATCCAAAAAGGTAGTAGTGCTCAATAAGTTTTTGCAAACTGAAGGAAGGATCAATACCCTCATTGACCTGGTCTCCAATCTTTCCATAGAAGCTGATCACTTGAGTATTGAGAGTAAAAAACTCTATGAGGAAATCATCCTCAAGCCAGAATTGAGCCCGGTAGAAGCCTAGTAAATTTTTCTTTCTTCAATTAATATACCTGCATTGTCGCTCAGTGTTGAATTTCTTGGAACCGGAACCAGTGGTGGAGTTCCGATGATTGCCTGTAAGTGTCAGGTATGTCATTCAATGGATAAGAAAGACAATCGCCTGCGCAGCAGTGTATTGATCAGATCGGCATCCACCACAATAGTCATAGACACCACTCCTGATTTCCGTTATCAGATGCTCAGGTCATCGGTGGATCATCTTGATGCAGTTGTATTTACCCATTCACACAAAGACCATATTGCTGGGCTGGATGATATCAGGGCATATAATTTTTTCAGCCAACGCTCCATGCCACTTTATGCCAATGAAGAAACTGCAGATGCAATAAAGCGGGACTTTTATTATGCTTTCAGAGAGAAAAAATATCCTGGTATTCCTGAACTGGATCTTCATGTGATTGATGATCAGCCATTTTCTGTTGGGGATCTTCATTTCATCCCCATACAGGTGAGGCATTTGCATATGGGTGTCACTGGTTATCGGATTGGCAACTTCACATACATCACAGATGCCAACTTCATTGAAGCATCCGAAAAAGAAAAGATAAAGGGATCCGAGGTGCTCGTGGTCAATGCCCTGCGTCAGGAAAAGCACATTTCCCATTTCAATTTGCAGGAGGCCATATCGTTGGCTACCGAATTGAATATTCCCCAGACCTATTTCACCCATATCAGCCATCAGATGGGGTATCATCAGGCTGTGAACATGACCCTGCCAAAGGGGATGCAATTGGCGCACGATGGGCTCGTTGTTTCCGTGAATAAAACGTCCTGATCCTGTTTTTTTCACTTGATACAAGGCAGAGTGCTGCCTAGGTTTGTGTCATGGACTTCAAAGAACAAATCAAGGTTTTTCTTTCATTTTCTATAAAAGAAAGAAGGGGCATTTACCTGCTTTCGGTGATTGCCATGTTGTTGTGGATAATACCTGTATTTTTTGCAGAAGATCATCTACCAGAGGAGATACTAGAGATCACCCCGCTTCAGCTCAGTCAAGCCAAGAAACTGCTCACACAAAAGCGTGATTCATTTGCTTATCAAAGAAAATTTCGGTCCTATTATCCTACTGCAGCATATCAAGATAAACAGCGCTTCCCCAGTGAGTATGGTAATCAACAAGAAAAGACAGCTGCGCCAAGGCAAGAGCGAAAAATTGCATTGATCAACCTGAACGAAGCAGATAGTGCCATGTTGGAAGCCTTACCAGGCATTGGTGAACGCCTGTCAGCCAGGATCATCAAATACCGAGACCGACTTGGTGGATTTTATGATGTCGCACAGTTGAAAGAAGTCTATGGCCTGCAAGACACTGTATTGAAAGTATTGGCTTCACGGATTTTTGTTCCTCCCGATGCTGTATTGACAAAACTGGATGTCAACCGGTGCAGCTATGCTGATTTTCGGCATCACCCTTATATGGGTCATGCATTTGCGAAATCGTTGGTTGCTTTCAGGCAAACCCATGGTGAAATCAAAAATGTAGAGACGTTGTACCAGCTTGTTGCTGTAAAAAAAGAGGAGATTGACCGGATGAAGCCTTATTTTTCATTTGAGGCCGATCAGCATCCTAGTCCATAAAATCATCTTCTTGTTTTGGAGCATATTTGTCAAACAACTTGTCGATGGCCCCACTAAATAAGGGTAATTTTCTTTTTGCGAATTCCTTGATGATGCGAATTGCTTCCAGCGCTTGTTGCTCACTGATATCGGCCTCTTTTTTCAGCTGGTCTATGAGTTCCTTCATGTCAATCAGGCAACCTTGAGAATGCCCATTTTGGTATGATCAAATTTATTCCTGGCATAAGCTGCGGTAAGCGTAAATTCTTTTACATCAGAAGAGGGTAGCTCAAACATGGCATCTGTTAAGATGCTCTCACAGATGGACCGCAGGCCTCTGGCCCCCAGTTTGTACTCCATGGCTTTTTCTACCATGAAGTCAAGCACTTCATCTTCAATTTTCAATGCAATGCCTTCCAGCTGAAACAGTTTGGTGTATTGCTTGATCAGTGCATTTTTTGGTTTGCTCAGGATGGCCCTTAGTGTTTCCTTGTCCAGTGGGTCGAGGTAGGTAACAATCGGCAATCTTCCCAGCAACTCAGGAATCAAACCGAAGGATTTGAGGTCCTGTGCGTTGACAAATTTCAGCAGATTGCTTTTCATGGCATCTTGCAGATCCTTGTTCACATTGAATCCTATGGAATTGGTATTGACACGGCGTGAAATGATTTTGTCTACACCATCAAATGCACCACCGCAAATGAAGAGAATATTCTGTGTGTTGACCTTGATCAGTTTTTGGTCAGGATGTTTCCTGCCTCCCTGTGGCGGTACCAGTACATCCGTTCCTTCCAACAGTTTCAACAGGCCCTGCTGAACACCTTCTCCACTGACATCCCTGGTAATGGAAGGATTATCGCTCTTTCTTGCAATCTTATCGATTTCATCAATGTAAACAATTCCTTTCTCCGCTGCATCCACATCATAGTTACAAACCTGCAGCAACCTTGTCAGGATGCTCTCCACATCTTCACCCACATATCCTGCTTCAGTGAACACAGTGGCATCCACAATGGCAAAAGGCACGTTGAGCAGTTTAGCAATTGTTTTGGCAAGGAGGGTTTTACCCGTTCCTGTTTCCCCCACCATGATCACATTGCTTTTTTCTATTTCAATTCCGTCATCTGTGTCTTCCGCGCCTGATTTTTTTATCGCTTTTGCCGCCTGATTCAAGCGCTTGTAGTGGTTATAAACGGCAACAGAGATGATTTTTTTTGCTTCATCCTGCCCAATGATGTATTCATCAAGGTGAAGTTTAAGGTCGATGGGTTTTTTGATGGTCAGTTTATATCCTGATTTACCCTCTTGCTTGGATTCAACTTCAGTATGAACGATTTCTCTGGCATGTTCCACACAACCTTCACAAATATGCCCTTCCTGGCCAGCTATAAGGATTTTAACCTCATCGCGTTTTCTTCCGCAAAATGAACAATGTAAGGTAGATTTGGCCATGATAAGGGTTTGGAGTGGATTAGATGGAGTCTAGGATGCCGTCAACAATACCATATTTCACTGATTCTTCAGCGCCCATCCAATAGTCACGGTTGAAATCTTTCATTATTTTTTCAAAGGGCTGACCACAATTGTCTGCCAGGATTTTTGCACCCAATTCTTTGATTTTCCTGATCTGCTCTGCCATGATTTCTAGGTCTGCTGATGTGCCCTGTCCACCACCAGAGGGTTGGTGAATCATAACTTCTCCATGAGGGAAAATAAATCGCTTTCCTTTTTCGCCACCACTGAGCAGGATGGAACCCATAGAAGCTGCCATACCCATGCAGATGGTAGAAACCGAAGACTTGATCATTCTCATGGTGTCGTAAATGACCATGCCGCTGGTAACAACACCCCCTGGGCTGTTGATGTAAAATTTGATTTCTTTTCCAGGATCAATGGCATCCAGGAACATCAACCTTGCCGTGATGTCTTTAGCAGACTTGTCGTCTACCACACCCCAGAGAAATATTTTTCTTTGTTCTATGAATTTTTTATCGAAACGGGCTCCGGATACCATGTTTTCCATCATGTTGTCTTGCGGCTGCGGCTCATGTTCTTCGTCCATGCGTATAGGATTGATATGATTGGGTTTCATATTGATCAGTTTAGGCTTTCTTCTTTTTAGGGTTGAGCAAGAGCACTTCGTCTACCAGGCCGTATTCTTTGGCCTCCAGTGCAGTCATCCAGAAATCCCTGTCGAAATCTTTTTCTATTCTTTCGATGGGCTGCCCACTGTGCTCGGATACCACTTCATACAATTCGTGCTTTAATTTCCTGACCTGGGAAACCGTGATTTCAATATCACTTGCCTGCCCACCTGCACCTGCGCTGGGCTGGTGCATCATGATCCTGGAATGTTTGAGTGCAGTTCTTTTTCCGGCAGTTCCAGCACACATCAATACTGCTGCCATACTGGCTGCAACACCAATGCAGATGGTAGAAACATCAGGTGTTACATATTGCATGGTATCGTATACACCCATGCCTGAGTAAACAGAGCCACCAGGGCTGTTGATGTACATCTGGATGTCACGGGTACGGTCTGTGCTATCCAGGAACAACAGTTGTGCAGTGATGATATTGGCCACCTCATCGGTAATAGGGTATCCCAGGAAAATGATGCGGTCCATCATCAACCTGCTGTACACATCCATTACTGCAACATTCATAGGACGTTCCTCAATGATGTTAGGTGTCAGGTTGGTAACCATGTGATTGGTGTATCCATGAAGGGTATTGCTGGAAATTCCCCTGTCCTTTACCGCAAATTTTTCGAATTCCTTACCAAGGTTCATGATGATCAGGATTTTGTTTAAGCAAATTAATACAAATAGTGACCAAATAACGTGCCCGGGCCAAAAGCGGACAAAATGCCATGAATGTTGAGAGGTTTAGGGGTTAGAACTTTAGGAATAAGTACTTAATCCCAATTTCATTAACCCCTAAACCCCTCCGTTTGGCAAAGCCAATCAATGATTATGTTTGCCCTGCAATTCCTGGAATTCAGCAGGACTGACTATTTTCTCTGTAGGTTGTGCTTGTGAAGCTGCCCATTCAAGCACTTTTGAGCTGAATACACGCTGATAAGCGCCTTCAACCTGCTGCTTGTCGCTCATCATTTTCTCAACATAGCTATCCAGCCACTCGTAGTTGCCACCCATGTTCATGGATCCGAAATATCCCATGAGTTGCTGGCGAATGCTGTCCATGATTTCTTCCCTTGCTACCTGTATGGCGTTTTGGCTGCCAATCTCATTGCTGACCAGGGTCCACCTCAATTGGTTGATAAACGCAGGGAATTCTTTTTCAACGGATTCCTCTGTTTGTTCCTTTTCGCTGCTTTTCAGCAACCAGGTTTTGAGGAAGGTTTCAGGGAAGTCCATTTTTGTTTCTTCAGACAGAATATGGAAAATCTCATGCTCCAACAAGTGTTGGGCCTGTTGCTTCCAATACGCTGCAATCTGGTTGCGGATTTCGGTCCTGAAAGCATCTTCTGTTGCGATATCTTTTCCAGGCATGGCATCCTTGAAGAAAGCTTCGTCCATGGGTCTTTTTTCTACAAAAGCAATCTTGCTGATGTGCAGGAGAAAAAACTGGGCCATGTCTTCAGCCTTGTCTTTGTCCAGGCCAAGATCACCCGCAAGCCACTCACGTTCTTTTTCTTCAAATGCAGTAGCCAGTTGAATCACGATTGATTCGTCTTTTTTCTTTCCCATCAATGCCGCCCTGGTGGTTGCACTGAAATATTTCAACAAGAGTGAGTTTTCTTTCTTCTCAACGCCTTCTTCAACAGCACCAGTAGCGTCAGATTTTTGAAAGGAGACATTCAGCACGTCTTCTTCATTGGTTACCGTTTCAGGCTCTGTCATTTTGCCCAGACGGCGGCTGATCCTGTCAAGTTCTTCTTCAATCATTTCATCAGTCGCCTCTACCACATGCAGGGTAGTGGGAGTGGAAGCCAGATTGGGGAGGGTAAATTCAGGCTTGAGGCCAATTTCAAAAGAAAAGGCATAATCCTTAGGCTCATTGTGATTAAACATGGCTGGATCGTTGGCATCCTCCGGAATCGGCTGTCCGAGGTAGGAAATGTTTTCCTGTTGAAGGTATTGCATCAATTCATTTTCAATTGACTTCAATACCTCTTCAGCAAACACTGAAGCACCGTACATTTTTTTTACGACACCGGTAGGAACCATGCCTTTCCTGAAGCCAGGTATGTTGGCAGACTTGGCGTATTTCTTCAGGGATGTTTCGTAGCTGGAGTTGTAATCTGAGGGCGAAACAGTTACTGTGATCTTTTCGTGAAGGGGAGCAATTGGCTCCCGGTTGATTGTTGCCATACTTTTTTGTATTGAGAAAAGAGAAGTGCGGGTGGAGGGACTCGAACCCCCAAGCCTCGCA
>JBIIQT010000030.1:0-32590 GCA_044341875.1 Chitinophagaceae bacterium | reverse complement strand
TGACGATTCCATGAATAATTGTTTTTTTCTGTTTCATAATCAATCCCTTCGAAAATATTTCATACGGGGGCAATACTGGCGAAGTTAGCAAAAAAAGGGGATAAAACTGCGTTAAAAAGGGGCATCAGTCTTCCATGACCCTATCAATTGTTGCCTCTATGTTGGCTAAAAATGCTGAGGTATCATGATCGGCTGCTACCTGTGCATTGGTGGGCTGTTCTTCGGTAACAATCGACAGCAGTGACATGGCCAGGTAGTCTTGCATGTCCTTACCCGGGTATTGACCTTTGAACTGGTTGAGCTGGTCATTCATTTTTTTGGCCATTTTTCTGACGGTCTCCTCGTCTTCGGCCTTTATCTTCAGCCGGTATGTGCGGTCGCCCACCGGAAGATTTATTGAGATCAAATTTTGCATTTTTGCAGTTTTAATGTATATTTATACACAATTTATTAACCAGGTGGAGTTTGATTAAGTGTTTTTTAACCTATGAGATTTAAAAAACCAACAATTTGTCATGTTTGCAAAAACAAAAACTCCGATTTTCATCGACAACCTCACTATTGAAGTAGAGGAAGCCAATCACCATCCCTTCTGTGTTTCTCTCAAAAGTGAAGATGGTAAAATTTGCTGTAAAACAGAAAAAAACATCCACTCAGGAAAAAGTTCGGTGTACTGGGAAGGACTGAATGACTTACCCTACGGGATTTATACCTTGCAATGCACCCAGGGCGAGGAGATGGTTGAGGTGAGGATGGTAAAAAGGGTTTAATTTTGGTCCCCCAACAGAGCAATACACCTGTCTATCTCTTTGATGTAGTCATTGATCTTTTTTTCCAAGACCGATTTTGATGTTTTGGCATCATTTGACTCACCATTCCTCAGCAGGTTCATCTGCAACTCCATCTGTTCATTTTTGTTCTTCAGCTCATCCCAATGTGATTTCTTGTCTTCCAGCTCTTTGCGCATTTTTTCATTCTCACGCTTGTACTCACGAAGTTTTGATGTAAGGATTCCTAGTTTTTCCTCTATCCTCCTGAATGTTGCTGTTTGTTCCGACATGGTTATTTTCTGATCTCTGCTTGCAGGTTTTTTTCAATATTGGTAGTAATCTTGGCCATCAACTTGTCAATATCCTCATCTTTCATGGTTTTGCTGTCATCAAGGAAAGTGAAATTCATGGCCAAGGACTGCTTGTCCTTTCCCAATTTTTCACTTTTGAACACATCAAATAACCTGTAGTTCCTGAGTTGGGGTATGGACAGGGCATTCAACATTTTTTCAATTTCGCCATAAGTTACATTTTTATCTGCAACAAAAGATAGGTCGCGCTGAACGGCAGGGAACTTTGAAATCTCCTTGTACCTGATGGTATTTTTGTCACTTGCCTTCAGCCAGTTGGACCAATGGATGTCTGCGAACCAAACCGGTACACGGATATCAAACTTTTTCAACATCTCTGCTGATGGCTTTCCAATGGTCACTACTTTCAGTTTCCCGGCATAGCCTGTAAGCGCATATTCAAACCTGCTCGACGATTCATCATCAAATTTTATTTTATCGATGCCGGATTGTACTTGTAAAGATTTGATCACTCCTTTCAGGTAGAAAAGATCAGCCTCTTCGGCTGGCTTGTTCCAGGAATCCTCATTGATTTTTCCTGCAGTGAATAAAGCAAGGTGATCGTCTTCAAAATAAGCGGTTTCGTTTTTTGAATAGGTTTTACCAAATTCAAAAAGCCTGAGGTTCTCGTTCCTGTGGTTAAGGTTTCTGGCCAGGGTTTGGAGCCCTGTTTCCAGCATGGTCAACCGGAGGGTATCCAACTCTGAACTGAGGTTGTTCAGCATCTTTACGGCGCGGCCCATTTCCTCTTCTGAGTAGTTGGCACTGTGCGTGATGGAATTGTTGAGCATTTCATTAAATCCAATGCCAGCAAGGATTCCAGAGAGTTTTTCCCGCAAGGGATAGTCCCTGTTTCCACTGGAAACCGATGGTGAAATGCGGATGCTGGTTGGGATTTCAATGTTGTCAAACCCATCTATGCGCATGATTTCTTCAATCAGGTCTGCAGGTATGCTTACATCCGTTTTGTGTGTTGGGGTGTTGACGGTGATGGATGCTTCATCCTCCTCCAACAAACCAAAACCCATTCCAAGGAGAATGTTTTTCACGGTTTGTTTATCGTATGCCTTTCCACTCATTTTCTGGACATAGGCATGTTCCAGTCTGATAACTGGCTTATTGTTGGGGGTGGGATAAACATCAACAGCATCTGTACTGGTTTTTCCACCAGCAAATTCACCAATCAGCAGAGTTGCTTTTTTCAACACCTCCAGGGTTTGACCGATGTCAACACTTTTTTCAAAATGCATGGCCGCGTCTGTTCTGAGCTGGTGTTTGAATGAACTTTTCCTGATGGAAACCGGGTGAAACCAGGCGCTTTCAAGAAATATGTTTTTGGTTGAGTCTGTTACCCCGCTGCCTTTGCCACCAAAAACACCGCCCATGCACATGGGGTTGCTGTCGTTATCGCAGATCATCAGGTCTCCAGCCTCCAGTTTCCTTTCTTTTTCGTCCAGCCCAATGAATGGAGTTCCTGCAGGAAGATTTTTGATCCTGACCTTTCCGCCCTTGATCTGGTCTGCATCAAAAGCATGCAGGGGTTGGCCGGTATCGTGCAGGATATAGTTGGTGATGTCTACAATATTGTTGATGGATCTTTGCCCAATGGCCTTCAGCCGCTGCTGCATCCATTTAGGAGAAGCGGAAATGGTTACATCATTGATGAGGATGCCGGTATACCTCGGGCAATCAGCTGTGTTTTCTATGATTACTTCGATGGGGCAAGCAATGCCTGTAGCAGGGATTTCATTTTTCAATCGGATGATGGGCTGAATCGAAGTTCCTTCGTGATGGTTCAACCAGCTGCAAACATCCCTTGCCACACCAAGATGGCTCATGGCGTCACTGCGATTTGGAGTGAGGCCAATATCAATGATGTAGTCTTCGTATGGTTCAAAAAGGTTGGCAACAGGAATGCCGACCGGCGTTGATGCGTCAAGTATTTTGATGCCACTATGGTCTGCACCAAGTCCTATTTCATCGTCTGCACAGATCATGCCATGGCTTTCGATGCTGCGGATTTTTGCCGCCTTCATGGTAATGGGGTCTCCTGATGTTGGATAAATGGTTGTGCCAATGGGTGCAACGATGACCTTTTGCCCCGCAGCAACATTGGGTGCACCACAAACGATTTGCAGTGGATGTTCACCCCCAATATTCACAGTTGTTACCGAAAGCCTGTCAGCATTCGGATGCTTATCCACCGTAAGCACTTCTCCAGTCACAAGGCCTGCCAGGTTTCCCTTGATTTCCTGGTATTCCTCATATCCTTCCACCTCAAGCCCGATTGAATTCAGTATCAGAGAAAGCTTTTCATGGGCGATGGGTGTTGCAAAATAGTCCATCAGCCATTTGTATGAAATCGTCATAGGCGCAAATATAATACATCTATGCGAAGCGCTTCAACCTCCCGAATGTGAATAACCCCATCCCCCCTGTCAATAAACCCAGTTTTGCTGTGGACAGAACTGTTGATAGCATGTTCTCAATTAATGTTTTTTTAAAATGCAATTTGCTTCGGGCAACCTTGGTATATTCGCTCTCCAGACCCGTTGGGTAATGGAAATGTGATTGAAAACGATTTGAAAAGGAAATAAATGGACCAAACTAACATAAACCGGGACAGGAGAAACAAGCGGAAAACAGCGCCAGAGTTCAATGCCATGGCTTATGGTAAGGTGCCGCCACAATCCCGTGAATTGGAGGAGGCTGTACTGGGAGCTGTTATGCTGGAGCGTGCTGCATTTGACATTGTCATCAATGTGTTGAAACCCGAGTGTTTTTATGTGGAGTCTCATCAAACGGTTTTTCGTGCCATCGTGCGATTGAATACTGATAACAAGCCCATCGATTTGTTGACAGTTGTAGAGGAGTTGAAGACCATGGAGATGTTGGATGCTGTGGGTGGTCCTTATTTTATTTCAAAACTGACCAACGCGGTTGTATCTGCAGCCAATATTGAGGCCCATGCCCGTATCGTGCAGGAAAAATTTATCCAAAGGGAATTGATCCGCATCAGCACTGAAATCATCACAGATGCTTATGATGATTCAACAGATGTTTTTGACCTGTTGGACAGTGCAGAGCAAAAACTGTTTTCCATTGCCAATGATCAGCTGAAAAAAGAATTTGATACACTGGGCAAGAGTGTGATGGATACCTTGAACAAGATTGATGAGATGAGGGCCAGAAACGAGGACATCACAGGTGTTCCGACTGGTTTTCCAACCCTTGACAAAACAACCTATGGTTGGCAGCGTTCTGACCTCATCATTCTTGCGGCACGTCCCTCTGTGGGTAAAACGGCTTTCGCGTTGAACCTTGCCCGGAATGCTGCCATGCATCCTACCAAACCCACTGCAGTGGCCTTTTTCAGCTTGGAGATGAGCACCAGCCAGCTGGTGCAAAGGATCCTTTCTGCGGAGAGTGAGATCCACCTGGAAAAAATATCAAGGGGTCGCATGGAAGACCATGAAATGCAACAGCTTTATAAAAAAGGCATTGAGCCCTTGACCAAGGCCAGGATTTTTGTAGATGATTCTGCCGCACTCAACATATTTGAGCTAAGGGCCAAATGCCGCAGGCTAAAAAGTTTGCATGATGTAGGCCTGATCATCATCGACTATTTGCAGTTGATGAGCGGTTCAAGCGACAACAGGAATTCTAACCGTGAGCAGGAAATCTCTACCATTTCAAGGAACCTTAAGCAACTGGCCAAGGAATTGCAGGTGCCGATCATTGCCCTCAGCCAGTTGAGCCGTGAGGTTGAAAAAAGAAAAGATGGTCAGAAAGTGCCACAACTTTCTGATCTGCGTGAGTCTGGCGCCATCGAACAGGATGCTGACATGGTGATGTTCCTTTATCGACCTGATTACTACGATATCACCACCAATGACATGGGTGAGGACACCAAGGGAGATACCTATGTGAAGATTGCCAAGCACCGTAATGGTTCTTTGGAGAATATCAAACTCAAGGCCAAGCTCTTTATCCAAAAATTCGAAGAGCATGAAAGCCTGGATCCATTCGGAAGGCCTGCTGATGGCGGCGGCGGTGGAAGCTGGAGACCTGTGAATGAAGATGGTGGCAGTGCCAAGTTGTACATCCAGAAAGGCAGCAGGATGAATGATCATCAGGATGATATGGAAGACACACCATTTTAGCCAATGGTAACAAAGGTCATACAATGAATGCTTTACCCCTTTTTCATTTTCCTGCCCTGCAATCATCCAAAGGAACCATTCCCCTCACCGAGGAAATCCGAAAACATGCAGTAACTGTCCTGCGCATGCAAGTTGGCGAACAATTGCTGTTGACGGATGGGAGAGGGTGTTCTGCAAAGGCTGTTATTATCGAAGCAGACAAGAAAAAATTGCTTGTTGGGCTTGAAGAAAAAGTTTTTCATCCCACACCACCAAAAAAAATGATCCTCGGTATTTCACTGTTAAAGAATACTGCGCGGTTTGAATGGATGCTGGAAAAGGTCACTGAAATTGGCATCACTGAAATCATTCCATTGCTGGCTGAACGTACAGAGCGACAGCATTTCAGGCAGGAGCGTTTTCAGCAAATCCTTGTCAGCGCTTGCCTTCAGTCTGGGCAGTTTCATTTTCCTGTATTGCATGAACCCCTCAAGCTGCCCGCTGTTTTCTCAATGGATCTTCCTCCAAAAAAATTCATTGCGCATTGCATGGAGGGAGAGAAGCCTCAGTTGACAGGGCAAAACACAGACAGCATTTTGTTGATTGGGCCTGAAGGTGATTTTACTGCAGATGAACTTTCACTGGCAGTACACAATAATTTTGAACCGGTTGGTTTGGGTGAATCCCGTTTGAGAACTGAAACGGCCGGAATCGTTGGTGTAGTCTTGCTGAGGGGATAAATTAATTTTCAGTGTTGATGGTTGGCTCGTACAATTCAACGGGCTTCCTTTTTTTCCTCATCCGCATGTTCAACATTTCAACGCCAAAAGAGAAAGCCATCGCAAAGTAGATATATCCTTTTTCGATATGGCTTCCGTGCAGGGGTTGCAATCCTTCAAAGAAAAGGCTGAATCCGACAATCAACAAAAAGGCAAGTGCCAACATTTTCAATGTAGGATGCTTGTGGATGAAGGTTGAAATGTTCTCAGAAAAGAAGAACATGATGATCATTGCAATGACCACTGCCACAATCATGATCTCTACATGCTTTGCCATTCCCACTGCCGTGATGATGCTGTCAAATGAAAAAATCATATCAATCAGGATGATCTGAGAGATGATGCTGAAAAAAGAGGCCTGGGCTTTTTTACCGTCAGCATTTAATTCATGTTCTCCTTCGAGCTTTCCGTGTATCTCTTTAACCGTTTTGTAGAGCAGGAACAGTCCACCGGCAAAAAGAATCAAGTTTCGCAGGTTGAATCCATAATGTTTGCCACTCAGGGTCAATCCAAACAATTCCTTGTTCCCATTGGTGACCAGCCATCCCAGTGCAAGCAGCAGCAAGATCCGGACGCTGATGCCCAGTATCATCCACAACCTTCTTGCAGCAAGCTTTTGCTCGGTTTTCAGGCGTCCCATCAAAATTGATACAAAGATCACATTGTCAATGCCCAAAACAATTTCAAGCAGTGAAAGTGTAATCAGGCTAATCAGCGAATCAACGGTCAATAAACTGGTCATGTTATGCTTTTATTTCTTTACAAATCTTTTTTACGATGCCTGGTCCTTCATAGATGAAACCTGTCCAAACCTGCACCAATACTGCGCCCCGGTTGAATTTGTCTGAGGCATCTTTTCCAGTAAAAATTCCTCCACTGGCGATAACAGGAACTTTGCCTGCTGTCAGCCTGGTGATTTTTTCAAGAATATCATCTGAAGCCGTTTTCAAGGGTTGGCCACTCAGGCCTCCCATGCCAATGGCTTCAGACTGGTCCTTGGATGACTCAGACAGGTTTTCCCTTGAAATGGTTGTATTGCTTGAAACAATTCCGTCCAGTTCAATCTCCGCTGCTAAATCAGCGATGTCCTGGAGTTGTCCATCGGTCAGGTCCGGTGCAATTTTGAGCAGGATGGGTTTGGGATGGGGTCTTTTCTTGTTGTTCTCCTGTAGGTTGCCAAGGATCTTGAGTAGGGAGTCCTTGTCTTGCAAAGCCCTGAGGCCAGGTGTATTCGGGGAACTTACATTGACGATAAAATAATCAACCACATCAAACAATTCATTGAAACATATTTCATAGTCCTTCCAAGCATCTTCATTCGGGGTCACCTTGTTCTTGCCAATGTTGCCGCCGATGATTATTTTTCCCTCGAGGCTTTTGCTTTGTTTACCCTTCCACTCCTCCAACCGCTTTCTAACTACTTTCACCCCTTCATTGTTGAATCCCATTCTGTTGATCAGTGCCTTGTCTTCGGGAAGCCTGAACAGCCGGGGCTTTTCATTGCCTTCCTGGGGAAGGGGAGTAACCGTTCCAATTTCCACAAAGCCAAAACCAAGGGTTTCCAGTTCTCTCAGGTAACAAGCATTTTTGTCAAATCCGGCTCCTAGTCCGACTGGATTTTTAAAATGGAGTCCAAATGCTGTTCTTGCTAACCCAGGTCCTGCAGGTGTAAAACATTTGCCAATGATTTTTCTGACCGGTCTGATACTGCAGGCTGTGCTCAGCAGATTCATTGAAAAATAATGCGCCTGCTCGGCTTCCAAATTAAAAAGTAAGTTTCTGAGAACGCGATACATGGCGCAAAGGTAATAGTCTTGGTCGATGTTACATTGAAGCCTACAGCTCCTTCTACAATTTTTGAGCTAGAAAAACTATCCGTGGAAGACCTACTGCTAATAAATAGCTCCCCAATCAGCCTTTAAAACGATAGGCTTTTTGTTGCTTTTGTTGATTTCAATGGGATTGATGAGTCCATCCAGACTGGAAATATTGCTATAAAATTGCCCGTCTTTTCCCAAAAGGACCGAGTACTTTCCTGGCTTTAATTTCAACTTAAAACTGCCATCTTTTTCTGCTAACGATTTGGCAACCAATTTTTTATCTGTCATCAAGAATACCCCCTGTTCTCCGGTGGGCATCCCCATGTTCATCAGTGTGGGGGCAAAGAAATAGACAGTAGTACTAAAGCCGGCTGGCTCCTCATTTAGTACATCAGGCGAAGGCATCTGGTTTCCCATTACTCGCTTCACCTTACCAGTAACCTGCACTTTTGCACCCCCACAACCCACAAGGGAAAACAGTAGCAGCATAAATACCATCGTTTTCCTGTTAATCCACATTTGGCACATCAATTAAAATTATTGTTTAAATTCAGCGAATTCTGAACAAGTTAGCTTTTTCAGGCCAATAATTTTTATCTTCAACGTTATGAGAATGCAAAAAAATAAAGTTTTTGTTGTTGCAGTTTTTTTATTGCTATGTAACACATTATTGAATGCACAAAAGCAAACCATACCTCAAATACTTGACCTTGAGAAAATTTCAAATGATCAACGTATAATCGAAACACAGCGGTACGAAAAAGCAATGGGCCTTGCTGCAAAAAAGGGATGGAGATTTACCATTGCAGATGACAAGGGTAACGTCGCTCAACTGGTTGGCGTTGACGAACTAGGTTTTCCAATGTATGTTGGCACTCAAAGTAATGTGATAGCTGCATCTACAATTGGTACAAATAAATTATGGACTGGAGGAAGCTCTGGATTAAATTTAAATGGATCAAGTGATTTACTTACCAATAAACTCGCTTTGTGGGATGGAGGTTTGGTCAATAAGTCACACGTTGAGCTCATTGGTAGAATCACACAAAAGGACAACCCTGCAACAGAGGACAATCACGCAACGCATGTTACTGGTACACTAGTAGCATCAGGAGTGAATAGTATAGCAAAAGGTATGGCACATGGCATCAAAGGAATCATTGCCTATGATTTTGCTAATCACATCTCAGAGATCTCCGGGGAAGCTTCAAACCTTCTTGTGTCTAATCACTCCTATGGTAGTATTGCAGGATGGAGGTTCAACAGTGCACAAAACAGATGGGAATTCTGGGGCGCTCCAGGATCAACGGAGGATTGGAAATTTGGAAATTACAGTTCAGAGGCACAAATGTGGGATTCGATAGCAACCTTATCGCCGAACTACCTTCTTGTGAAATCAGCAGGAAACAACAGAAACGAAAGCGGTCCTGCCCTTGGCGCCAACTATTGGAGATTTAATGAATCCAATTCCATGTTCGATGCAGGCGGAAGGCCAGGAGGCATATATGATCAAACTGGTTTTGATTTATTACCCACTTATTCTAATGCTAAGAATGCGCTAATTGTAGGAAATGTTTTGCCTATTTCAGGTGGCTATACCTCAGCATCTGATGTAGTTCTCAGTAGCAGTAGCAGTTTTGGACCGACAGACGATGGCAGGATAAAACCAGATGTTGTAGCAAATGGCTCAGGACTAACTTCTTCAGGTTCCGGGAGTAATTCTACTTATTCAACTCTTTCTGGTACATCAATGTCCTCTCCTACTGTAGCTGGTTCCGCTATTTTGTTGCAAGAACTTTTCATGAGAAAAAACAACAACAATGCAGCATGGTCATCCACCATCAAGGGATTGATTTTACACACTACTGATAAAGCAACAACTGTTGCGGGTCCAGATTATAAACATGGATGGGGCCTTGCCAATATTGCCAGAGCAGCAGGTGTGCTTAATAACGCAAAAAATAATTTGGTAGTAGAAAAAAACCTGAAAAATGATTCAGTATATACAGTAAATGTAGTTTCATCAGGTAAAGGTTCTTTAAGTGCAACAATTGTATGGACTGACCCAGCCGGTTCGGTTACTCCAAGTGGAACGCTCAATGCTAGGGATAAGAAATTGGTAAATGATTTAGACCTTCGCGTTAAACAAGGAAACAAAACTTTCTTCCCTTGGAAACTAGATGGTAGCGCCCCTTCCAACCCTGCTACAAGAGGCGACAATGATGTTGATAATGTTGAAAAGATTGAGATAGACTCTGTTTTGCTTGGCGAAACATATACCATTGAGGTACGCCACAAAGGCCAACTGATCAGAGCTGGTGGCAGTCAAAATTTTTCTTTAATTGTTTCTGGAATTGGTGGAACAGCATATTCAGCTGCCACATTCAGTGACCAAAGTGGTGCTTACATTGACTCACTTTCATTTGGAGACGTTAGCACAAAATACAAAGACACCTGTAGCACCTATAAAGACAGCAGACTCTCTACAGTCACCATTGAATCGGGTGGGTCAAATGCTTTCTTTATGCGCGTGAGAAGTTGCGATAAAACCAACAACATCCGGTATGCCAAAATATTTATTGATACCAACAATGATGGTGATTTTGGAGATGCTGGTGAATCATTCGCAACCAGTCAGGCACTACAAAACGATAGCACTTTCAAAACAACCATCAGCTTTCCTACAGGCTTTGCCATTGGAGATAAAATGCTGATGCGTGTAATTGTTTCAGAAACCAATGCCCCTAACTCAATTCAGCCTTCCGGTAGTTATACAAGAGGAGAAGCGCAGGATTATACGCTAACTATTGTAAGACCTTCGAACGATCTTGCATTAAGCTCAATTGTTTACCCTTTTGATGGAGAATGTGCAGATGGCTCTCAATATGTTACGATTAAACTCAGAAACTCTGGAAGCAAAGAGCAAAGGAATATTCCTTTATCGGTTGAAATAAGAGAAAATGGAAATCCTCTTTCAACCATCACCGGTGTGTTTAATGGCCCACTTGTATCTAGTGCTGAATCTGAGTACACATTCCAGACACCATTTGTAATGAAGGCTAATTCAAAATATACTTTTACAGCAAAATCAAATTTGGTAACTGATCAGAATGCAGAAAACAACCAGGTAGTTTCAGAAGCAAGTGCCTTGGGGGCTGGTGTTGCACCGACAGGTTTACAGGCGTTGATTTGTAATAATTCAGCAGTTTTGCTTAGAGGCACTGTAACTGCTGGTAATTATATCAGCTGGTTTGTATCGGATACCGCAAGAATTCCATTTGCTTTATCAACAGTTAATACAGTTGCCAATACAAATACAGTGACAGCTGACAAGAAATATTTTGGATCCTTTAACGACCTTGTTGGAACAGTAGGCCCGAAAGACAAAACAGCATTTGCTTCTGGCGGATACAATGAATTTAACGGCAATTTCGTACGTTTCTCTAATACTGTTCCAATGGTGATTGAATCTGTAAAGATGTTTATTGGAAATCCTGGTAAGGTCAGAATTATCTTTGCTGATCTGGCGAGCGAAAATGCTCAAGGCGGATATAGTTATTTCAATTTGGGTCAAAGAGATTTTATTGTCTCCAATACCAGACCAACTGCACAAGCTGGTGTAGTTACAGAGAATGATCCGAACGACAAGGGAATGATTTTCAATGTGAACTTTCCTGTAACCACACCCGGAAATCACGTGTTGATTATGCAGTGTACGGAAGGCGCAACAGTTTATAGAAACAACAATATAGCCACTTCACCTTATCCACAAAGTATTAATGGCATAAACAGCGGGTTGACTGTTACAGGAAATAGTGTTGTTGCTTCTTCTACTGCCGATCCAAATCAGTTCTACTATTTCTTCTACGACATGAGAGTAAGACTGCTTTCAGGAGGTTGTCCAACAACTAGAACTCCCGTTACAGCCATCAATAATTTAATTCCTACAGTTACAAGAGTTGCTGACACCTTAATTAGTTCTGTCGCAAATGGCAATCAATGGCAGTTGAATGGAGCTGATATTCCAGGTGAAAAAGGACAAAAACTTAAAGTCACTCAATCTGGTAAATACAGAACTTCAGTTCTTGATGATTTTAATTGCGAAAGCTTGTCTGCAGAACAAGATGTAACGGTAACTTCAATAGTTAATGTTGCTCCAGATAAAATTAGCTTTACTGTAGCTCCTAATCCAAGTAATGGCAACTTTAACCTAAGCTTCAGTGTTACAGGCCGAGAGGATTTAGCTATTGCCGTTTTAAGTTCGGAGGGAAGAGAAGTATTCCGACAAACGCAGGCAAATTTCAGTGGAAACTATAAAAGAAGCATCTCCTTGCAGAATCCCAAACCTGGTGTATACCTCATCAAGATTACACATGGTTTAAATCAGTACATCAAGCGAGTGATCATTCTTTAATAGAGTACAGATCAAATTATCATGTATAATAATTGCAAATAAATTTTGTGGACCAAAACTTTAGTTTTAATTTAGACTAAATATTTAGTTATGAACAAAACCTTAACCAGGGCCGAAGAGCAGATCATGCTGGCCTTGTGGAAGCTGGATGAGGGTGGATACCTCAAGGATATTGTAGATGCCATGCCTGAACCCAAGCCTCACCACAATACCGTTGCCACCCTGCTAAAAATTTTGGTGGAGAAAGAAGTGGTGGGCATCAAAACCCCCAACCGCTATAATTTTTATCATCCACTGCTGTCAAAAGATGACTACACTTCAGGATCCATCGCCGGGATCACCAAGGGTTATTTTGAAGGTTCTTACAAGGAGGTTGTTTCATTTCTGGTAGACAAGAAAAAGCTCTCTGTTGAAGACCTGGAGATCTTGTTGAAGCAACTTAAAAAGAAAAAATAATCACCATGGAAACGGTTTACATCTATATACTCAAATCAATCCTTGTGTCCGGCATCTTGCTGGGTTACTATTGGGTGGCATTGCGAAATACCAGGTTCCATCATTATAACAGGTTTTATCTGATCGCAACCATGTTCCTGTCCTTGGTACTACCTGCCATTGACCTGAATTGGTTTACCCTTCAGGAACCACAAGACGTATCAGCAAAACAGCTTTTGTTGTTTATTGATCAGCCTGGCAGTATTGCCCTTACAGAAGCCGCTTTTACCTGGGAGAAATTACTGTTCATTTCCATCCTTTTGGTTTCTCTATCATTGGTTTCATTTTTTGCATATGGGATCTACAAGATTTACAGGATCAAATCTGCTTCAAAGATTACCCCAATGGAACGTTTTGACTTTGTTGAAACCAAGATTGAGGATGCTCCTTTCTCCTTTTTCAGGAACCTGTTCTGGAGAGAAGACATTTCCATGGAAGATGAAACAGGAAGGCAGATCCTGCGCCATGAACTGACCCATATTGAACACCTGCATACCTACGACAAGCTCTTGATTGCTATGCTCTCCGCCCTGTTTTGGATGAATCCTTTTCTCTGGATCATCCGTAGGGAGCTGGAGGTGATCCATGAATTCATAGCAGATGAGAAAGCTGTAGACGAGGCCGATGCTTCAGCCCTTGCAGCCATGTTGTTGCAAACCCATTATCAATCTTCTATATTATCAACCGGACAATCATTTTTTTATTCATCTATTAAAAGACGCATCATCATGTTAACATCATCTAAAAAAGTCAGTTACAGTTATGCAAGGAGAATCCTGACACTGCCCTTGGCCGTTGGCATCATTGCATTGCTTTCTTTCACTATCAAGGAGCAATTGAACAATCAATCTTCTAACCCTGAAATGTCAGGTACTGCAGCTCATACTGATACCATTCCTTCCCAATACCGTGATGCCAAGACGGGTAAGATCAAAGGAAGTTTTCAAATTGACATCAATGGCGATACAGCCATATTCAAAGATGTTCGTACAAAGAAGAAATTGTTTGAAGTGCCGTTGAATGAGTTGGCTGGACCGGCAAACAAGGTAACAACAGTGGAAGGCTTTCCTTTGCACACGGAGAAGAAATTCATTTTCATCCCATCAGACAGCATGTCTGCAGGTACCACTTTCATAGGCGTTGAAGCAACACCGGGATTGCCTCCAATGCCACCATTGCCTCCATTGCCTCCCCTTGAACCAGGGAAACCGGGTTCTCCAAGGATTATCATCAATGGAAAAGAATTTTCACCCACTGATCTGGATAAAATTGATCCATCCAGCATCAAAATCATTGATATCCGGGGCGATGAAAAAGGTCCTGCTGTTTCCGAAAGAAAATTGAGTGGGATGACCTGGACCGAAGCTACTTCTGCTGATGGGAAAAAGGTGATTACCGTGAAAGTGGATTCCGTAATGTTTGATGGAAAGGCAAAGGTTGCTGTTCCCGCGCATGGAAAGGTCAGCAACATTCAAATATCAGTTGACACAGCAGTTTATAAAACTGTCACAGACATTAAAACAAATTCGAATGTGAGTACCATGATAATTCGGATGAATGATGATAAAGTTGTAGAAGAATCTAAAAAAGATCCTAAATCATTAACTGTCACAACAACGGATAAGGACGGTAAAAAAACCATCACTTATGTGCAGAAATCAACAGAGAAAACTGAGTTGCCAAAGGATGTGCTTTATATTATCGACGGAAAAGAAATGGAGTCTGGAAGCATGAAAGACATTGATCCCAATACGATCAAATCCATCAATGTGCTTAAAGGTGAAACCGCAGTTAAGCTGTATGGTGAAAAAGGTAAAAATGGTGTTATGAAAATTACCACCAAGAAAAACTGATTCATGATAGGATTCAGGGTCTTTCCAGACCACAGAGGTCATGAGTTTTATGGTTAAAGGCGGCCTTCGGGCCGTTTTTCTTTGTAAAAAGTGTATTGTATTTTACTAAATGTAAAGAAAACATTACATTTAGTAAAATATACTGTATGTTCAAACAAATCTTGCTTCCCAACAAGTTCAAGCTAATCGGTTGGATTCTCTTGATTCCATCGGCTTTGTTGGGCTTTTTGCTGATGCTAAGCGATTTGGAATCCAAGCTCACGATCAAGTCAAAGGTCTTTGCATTGTACAACGATGAAATCCTTGGGGATAAAAGTCATTTTGGCATCATTTCCACCGACATCACCATTACCTTGGTGGGTGTTGTATTTATTCTGGGCGCCATGATGGTTGGCTTTTCTAAAGAAAAGCAGGAAGATGAATACGTTGCCAACCTTCGGCTTTCATCATTGATGTGGGCTGTCTGGGTAAACTATGTTTTGCTTTTCCTGTCCTTCATTTTCATTTACGGGATGGGGTTTTTTCATGTGATGATTTACAACATGTTCACTGTGTTGATCATTTTCATCGGCCGGTTCAATGTTATTCTTTTGAAAAACAAAATGATCTCCACCGATGAAAAATAGTATAAAAGTGGAGCGGGCCATTCACACCCTCACGCAAGAACAACTTGCACAGAAATTGGGTGTTAGCCGCCAGACCATCCATGCCATCGAAGCCAATAAATATGTGCCCTCAACAGTATTGGCACTGAAGCTGGCCCGTTTGTTCGGCAAGCAAGTGGGGGAGATTTTTCGGTTGGAAGAGGAAGATTGATCAGGATGTTTTCTTGTAGGATTTCTGTAGTTTGATTCCTGCCCCAAAAATTCTGTCGCCCCTGCTATCCCATTGAAATGACAACGTTCCTTTTGTCTCTACAATTTTTGTCTTGAACAGGTGGATGTCTGCGAATACCATGGCTCCAGCAGCAAACGTGTGGGGCCTGATGGCGTTGATGACATAATTTGTAGAATAATCAATACCCAGTAAAGCGGATTAAAGGATTTGAGTATCAGTTTAAAGGGGCCTTGTGCCCCTTTTTTTTTATAGAAATATATTCTAAAAAATAGAAAAATATTCTAATTTTGTAAAAATCTGTGAGAATGGTTATTGTGTCTAAGACAGTGCTTAGGGATTTCGCTGAAAAGTATCCAGAGGCAGCTGTTGCAGTCTTTAAGTGGTATGAGATAGTTAGTTCCTCTAGTTGGAAAAACTTTTCTGAAATGAAAAATAGCTTCAATTCAGTTGATGCGGTTGGAAATGATCGATATGTGTTTGATTTGAAGGGGAACCATTTTCGGCTCATTGCATTGATAATTTTCAAAGTCAGGACTGTTTTTATTCTTTTTTTTTGGCACCCACAGTGACTATGATCAACTGGAAGCGTCAAGCGTAATTTTTAAAAAGCATTGATCGATGAAATACAAAATCAATTCAAAAAAGGAATATCACCAAACCATGGTGGATGTATATGAGATGATGAACAAAGGGGAGCATCTTCTGACTGAGGCTGAATTGAATAGGCTTTCAACCATGGCGGAAGCTGCAGAAAAATATGAGAATGATGTGCTTCATTTGAAGCCACAAAGAGAGCCCAAGTCGATACCAGAAATGGTTGAGCTTAAAATGTTTGAACAGAAAATCTCTCAAACAACCTTGGCGGAAAAACTTGGTTTTTCTCCTTCAAAGGTTTCTGAAATTCTTTCCGGCAAAAGAAAGCCGGATGTTTCTTTCTTGAAGGGAATCCACAATTTGTTGCATATTGATGCAGACTTTTTGCTGACCCATGTGTAGTAAGGATTTAGTGCCTGTCGGCTTAAATGCTTAAATTTGAAGAACCCCAAAATGTCACATTATGCAGGACGCTTATATTGTTGCCGGCCTTCGCACCGCTGTAACCAAAGCCAAGCGCGGCGGTTTCCGATTTACCCGTCCTGACGATCTTGCCATTGATGTCATCCAGCAGCTGATGGCAAGCATCCCTCAATTGGAAAAGACCCGTGTCGATGATGTAATGGTGGGCAATGCTGTTCCGGAAGCCGAACAAGGGCTTCAGGTGGGCAGGATCATTGCGGCAAGGGCACTGGGCCACCAGGCGCCAGGCATTACAGTAAACAGGTATTGCGCATCAGGGCTGGAAACCATTGCCATGGCAACCGCCAAGATCAGGGCTGGAATGGCCGACTGTATCATTGCAGGAGGCGTTGAGAGCATGAGCATGGTTCCAGCTGCCGGTTGGAAAACCGTTCCGTCCTACAATATCGCTTCGGATGACCCCGATTATTATTTGAACATGGGCCTGACGGCAGAAGCTGTTGCCAAAGAGTATAATGTTTCAAGGGCAGCGCAGGATGCATTTTCGCTTTCATCCCATCAAAAAGCACTGCACGCCATTCAACAAGGGCATTTCAAACATGGTATTGTTCCCATCACTGTCAAGGAAGTTTACTTGGATGAAAATGGGAAAAAGCAAGAAAGGACCTTTGTTGTTGATACCGATGAAGGGGTCAGGGCGGATACTAGCCTTGAAAGCCTTGCTTCCCTCAAGCCTGCCTTTGCTGTCAATGGATCTGTGACAGCGGGGAATTCCTCACAAAACAGTGATGGTGCAGCTTTTGTTGTTGTGATGGGAGAGGCCTTGGTAAAAGAATTGGGGCTTCAACCCCTCGGACGATTGGTGCATTGCGCTGTTGCGGGAGTGAATCCAAGGCTCATGGGAATTGGCCCGGTTGAGGCCATCCCCAAACTGTTGAAAGGGGTCAATATGCGCCTTGAAGATATCGACCTCATCGAGTTGAACGAAGCATTTGCGGCCCAGGCCATCGCGGTAGTCAATACACTGGGACTTGATTCAGCGAAGGTCAATATCAATGGAGGTGCCATTGCACTCGGGCATCCATTGGGATGCACTGGTGCAAAACTCAGTGTTCAAATCCTGGGCGATTTAAAGCGCCTCAATAGAAAGTATGGCATGGTTTCAGCCTGTGTGGGTGGGGGCCAGGGCATAGCTGGACTCATCGAGCGGTTTTAAATATTTGCAACAGTATTGCAAATATTTAAAATTTCATTAGTTTTGGCTTTCAAGTGAAACCATGAGGTTTTTGTCAGCCATATCATTCTTCCTTTTATTTTCTGCATTTGCACATGGGCAATGCATCTTAACTGTGCGCGGTACGGTCAATGATGCCGATACACGCTCTCCATTGGCCGGCGCATCGGTTACGGTTGTAGAATTAAAGAAGACCATTCAGACGGATGTTCAGGGAAAATATTCCCTGTCAGGTATTTGTCCTGGCGATTATACCCTGCGCATCACCCATGCGGATTGCCAGGCACTGGATTTTCATTTTCACCTCAAAGAAGACCTGAGCAAATCATTTGAACTTTCGCATGCGGAGAACCTGTTGAAGGAAGTGGTTGTTGTGGGTGCTGCCACTGTCCGTCCTGAAGGCATGACGGGGGAGTTGAAAGGAAAAGAACTGGCTGCCACCAGGGGTTTGTCTCTCGGCGAATCACTCCAAAGGATTACCGGTGTCACCGTTTTGCAAACCGGAAACAATATTTACAAGCCCGTCATTCAAGGGCTTCACAGCAGCCGTGTTCTGATCCTGAACAACGGCATCAGGCAGGAAGGGCAGCAGTGGGGAAGTGAACACGCGCCAGAGATTGACCCTTATGTGGCCAACCGGCTGACGGTGATCAAAGGAGCGGCATCCGTTCGTTACGGTGGAGATGCCATTGGCGGCGTTGTTTTGGTGGAGCCACGTTTGTTGCAATACAAAAAAGAAATGAAGGGTGAAGTCAACCTGGCAGCATTTTCCAACAACAGGCAGGGCGTTGTTTCTGCGATGGTGGAAAGTGGATTTGATAAAAATGAAACAACCGCCTGGCGGGTGCAAGGAACCCTGAAACGTGGTGGGAATGCAAGGACACCTGAATACTGGCTGAAAAATTCCGGTGTCGAAGAAATGAACATGTCAGCAGCTGCTGGATGGAGGAAAAAGAACAAAGGGGCTGAATTGTTTTACAGCATATTCAATACCAACATTGGCATCTTCTCTGGCTCCCACATTGGAAACCTAACGGATTTGGAGAACGCCATCCGCGCCCAATCGCCCCCTTCGTATATCCGCGATGAAGGATTCAGTTATGCCATCGAAAGGCCCTATCAGTCTGTTCAGCACCACTTGTTTAAAGTCAAGGCTTTTTCTGAAATGGTGGGTCGCAGCAGGATCAACCTTACACTCTCCTCGCAGTTGAACATCCGCAAAGAGTTTGATCTTACCAGATCTGCATCTGATCTGCCCCAATTGCAGTTGAATCTCCAGACCCATATGGCGGATTTGGTTTGGGAACATTTTGCTGAAAAAAAAATCAAAGGTTCTGTTGGGGTCAATGCCATGTACCAGGACAATTATATCAACTACAGGTATTTCGTTCCCAACTATCAATCGGTTGACCTGGGCTTTTGGGCTGCAGAACGCTATCAACATGAAAAATGGCAGGTTGAGCTGGGTCTTCGATACGACCATAGGAACAGATTCAATATCAAGGATAATGACCCAAAACCTTTTGATCTGTTGATGGGCAATGCCTTGGTATCTGGGGATCCTTATGGCCAAAGAATTTTTTCAGGTTTGTCTGGCACTGGTGTGGTGGCCTATAAATTCAGTGACCATTTGCGTACTTCATTTACTGCATCTACCGCATGGCGTTCGCCACAGGTGAATGAACTGTTCAGCAATGGGCTCCATCATGGTGCTGCCAGAATTGAACGGGGAAGGGCAAATCTCAGTCCTGAAAGGGCTTTCAGCGTTTTGGGTACTGTAGTTTACAACAATGAAAAATGGGAGGCCGAACTGGGAATTTACCAGAAGGGTATCAATGGTTTCATTTACCTGAAGCCTGCCTATCCTGCCTTGTTGACAATAAGGGGTGCTTTCCCTGCATTTGATTATGCCCAGACCGATGCAAGCCTGACCGGCATGGACATGCGCCTGGCCTATCGCCTCACCAATCATCTTCAAGCCCATGTAAAAGGATCTGTTTTGAGGGCATACAATGCAACCGAAAAGACCTGGTTGATACAGATGCCTTCTGACAGGTTTGAAGCGGATTTGGAATACAGTTTTATTGATGGAAAAAAATGGAAACAGTCATCCATTAAGTTTGGTATGCAGCATGTAACCGAACAAACGCATGTGCCGCCAACGGGCAACATCAAGGTGACTGATGCTGTCGGAAATACATCAATGCAATCGGATTATATGGTTCCGCCTCCAGCATATTCCCTCTTCAATGCAGAAGCGACAACTGCCATCGATGTCCGCAAACGCCCCATAGAACTGGTGTTGAGTGCGACCAATCTTTTTAATGTGTCTTACCGCGACTACATGAATGCCTTCCGGTATTTCGCATTGGATCGTGGGAGAAATATTGCCATAAAAATTAAATTAACAATCTAAAAAACACGAAAAATGAGAAAAATGAATTTGCATTTGGTAGCCCTGTTTGTTGCTATGGTTTCTATTGTTTCCTGCAAAAAAGACAAAGTGGATCCAAACGAAAGTGAATTGATCACCACTGTTAGGGTCAGGTTGACTGAGAAAGGATCCGGTGCACAATCCCTGTTTGAATTCAAGGACCTTGACGGCGTTGGCGGTGCCGCTCCATCCAAGTTTGATGAAATTGTTCTGGCAAGAGGCAAAGTCTATGATTGCACACTGCAGTTGTTGAATGAAAGCACAACACCTGTCGATGATATCACGCTGGAGGTTACTGCTGAAGGCGTCGATCACCAGATTTATCTTTCATCTACCAATTCATTGGTTGCTGTCTCTAACCTGAACAACGATTCAAAAGGTCTGCCATTGGGGGTTACCTCTACCTGGACTGCTGCCGCGGCCGCTGGAACAGGTACAATGAATGTGACGCTTAAACACAAGCCTGGTGTAAAAGCAGCCGGAGACCCAGTTTCTAAAGGTGAAACTGATATTTCGATTGATTTTAAGTTGTCAGTGAAGTAGTTTTAAACATTGAAGGGGTTGAAGCGGTTTAAGACAAGTATTTCTTCAACCTCTTCAACTCCTTCAACTTCTTAAACCATTTAAATTAAGATGGAAATTTCAATAACAACCCCCGCATTACTTTTCCCTGCCATCAGCCTTTTGCTGCTTGCGTATACCAATCGGTTTCTTGCGATTGCCAGTTTGGTGCGGAAACTATTTGATGATTACATTCATCTGAAGAACAAGAAGAACCTGTTGGCTCAAATCAGAAGTCTACGCAAGCGGTTAAACTACATTCGTTTCATGCAGGCAGCAGGCGTATCCAGCTTCCTGCTCTGCGTTGCCTGCATGTATTGCATTTACAGGTCGTGGGATGGGCTGGCCAATATCCTTTTTGCGACAAGCCTTATTTTTTTGCTGGTGTCCTTATTTTTTTCTTTGGTTGAAATCTTTCAAAGCACCTCTGCATTGGAAGTTCTGCTGAGTGAAGTAGAGGAACTTTCTGAAGAAAGTTTGCTGGAAAAAGTGCTGCACAGAAAAGATCAAGGAATCTGATCTGATTCGCAGTTCTTCAACCTCTTCAACCCCCTCAACCTTTTCAACCTCCCTAAACCTTCTCCCGCTCCCCAATCTGCTGCCTCCACATGGCATAATACAATCCCTTCTCAGCCAAGAGTTCTTGGTGAGAACCGGTTTCAACAATCACTCCTTTTTCCAGCACATAGATCCTGTCTGCATGCATGATGGTAGAAAGCCTGTGGGCAATCAATAACGTGATCTGTTCTTTTCTGGCAGAAATCTCTCTGATGGTTGCAGTGATATCTTCTTCGGTAATCGAATCCAGTGCTGAGGTGGCTTCATCAAACAACAAGACCCTTGGATTGCGCAGCAGTGCACGGGCAATGGATATCCTTTGTTTCTCTCCACCAGACAATTTTAGACCGCCTTCACCAATCACGGAATTGATTCCATTGTCAGTGCGTTTGAGAAGAGATTCGCATGAAGCCTTGTCCAGCGCCGATTGTATATCTTCCTCTGTTGCTTCCGGATTGACAAAGAGCAGGTTTTCTTTGATGGTTCCTGAGAAGAGCTGGGTGTCTTGTGTTACAAATCCAATTTGCTTTCTGAGGTCTTCAAAATCAATTTCGTTCTCATCCAAGCCATTGTAAAGCACCCTTCCTTCCTGAGGACGATAGAGGCCTACAAGCAGTTTCATCAGTGTTGTTTTTCCTGAACCTGAAGGACCTACGAAAGCAACTGTTTCGCCTTGTTTGACGGCAAAGCTGATGCCGTCAATGGCCTTCTGTTTTGCTGTGATGTGTTTGAAGCCAACGTTATCAAAACTGAGGGTTTCAACATCGCCAAGATGAACCGGGTTTTCGGGTTTCATTTCTGGTTGCTTTTCCATCAACTTATGGTAATTGTTGATGGAGGCCTCCGCTTCGCGGTAAGAAAGAATGATGTTTCCAATTTCCTGCAATGGGCCAAAAATGAAGAAAGAGAAGAACTGCATGGTCACCATTTCGTGTGGTTGCATCTTGTCCTTGAACACCAGCCACATCAGCAAAAACAGGATGACCTGTCGCAACGTATTGACCAGCGTGCCTTGCAGGAAACTGATGCTCCTGATTCTTTTAACTTTTGTGAGTTCCAGGCCAAGGATTTTGTAGGTGTCTGCATTCAAACGTTTGACCTCCTGTTGTGTCAGGCCGAGGCTCTTTACCAACTCAATATTTCTAAGGCTCTCTGTTGTAGTGCCTGCCAGTGAAGTGGTGCTGCTGACGATTTTTTTCTGGATCAATTTTACTTTCTTGCTCAGGGCATTGGTGCCCCATGAAAGCAATGAAATGCCCACCACATAGGCAATGGGAACAGACCAGTGCACATATACAGATGCATAGATGAATACAAAGATGACGCCTACGATAATGGCAAACAGTGCGTTGACAAAATAGTTGATGAATTTTTCAGTGTCGGTCCGCACCTTGGTGAGGATGCTCAGGGTTTCTCCGCTGCGCTGGTCTTCAAACTCCTGATAAGGTAGTTTCATGGCATGTTGAAGCCCGTCGGTAAAGATTCTTGCCCCGAATTTCTGGATCACCACATTGGCAAAATAATCCTGCATGTTCTTGGCAATCCGGCTCATCATGGCCGTTCCCATCGACATGAGCAGCAAGGTTATGGTAGCGGAGAAAAAATCATCCCAGCTGAAATTGCTGCCGTTTTCCTGCTTTATGTTGATGTCCTGGGAGAGTTTGATGATCTTTCCAAAGATGATCGGGTCAATCAGTGAAAACACTGTATTGATGGTTGCAAGGAGCATGGTGAGCCCGATAAGCCATTTATAAGGCTTGAGGTAGCCGTAAAGTAGTTTCATACGGCAAGAATACACCAAAAATGATGCCAATGTTTTAACTTCGAATAGAAGTTTTAGCTTTTCCGGAAAGTCCATTTGATCATTTCCTTCCAACTCGCTTTTTTCCCATACATCAGGATGCCCGTTCTGTAGATTTTTCCTGCAAACCAGGTGGTGAGGATGAATCCGCCGATCAAGCTCAGCATGGATGCAGCCAACTGCCAATAAGGCACGGTTCCCGGCACACCAAACGGAATCCTTCCCATCATGATGATGGGCGATGTGAAGGGGATGATGCTGGTCCAGATGGCCAAGGAGCTGCCAGGATTGCTGAGTACAGACTGCAGAATGACAAAGGAGAAAATGATGGGCATGGTGATGGGGAGCATCAGCTGCTGTGCTTCTTGGGGATCTTCGTTGATGACGCTGCCAATGGCTGCAAACAGGGATGCATAAAAAAGGTAACCACCCAGGAAATAGAACAGGAAGAAACTGATGATCATCATCCAGTTTACACTTTCTATGATGGTTGATTTTGCTTGCAGGATTTTGAGTGCTGTCGGATTGGCGGCAGCGGCACTGCCCACCATCTGTTGACCCTGCTGCATGGATTGAAACTGCTGGTAGGTTTCTGCAGGAATGAAAGCAGACAATGAACTCGAGAGAGCCACCATCAGCGTGATCCACAAAAGGAGTTGTGTGAGCCCGACGCCTGCAATGCCGATGATCTTCCCGAGCATCAGTTCAAATGGTTTGCAGGAAGAGACAATAACTTCTGCAATGCGGTTGGTTTTTTCTTCTGCTACACCACGCATCACCATCGCACCAAAGATGAACATGGTCATGTAGATCAGTAAGCCACTGCCGAACCCTACGCCATAGGCAATCCCCGCATTGGACTCAGTTGATTTTCCCTCTTCGTCTGCGACCATGTTTTTAAGCTCTACATTTTCTTCGGATGCATCAGCAATGGAGTCGAGGGTTGATTTATCGATGCCTTTTTCCAGCAAGAGTTTATTTTCCAATGCCTTGTTCAGCTGGCGTTCAACATAACGGGTGGTTTCAAAACCCAGTTGCTTTGATGAGTGCAATTCCGCTACAAGCTTGCCTTCTGAGAGTTCGGGGTAAAGGATCCCGTCAAACTTTTTGTCTTTGTAGTTAATGCTGTCTGCGCCTTCAGGAAAGGCAAACACCACATTTCCTGAATCATCGTTGAGGTTTTCCTTAAGGAAGCCAGGATCATTGACAATGGCAATGGTCGTTTCTTCTTTTCCGCTGGCTGCAAAGTAAACCGAGCCTGCAATAAAGCCGATGAAGATGAGGGGCATGAGGAAGGTGACCAGTAAAAAACGCTTGTTCCTGACCCTGGTGATGTATTCCCTTTTTATGATGAGTGAAACCTTGTTCATGTGATGATGTTACAATGATCAGTTTTGGAATTGTCTTGCTTCTGGTGTTCCCTGGATGAGGCGAATGAAAATGTCGTTCAATGAAGGAAGTACCTCATTGAAGGAACGGATGTTCAATCCTTTGTTGATGAAGAATTGGATCACGTCATTGTTGCTGAAACCATCGTTGATCTTGATGCGCAGCTTGTTTTCATGGCTTTCTTTCACATCAAACAAATGGATCGCGGTATGCTCTGCCAACAGGGCCTGGTCAAACCCAAGTTCGAATATGTTTTCCTTGAAGTCCTGCTTGATTTTTCCAACGGTGCCATCCAGGATTTTACCCCCCTTGTTAACCAGTACAATATGGTCGCAAATCTCTTCTACCTGTTCCATCCTGTGGGTACTGAAGATGATGGTGGCGCCTTTTTTTGCGAGCCTGAAAATTTCGTCCTTGATCAGGTTGGCATTCACAGGATCAAGCCCACTGAAGGGTTCATCCAGGATGATGAGTTTGGGATTGTGTACCACGGTTGTAACGAACTGCAGTTTCTGGCTCATGCCCTTGCTGAGGTCTTCAACCTTCTTGTTCCACCAGGATTCCATCTGAAATTTGATGAACCAGGTCTTGATATTTTCCATGGCCTCTTTTTTGGACAAGCCCTTCAGCTGTGCCAAATAAAGTACCTGTTCTCCAATCTTCATTTTTTTATAAAGCCCGCGCTCTTCTGGCATATAGCCAATCAAGGCATTGTCGCGCAGGGGCTCAAAATGTTTGCCATTCAGGGTGATATTACCTTCGTCTGGGAAGAAGATGCCGGTGATCATCCTGAGCAGGGTTGTTTTACCTGCACCATTGGGTCCGAGCAGTCCAAAAACGGAGCCTTTTTCGATGGAGAAACTGATGTCGTCTACTGCTTTCTGTCCTGAGAAATATTTCTTCAGTCCATTTACTTCGAGAATTGTATCCATATAAGTTGATAGTGACGGGAAATTACATTGAAAAGTTGTCAGCTGCAGAGAAAATTGATAAGTGGTTGGCCACCCGTTGTCCATCCATGGCGGCACTGACAATTCCGCCCGCATAACCGGCGCCTTCTGCACAGGGATAGAGGTTGCTGATCTGTGGATGCTGAAGCGTTTCAGGGTCGCGCGGAATCCTCACGGGTGATGAGGTTCTGCTTTCCGGCGCGATGATGGTGGCCTCTTCTGTGAAGTAGCCCTTCATTTTTTTGCCGAAAGCCTTGAAGGCATTTTGCAATGAACTGAAAACGAAGTCTGGCAACACATCTTTCATGTTGACCGGCACCACACCGCGGAGATAAGAATTTTCTGGCAGGGTGGAAGAGGTCCTTCCTTGCACAAAGTCTGTCATTCTTTGGGCAGGGGCAACAAAATGTCCACCTCCAGCCTCATGAGCCCTGCGTTCAACATTTTCCTGGAAATGATGCAGCAAGAGGGGGTTTTCCCAGCCTTCGGCTGGCAGGTTCATCCCTTCCCCCTTATTTCTCATTCCTTTAATCATATCCTCTAAACCAATCTGCACCACCATTCCTGAGTTGGCAAAAGGATTGTTGCGCTTTGATGGACTCCAGCCGTTGACCACCAATTCTTTCTGAACGGTAGAAGCGGTGGCAATGATGCCGCCTGGGCACATACAGAAGGAGAAGACTCCACGACCGTTGACCTGTTCCACCAGCTGGTAGGAAGCAGGCGGTAGAAATTCATCGCGTTGAAGGGTTGTGGGGCAATGGTATTGAATGGAATCGATCAGGGATTGCGGATGTTCAATCCGAACGCCGAGGGCAAAAGGTTTGGCCTCAATCAATATGTTTTTGTTGTGCAACAGCAGATAGATGTCTTTGGCAGAATGACCCGTAGCGAGGATGAGATTGTTTCCTTCAAAACGGTTGCCTGAAGCACAGTGGATGGATTTTATCCGCTGATTTTCTATGGTAAAATCAATGACACGCTCGTTGAAATGCACTTCTCCTCCGGCATCAATGACCTGTTGTCTGATGGCCTGGATGATGCCGGGAAGTTTATTGGTGCCAATATGTGGATGGGCAGTGTATAGAATGGCCGGGTCGGCTCCAAAATGAACAAGCAGTTGAAGGACCTTCTCAACATTTCCCCTTTTGGTGCTTCGTGTATAAAGCTTGCCATCACTATAGGTGCCTGCTCCACCTTCGCCAAAACAATAGTTGCTGTCTTCGTTGAGTATTCCTTCCTTGTTCAGGGCAGCAAGGTCACGCCTTCTTTCCCTGACGTCTTTCCCGCGCTCTAGAATGATTGGTTTGATGCCCAGTTGGATCAGTTCAAGGGCTGCGAACAAACCGGCAGGCCCAGCTCCAATCACCAATGTTCTTTTGTCTGCCTTGCTGACATCTGGAAATTCAAAAGGGGGGAGGGCTGTGGCATGAAAAGGTTCATCCACAAAAGCTTTTAGCTTGAGATTGATCAATACATTTCTTTTCCTCGCATCAATTGATTTTTTGATGAAGTGAAAACCTGTAATCCTTTTGGCATCTATGCCCAGTTCATGGGCTATGCTTTCTGAGATGGCAGCAGATTGCGCTGCATCTTTCGGAGAAAGTTGCAAAAGGACCTCATGCTGCATTGTAATGAAATATTAGAATGGCAAGTCGTCTGCTATACCGTGCTGGCTTTCTGGATCAGGAGAGAAGGCAGGAGGGGTTTCGATGGAACCACCTGATCCCATGCTGATTTGCTCAATCCTCCATGCATCAAGGTTGGTAATATAATTGACCTGGCCGTTTTTTTCCCAGCGGGAACCTTTGATGTTGAAATGTACTTTTACAGTATCTCCTATATTGAAACGATCAATGATGCTGGTCCTGTCTTGTACGGATTGGAACTTGACAAAATTGGTGATGGTGCGGCCATTGATGTCTTCGTTTGTTTCAACAACAAATTCCCTTGTTTTGAAGGTGGCACTGCGTTGAATCGTTTCAAATTTGGTCACAAGTTTACCGGTAAGATCGAATCCCATAAAAATAACTGTTTAGGCGAAGTTATCATTTATCTGAATCAGTGAAAAAGATTTGTCCAAAAATCATTACCTTCCGAAACACCCCAATTCTGATGAAGCGTTTTACCCCTTTTTTGTTGCTTTTTGTTTTGCTCTCTGCTTGCCATTCATCCCAGCCCCTCTCGGGCATTGGGTACAAAGGCTATCCAGTGGGGCAGCTGAAGAAGTCAGATAGTTCCTTCCTTAGCATGCTGAGACCATATAAGGACAGCGTAGACAAGACCATGAATGAGGTACTTGCCCAAAATGCAACAGCGCTGTTGAAAGAGATCCCCAACAGTCCACTGGGTAATTTCCTTGCGGATGCCTATCTCTGGGCAGCCAGGGAGAAGTTTGACAAGAGGGCCGATGTTGCCTTTATGAACCATGGTGGTGTGCGCATCAACCGTATTCCTGCAGGAAATATTGATAGAAGGGTTATTTACGAAGTGATGCCCTTTGACAATACCCTTGTCATCGTTGAGGTAAAAGGAAGCGTTTTGCAACAAACGCTGGATCGGCTGGCAGAAGATGGTGGGGGCGGAGGCGTCGCAGGACTGAGCATGCGGATAAAAGACAAGAAGGCCGTGGATGTGATGATTGGAGGAATTCCGATAGACATGAACCGCATTTATTTTATGGTCAATTCTGATTATGCCGTTGATGGTGGCGGAGGATTCACTCTATTCAAGAAACTGCCACAGCAACGAACAGGATACTTTCAACGCGATGCCATCATTGAGTATTGCAAGGCCAGTGGAAAAGCTGGAGTTAAAACATTTGGAGAGCCCCAAAACAGGATCATACAATGAACAGGAGAAAATTCATCATCCAGGGTGGAATGACCGCAGGAGCCATGCTCTTCAATGGCCATTCATTTGCATCCACACCCTCAACCAAGCTGACCATCCTGCACACCAATGATGTGCACAGCCGTTTGGATCCTTTCCCGATGGATGGCACCAGAAATGCAGGCATGGGAGGCATTGCAGCAAGGGCTGCCATCATCAGCAAGATCCGGGCCCAGGAAGCCAATGTATTGTTGCTTGATGCCGGTGATATTTTTCAGGGAACGCCCTATTTCAATATCTTCAAAGGAGAGCCGGAAATGAGGGCCATGCAGATGATGGGATATGATGCCGGTGTGATGGGCAACCATGATTTTGATGCAGGCATGGAGAATTTTGTAAAACAACTGGCAGACCACGGAAAATTCCCTATCTTGATGTGCAACTACGGTTTCGGGCAAACGCCAATGGAAAATCATTTTGCACCCTACAAAGTGTTCAAGAAAGGTGATCTGAGAATTGGTGTAACCGGCGTAGGAATTGAGCTTACTGGTCTTGTTCCCGACAGTCTTTATGGCAAAACGGTGTATATGGATCCTATCAGCAATGCCAGCCGCACCGCGGCTTTGCTGAAGAAAGAAAAGAAATGTGATCTGGTAATCTGCATTTCACACCTGGGCGACAAGTACAGTGATAACAAGGTCAGTGATGAAGTGTTGGCAAAGGAGTCTGAGCACATAGATTTGATCCTCGGTGGCCATACGCACCGCTTCTTTGAGAAGCCAAGGGAGTATGCCAACAAGGCGGGTAAAAAAGTGCTGGTGAACCAGGTGGGCTGGGGTGGTCTCCAACTGGGCCGTTTGGATTACGATTTTTCAGGTGAAGGGGGGCAAAAATTAGATAAAAATCAAGCGATTTCGGTATTGGAAAATATTGTGGATTAAAAAATTTTTTTATTTAAAAACTGAATCTATATTCGCCGTCTGACTGATTTTTTGAAAAATTGGATATGTGGAGAAGCCCCTTAAAAAATCATCGGATTAAAAGAAAATATCCTAATTAGTCATCGTTATTTTGAAAGCTCTCTGCTGTTTTCAAACTACATTGATTCTTTAGCTTCCTGGATTAACCACCAATTAAACTGCTTACGTACTAATGGAAAAACCGTTCGATAAGATTTGGAGCAATTGTTTAGCAATCATCAAGGATATTGTTGAGTGGCAGCATTTCAAAACATGGTTTGAGCCTATCAAGCCTGTTGCTATCAAAGACAATGTGCTGACGATCCAGGTTCCAAGTCAATTTTTTTACGAATACATCGAAGAACATTATATCAACCTTCTTGCGAAGACATTGAAGCGTGAATTGGGTAAAGAGGCAAGATTGGAATACAGGATCATGGTTGACAGTGGGAACGGCAATGCCAAGCCATTGACCATGGACGTAAGCGGTCAATCATTTAAAAGCTATTCAAACAATGAGATGGACTTTCCCTTGGTGATCAACAACCATGTAAGGAATCCATTTGTGATACCCGGTCTGAAGAAAATGCAGATCGATTCACAGCTCAACCCAATTTATACCTTCGACGCATTTGTGGAAGGCGATTGCAACAGGGTTGCCCGCAGGGCCGGTAAAACGGTTGCTGAGAAGCCTGGTGCAACATCCTTCAATCCTCTGGTCGTTTATGGTGGTGTAGGTCTTGGAAAGACACACCTTACACAGGCCATCGGAAATGAAGTAAAGCGCTTGCATCCCAACAAGGTTGTCTTGTATGTGAGTTCAGAAAAATTCATCAATCAGTTCCAGGACCATAGCAGGAACAATGCCATCAATGATTTCATCCATTTCTACCAGATGGTGGATGTGCTCATCATCGATGATGTGCAGTTCTTCAACCGTGCGGAGAAAACACAAGATGCTTTTTTTGCCATCTTCAATCACCTTCACCAATCTGGAAAGCAGCTCATTCTGAGCTCTGATAAGCCGCCAAAAGATCTTGAAGGCATGCAGGAAAGGTTGTTGAGCAGGTTTCGTTGGGGATTGAGTGCAGACCTTCAAGTTCCTGATTATGAAACAAGGATAGAAATCCTTGAGAAAAAAATGAAAAACAATGGGCTTGACCTTCCCAAAGATGTTGTCAAGTACATCGCTTATAATATCCAAAACAATGTCAGAGAGCTCGAAGGAGCCCTTATCTCACTCCTGGCACAGTCTTCGCTCAACAAGCGTGAGATAGATCTTGATCTTGCCAAGAAGGTGCTTCGCAACTTCATCAAGACATCTTCCAAAGAAATCACGATCGATACCATCCAGAAAATGGTATGTGAGTTCTTCGATCTGCCTTATGACAGGTTGTTGCAGAAGACCAGGAAAAGGGAAATCGTTCAGGCCCGTCAAATTACCATGTATCTGGCAAAAATCTTTACCAAAAATTCACTCAAGACCATTGGGGAGCATTTTGGCGGAAGGGATCACACCACTGTGATACATTCCTGCCAGACCGTTAAGGACCTGATGGATACAGACAACATGTTCAGGGAAAGTGTCATGGAGCTTCAGCAGAAGGTCCAACTGGCCGCCATGTAATATTTGTTTCAATACAAATGCACAAATCTTTTGGGGTTTGGATAGTCTTTCGTAAATTTGCCCTCCCTGAAACATTTGATTTCGGAAGGTGAGGTGGATGAGTGGCTGAAATCAGTAGTTTGCTAAACTGCCGTACGGGTTAAACTGTACCGCGGGTTCGAATCCCGCCCTCACCGCAGTTAAAAAGATTCGGGTCAAACCGAAGTTCGGGAAGTAGCGCAGGCCGGTAGCGCACCTGGTTTGGGACCAGGGGGTCGCAGGTTCGAATCCTGTCTTCCCGACAGACACAAAAAAGACCTCTACAAGCCATTAAAAATCAATGAGTTTTGTAGGGGTTTTTTCTTTACTATCAAAACACACCTCATACCATACCTTTTTAGGCCTTTTTTCTGTCATGCTGAATAGTTTGTTGTAAAGCTATTTCAGGACATGACCCCTTGAATAAATCAATGGATTTTGGTTATTATCATTGAGCAAATCTCCAATCTTTATTTTACCAACCTGTTCATCGCTCAAAATATTTTTAATGCCATTGAATGTAGCACCTTCAGGCATATAAGCACAGGTCATTGCCCTTCGAAATCCATTGGTCATGTTGGCGCCAGCTCCATGAATAGTCAAACCATTATGAAAAGAACAACTTCCAGCTTTCATTGGAACTGCCACAGATTTCGATTTGATGAATTGAGGATAAAAGTCAAAAACTGCATCCATGTTCTTCCCAATACCAGGGTTTTCAAAACTGGTACTGTGGAAAGATCCCGGAATAAAATACAGGCATCCATTTTCTACAGTGGCATCATCTAAAGCAACCCAAATAGACATTGCCCGCCTGTCGCTAAATGACCAGAAAGGAGTATCTAAATGCCATGAAGTTGGATTGGCCCAGGGGCGTTTTATCAATGCCTGGTCATGCCATATCCTTGTTCCATCCCAACCAGCAAGATCGGCCACCATTTTTCCTATATTTTCATCCAGCATTATTTTTTTTACGGCATCATTTGTTTGCCATAGGTTCAGCATCTGGTCAAACACTTTACCATAGTAATCGCTGTCTTTATTAATTCCATCATCTTCGCCAACCTTGGCATCGCTGCCTGGCATTTTTCTACCGCCGCGCTGCTGTATAGCTTCTGTTACAGCTTCCTGCCAAAGAGAAAGTTCGGCATCATTTAAAAAATTTTCAATCAATAGATATCCATTGGCTTGATAAAAATCAATCTGGTGTTTTGTCAGTTCGCAATGCATAAATAAAAAATTTGTATGATTCGTTTACTTCTTCAAAGCTGTTTCTATTTCCTCTATTCTAACAGGGCCCATCATTCCAGCTTTTTGAACATGAAATTTTTCATCTCCATTCTCATTCGGAAACCTGTCTTTCCTGCCATAGGGAATATTCGTTTGACAGTATTTTTTCCCATCAATTGAATTCATATCACCTGTTAGCCGATTGATCCACATATTGGTTATCTGTATTTCAACCGTATTTTTTCCGGGTTTCAGATAATCTTTTATGTTCAAGGAAAAGGGTGGTGTCCATACAACGCCAGCAGATTTTCCATTGATAAAAATTCTTGCAACATCCAATACTTCTCCCAAATTTATTTTGATGACACTGTCTTTTGTAAGCGATTCACGAGAAATATCAAAACTGTTTTTATACGTGGCTGTGCCAGAAAAGTATTTTATACCATCATCTGTATGGTCCGTCCAGGAAATGAGCTTGGTCATTTTGACCGAATCTGGTGCTCCCCATTTTTCAGGAAAG
>JBIIQT010000029.1:0-32701 GCA_044341875.1 Chitinophagaceae bacterium | reverse complement strand
TAGAAAAATACGATTGAGACCTCTAGTAATAGGGGTCTCTTTTTTTCAAAAACCTAACGCAAACCTCACGCAGAAACAACAAAGGACCCACGATTTAACGTAAGTCCTTGATTTTCATGTAGCGAGATCGGGAGTTGAACCCGAGACCTTCGGGTTATGAATCCGACGCTCTAACCACCTGAGCTACCTCGCCATAGATGATTTTGGGTGGCAAAAGTAAGCAATGTATTTTTCATAAAAAAATTAAGGCTTATTTAGAGCAATTTCATCAACAAAGATGGATAGGCGCTGCCTGCAAGCCGTTTGATTTCATCTGAACAACTGGCACAACCATACTGTGTAATGGCTTTGTTCAGCAATGGAATGGCTTCTGCCTGCTTGAACTCATTGATTTGAGGCCCTGTCCATTGTTGCGTTTTCAGCAAATACGGCAATATAAAGTCAAAGCCCTTTTTCAACGATTTTCCTGATGCGGTATTGGCTTTCCAGAGATCCAACCCAAGCTGTTGAAACCGGATGGCCAAGCTGCTGTAGGCGTTCAAAATAAAGACAGAGTAATGCAGGGATGTGGTTCTTCTCATTTCCAAAGGGAATGAACCCTGGGCATCCATTTCCTTATCAAGGCGACTCATTACCCTTGCGTAGATGGTTTTGACAAGATTCGTATCCCTCATAAATCCTGCATAAGCCAGGAGCTGTGCATCATACCAAACACCATGGTTGTTGGGGGCATTCATTTCTTCTTTTCCTATGGTGCTATTTCCCAACCAATGGATAAACTCCTTTACCCATCCTTCCATACCCAACTGATCCGTTGGGGTCCAGGTTTTTGATGCCCGGAGCAGTTGAATCGCATCCATGATGTGCATGAAATGCCGGGTATCAATGACCCCTTCTGCACGACCATCGGTAACCCCCTTAACTGACTGTGCGTACTTAAGGTTGGGGTTCATCCTGGTTGCAGTATCGAGAAACCATACCCTGATCAGCTTTGTGGCATGCGTTGCATATGCTTCTTTTCCAGTAAAATAATAGGCCAACGCCAAATGATAAATACTGGCACTCAGGCCGGGCAATACAACCTTATCCGGAAAATTTTTCACTTCAGGATTGATCTCGCCATCCCTGCGAACATAGGGAATCCCATTGGCAGTATTGGGATTGGGCCACCAATAAGGTGCTATGCTCATGTAATCATGCTTGTCTCCACTCGGGGGAAGGTCTATTTTACTCATTACACTCACAGGCTTAAACCTCAATGCTTTTTCAGCATTAATCTTCAATTGATCAAAGGCATTTGTGTATTCCTTGTCATTTTTTTGAATCATCGCCTTGCTTTTCTCAAGTTGATTTAAGTCCATGGTGACAAGATCGGTAAATGATATTTTTTCTTGAGCAACAAGAGAAACTGACACAAGAATTAATGCCCCAAAAAAGATCGAAAATTTTCTCATCACTTTTTTTTCTCTTTGTTTTTCGTTTTGTTTGCATGACGGCCACTGCCATCGCCATTATCAAGGAATCCGCCAGCAGGATTCAACTTATCCAATACCGCCTGGAGCTTCTGTTTTTCGATAGTCGTTTTGTCATCAAGGACAACCAATTTCTCCTCAAAAGGTGCCTTCCGCATATCGTAGAGATCACCTGAACGCATCAACTTCCAGTTGGCAGAACGCACATACCAGTCCTTGCCCAGTCCAGTAAATATCCACTCCCTGGCAGTTCCTTTTCCGCCTTTCAGCTGGTATGCAAAACTCACCCCATCCAATACATTGTTTGTTGGAAGTGGAGCACCAGCAAGTTCAGCAAAAGTGGGAATAAAATCAGCAGCATCAATCAGGCTGTTTGAAACACCAGGCTTCTTGATCATGCCTGGCCAGTTGACAATCATGGGAACAAGGCTTCCGCACTCTTGCATAGTTCCCTTTTTGCCACTGAGCTTTTGTCCTTGTACCCTGCCAATTTGAGCGGCTTCTCCTGCAGTACCATTATCACCAAAAAATACAATCAGCGTGTTCTCCCTTAATTTCAAGCTATCCAAGGTATGCAACAACTTACCCACCAATTTATCCATGTAGGAAATATTGTCAGCATAAAGTTCCTTGTAATCAGTGGTGCCAGGCTTGGAATCAGGCGTTGCAACGATCTCTCCATGCACGTGTGACAATGAATAGTACAGGTAGAAAGGATCTTTTTTATGCTGTGCCAAAAAGTTCACCATGTGGTCATGCATCAAGTCTGGCATGTACTCACCATCCTTCAACACGGATTCTTTGCCATTCACAACATATTTATCTTTCTTTCCTTCTTCATTAAAAAAAGACCCACTTCCAAAAAACCGCAGATAGTCATCAAACCCAAATTCAGCAGGACCCAAAGGAAGCTGCCCCCACTTGCCAATCATGGATGATGTGTATCCCGCTTTTTTTAAAATGGAGGGCATGAAATTCTCAGCAGAGGGCTTGATCTCGCCGGTCATGTCTTGGTTGACTGCTCCGGTCCTAAAGCCATATCTTCCTGACAGGATCAAAGCCCTGGATGGCCCGCACAATGGCACGGTATAGGCATTCGTATAGCGAATACCTTCCTTCGCTAGCTTGTCGATGACGGGTGTTTTAAAAAAATCAGCTCCATAAGCACTCACGCCGTCAATACCCAGATCATCTGCCAAAACAAAAATGATATTGGGCTTTTTTTGTTGGGCAAAAGAAGCATTTGCGAAAAGCAAAAACAAAAAGAAATAGTGTGTAAGCTTCATTTATTTTTTTTCTTGGGATTTAAAAAACTCAATCATTTCCTTGCGCAATTCTACAGCCACTTTTGCATAGGTCTTTTCATCAATCACGTTATGCTTTTCCAATGGATCTGCAACGTAATCGTATAATTCCGTAGCGTATACCTTGCTTTCACTGAATGCAGTGCTTGATGTAAAATCATTCATCCAGATGGTGTAACGGTACTTGTCTGTACGCATGCTGTATCCCATCATGGCATTGCTGCTATAATTTTTCTTTTTCATTTCCTCTTTGCTGAGCTTTCTTGGATACTGGCTCATGGCAAATTCGTTCACGGCTGCCTTCTTGTTTTGCATGACAGGCTTAAGGCTTTTACCATGCAAATGCTTTGGAACGGGCACTGAAGCGAGGTCACAGAGTGTTGGGAAAATATCAATGTGTTCAGACAAGGAAGTCGTTGGTCCAGGCTTCATGCCTGGTGCAGCAATGATCAATGGAGCACGGGTGGCCTGTTCCAGGTTGGTATGCTTTTCCCATAGATCATGATCGCCAAGGTGCCAACCATGATCACCCCATAAAACAATGATGGTATTGTTCAGGGTTCCTAAAGAATCCAGTGTGTTCAAAAGTATACCCACTTGTGCGTCCATATAAGACACGGCGGCATAATACCCATGGATCAATTCGAGTTGTTTCTCAGTTTTTAACCTCAAATGAAAGCCTGGTTCGTTGAACATGGCAAAGGCAGGGATATCGGTGTAGTTTCTGAGTTCACCTGATTTGTGGTAGGCAATTTCTGGTGCATTGCTGGCATGTTCCTGAAAGCTGGCCAAAGGCATGTCTGCGCGGTTGTAGAGATCCCAGTACTTTTTAGGCGCAACAAAAGGAAGATGGGGTTTGTGATACCCTACAGCAAGGAAAAAAGGTTTGTTGTCTTTATGCATTTTAACCATCTGATCCTTGGCTTTGATCGTAATCACCCCATCTTCATACGCGTTGTCTGGAACGTCATAATTTTCAATGGATGGCCCTTTGATGGATGTAGGCATTTCATCATCATCATCCCGTTGCACCCTTTCCTTTTTTACGAGGAACATAGCCTTGTTTTCAGGCTTTTGGTACTGCCTATTGGCTGGATCGCCCAGACCATTGGCATAATCACTGGCTTTAGGCTCCATGTAGGGCATGTTCCAGGACAAGGGGTCAATCTTTTTGATGGCACTGCTCGGATGAAAAATTTTGCCGGTTCCAACAGTATTATAGCCTTGTGAAATCAAATATTGCGGCAAGGTCACGATATCAGGATTGATATCTCGCATCTGTGTTTTCAGGTCCCATACTTTTGTATAATCAGGCCTCATTCCCGTCATCAGGCTGGCACGGGTGGGCCCGCAGACAGACTGTTGACAGTAGTTATTGTTAAACATTGTACCCATCCTGGCAAGGCGATCGATATTAGGCGTTTTGATGAGTTTATTTCCGTAGCAGCCCATGATGGGCTTCAGGTCATCAACAGCAATAAACAGAATATTGGGTTTCTTGGCTTGCTGGGCTACCAAGTCACATGCTAAAAATACAAGGATGGTTGAAATGATCAATGCCGGCTTACGCATCATGTTGTTGTTTTTTCAAATTTTAATGTAATCAATATCCTGGATTTTGCAGGATTTTTAAAGTGGTATTGTTATCGATTTCACGTTGTGGTATAGGAAGCAACAAACGATCTTTTGTCACATAGGCCTGGATTTGTGCCAATGTTGGTCTGGGACTGGGATATTTTCCATAATGTGCAGTATAGATTGCACTGTAGTGATTTTTAAGGGTTTGTTCGGCAGTGATGGTTGTCAAGGTTGTATTGTACCTGAGCAAGTCATACCAACGGACATTTTCAAATGCGAATTCCAATTTGCGTTCATTGGCCAGTTCCCGCTCAAACAAGGCAACTGTATTCACTGCCGCAGGCAATAAATCAGTCAATCCTGCTCTTTTTCTTGTCTGGTTGATCAGTGCCAGGCTTGCAGCTGAATTTCCCTGTGCTTCAGCAAGCATCAGCAAAACATCGGCGTAGCGCATGACTATCCAATCATTCTCCGCATCGTTTACGATAGATACTGGCGAAATCATTTTTTTGGGATACAGTACTTTGGTACTGCCATATTCGCCAATGCTTATGCCTTTTCTCAAATCAGTTGCAGCATACCCAAGGTTCAAGTCAGCACTGGGTGTATTGAATCCGCCCCCATCACCGATGATAACTGCCGTTCCACTCAGCTCAGGTGCAAAAGCATTGGGGAAAGATGAGCCAAGGCCTATACCGCCTGCCTTGTACCTGATGGCAAAAAGGATTTCCCTGTTCATTTCATTGGAAATGGAGAACACATCCCCATAGGTAGCAACCAAGCCATATCCGCTGTTGGCAATAACATCATTCAACAAAGGAATGGCTTCCGCTTTTCTGTTCAAGGTCAGGTATACTTTTGCCAACATGGCTTTTGCCGTCCAGCTGTTTACACGGCCCAGTGAAGTGGCAGGAATGGAAGCATATTTCATTGACGCACCATTGGCAATGGCATAAGCCAAATCTGCTACAATGAGTTTATAGATTTCTGCTGATGAAACCCTGTTCAATGATGTGGCATCAAAGGGAGACAAAGGTTCGTGGATAAGAAAGACCCCACCAAATTGTCTGACCAGGTTAAAATAATGATAGGCCCTGATGAATGACGCTTGAGCAGAAAGTTCTTTTTTATCCTTTTCAGCGATTTGTACCTCTGTTGTCTCTGCTGTCATTGACCCTGCAGTGGGCGAATAATTGACATTCAGGTTATGCAGGATCAGGTTGACATTGCGAATATTAGCATAGGTATTGATCCAAAAATTATAGATGCCTTGATGAGAAGTGTTCGGAATAAAAAGATCCAGATCACTCAGGTCGCGGTTGGGTACTGATTTACTGGCAGGATTACCCATGATGGCATTGTCACTCCTGAGTTCAGACATCTTCCATTCCTCGAGCAGGGGCTTTTGCATGCCATTGTAGCAGCCAATAAGGGCTGTTTGGATGTCTGTGGTATTCTTATAAAAAGTAGCAGTGGTTACATTGCTGAGTGGATACAACTCAATATTTTTTTTGCAGGATGCAAGGAAAAACATGCAAACCAGTAGGACAGATATAAATGATTTCATATTGCTGTTTTTATTCGTTGGAGATTAGAAATTGATGTCAATACCTATCAATACAGTTTTAGGGATTGGGAAGGATCCACGCTGGTATCCATCAATCAAAACGGATGAATATGCCCCGTTAGAGAACCTTCCTTCAGGATTAAGTCCTCGGTATCCCTTTGCTGTTTTGAAATAAAGATTTTGTGCAGAAAAATAAAACCGCATGCTGTTGACCTTTACTTTTTTCATGAATGCAGCAGGAATGGTATACCCTATGTTTACGTCGCGGAGAGAAAAATACGATGCATCTTCAATCACGTAATCTGTAAGCATCCAGTTGTACCCAACAGTTGAAAAAGGAGTCTTGCCATCACCAGGAAATTTCGCACTGACCCAACGGTTTTGGTTGTATGTCTTGATTGTTCTTCTTGATTCATTGTAGTTGGGATCACCATTGATCAGCTTACCACCCTGAACACCTTGCAGGGTAAAACTAACATCAAAACCCTTGAAGCCAAAATTATTGGTCAACCCCCAAGTGAAATCAGGATATGGATTACCAAGGTCTGTTCTATCATCATTATTGAGTTTGTTGTCTCCATTGATATCCACAAGTTTTAATCCTCCTGGAACAAAAACATTGCTCATCGTACTGGTCAACCCGCTGGCCAATGCTTTGTTGATCTGGTCTTGGGAAAGCCAAACGCCGTCTGTCTTGAATCCATAAAACTGGACCAATGGGTTACCCACTTGGTTCCGGTAAACTTCTGTTCTTTCTCCCTGGTTCAACAAATAGGCTTCGGTTCCCAACTCAATGATGCTGTTCTTGTTTTGAGAAAAATTTCCAGATGTTGACCACCTGAAATTTTTGGTTTGAATATTTTTTGTTGTCAATTCCAACTCAATACCCGTATTTCTCAAGCTTCCAATATTGTTCCAGAATTGTGGAACACCAATAAATGCCATGGCTGATTGTTGGAGCAGGAGCTTGTCTGTTTTTGATTTATACGCATCCAATGTAATGCCAATTCTGCCATTGAACAAAGATGCGTCCAATCCGAAATTGCTTTGATAAGTGCTCTCCCAGGTGATGTTAGGATTGGAGATGATGGTGGAAGAGTTGACCAAACCGGGGAATGAGGTTCCTGTACCAGAACCCAAGGAATAATTGGCGCCATACATCAAATCGAGGAATGCAAAATCTGAAATACGGTTGTTACCGGAAATTCCATAACTACCCCTGAACTTAAGAGTTGAAAGCCAATCGATGTTGGAGAGGAATTTTTCTTTGGTAGCTATCCATCCCAATGAAATAGATGGGAATGTTCCCCATTTGTTTCCTGGTCCAAAATAGGAGCTTCCATCAGCCCTGAAGCTTGCAGAAAACAAATACCGATCGTTGTAGCTGTAATTTATACGCCCCAGATAAGACAAAAGACCAATTTGATTTTTGGTACCAAAGGTTCCGTTTTTATCCAGCTGCGCAGCGCTGTTCAGGGTCCTGATCTGATCACTTGGGAAATCGATTGCTGCAGTTTGTTCCCTGCTCACCGTTGTTTTTTGAGAAGTGAAACCAGCAAGCAGATTGAAATCACTTTTTCCTGCAGTTTTCACATAATTCAAGGTGTTTTCTGAAAGGATGTCAATGAATACATTGTTCGTAAATTCGCCCCTATTGTTGTCTCCATCCCTGTTGGCACTTCGCTCAGAGAAATCAACACCATTGGTATAGTTTAAATAAGTACTGGCCAGTGTTTTGAAACTAAGCCCAGGTGCCAATACAATATTCAAATCGGCAGATGATTGCAACCTGTACTCATTGGTAAAAATATCTGTGCGCATCACTGCAGATCTGGGATTCTGCTGGGCAGAACCACTGGGATTTACCGTTGCAGCGCCGGAAGTCCAGTTGGAACCATCCGGCATGGTGCCAGCATAACTGAGGCCAGAGAAATGCCTTGGATGTGCATAATCACCAGCTTTGATTCCTGCATATTGGGGATTTCTGCCAACAAATGCGGCTGTTGCTTCATTGTGATAGACAGGCAACCAGGTTGGAAATCTCCAGAAATTGGTGAAATTTTCTGAAGGGGCAGAACGCTTGGAATATGATGGATTAAGGTTTAAACTCAACTTCACTTTCTTGCTGAGGTCAAGGTCTACACGGGTTCTTATATTGAACTTTTCATAGTTGCTTTTGAACATCATCCCCTCATCATTCTGATAACCTGTTGACAGAAAATACCGCACATCTTTTTTACCGCCAGCAACGGTAAGCATGATGTTTTGAAAAGTGGCAGGCCTCAAAGACTCACTCTGCCAGTCAGTACTTTGTCCACCCCGAAGGAGGTTTTCAACGACATAGGATGCACGGTCTCCATCAGGAATGGTATTGTTCGCAGGCAATACGGTAGTATCCTGCGCACGCTTGGCCTTTTCATCAAAAAGCATTCCGATGTACTCGCCTGTGGTCATGATGTCATAGCGCTTGTAATCCTCTTTTTGACCAACAGAATATTTCAATACATATTTGGGCTTGTCTGCGGTTCCTTTTTTGGTCGTAACAATGATTACACCGCCAGAGCCCCTGGAACCATAAATGGCTGCTGAGGCCGCATCCTTAAGCACTTCGACCGATTCAACGTCTGCCATGTTCAAGAAAGCAAGTCCATCTGGAACAGGTTGCCCATCAACAACAACCAACGGACTTGATCCGGCATTGATAGAGCTGATTCCCCTGATGTTTATTTTAGGGGCGGCACCTGACTCGGAGCTGACGTTTTGTACGGTCAGTCCTGCAACCCTGCCCTGCAATGCCTGGTCCAACCTGGATAAAGGGGCTTCATCCATCCGGTCATTTTTGTATTTGGCTACTGCGCCCGTTAAACTTGATTTTTTTTGCGTACCATATCCAATCACAACCACTTCGGCCTGTGATACAGTTTCTGGGACCATTGAAATGGTCAGGTTTGTACTACCTGATACGGAAATAGATTGTGGAGCGTACCCAACATAGGTAAATACCAAGGTCGAAGAAGCCTTGTCCATGGACAGCTCAAATGACCCGTCTGACTTGGTTAAAACTGCCCCTTTGCTTTTATTGGTGATGATGGATACTCCGGCCAACGGATCTCCTGTGGATTGGTCAATAACCTTACCCTTGACTTCTTTTTTTTGTGCAAATGTCAGTCCTGAATACATCAGCATCAACAGCAGTAATAAATACTTGGATTTCATGCGGCTCGTTTTGGTTTTTAGTTTCATGCAAACGTTTACTGTCTACCTGCAATCAGCATGTAGACAGTAATTTAATCGATGGTAATATTAGATAAAAGAGATGAATGCCCTTGATTCCATCAATTAGAAATAAATCAATAAAGATTAAATTTTGGGGACCTGTTTATAATAAATATAAATTATTATAACTATTGATTAATTTTATATACTGAAAACGTTACCGGTATCGTTACCGGAAATATTGCCGGAAAAGAATTGCAACTGGTTAATTTGGGCTATCTTGACTGCAAAATGAACCCAAACCCTGTTGTGGAATATGCATAACAAACCGCCTACCATAAAAGACATTGCCCAACAACTTCATCTTTCGATTTCAACGGTTTCAAGGGCACTGCGAAATGCCGGAGACATCAACCCAGAAACCAAGAAAAATATTCTTCAACTGGCGGAAGACTTGAATTACCAACCCAATCGTTTGGCACTCAGCCTGAGACAGAACCAGACCAATACCATTGGCGTCATTGTGCCCAACCTCGACTATGTCATTTCTACCATGGTGAAGGGCATTGATGAAGCCGCCCTCGAAGCGGGTTTCACCGTTATTGTATGCCAAAGCAACGAATCATTTGGAAGGGAAGTCGTGAATACAAGACGAATGTTGAAGAGTCTGGTCGATGGATTTATTATATCCATTTCCAGTGAAACAAAATCCAATGAGCATTTTAAGGTATTGAATGAAAGGGAAATTCCATTTGTGGTGTTTGACAGAGTCATTCCCGATCTTTTGGCTTCCAGCGTAATACTGGACAATGAAGAAGGTGGATTCCTTGCCACAGAACATTTGATTGAGCAGGGGTATAAAAAAATCGCCATTCTGGCGGGTCCTCAAACCCTGGGAATCAGCAACAGCAGACTGGAAGGATATAAAAAAGCCTTGAAAAAACACGAGATCAAATTCGATCCTGAGCTCGTCATCTACTGTGACTTCAACCAGGATTTTGCTTTCTATGCAACAGAAGAATTGCTATCCTCGAAAAAAAGGCCTGATGCCATCTTTACCATCAGCGACCGCATGGCCATTGGCGCTATGCTTGCCATCAAAAAAAAGGGATTGAAAATGCCCGAAGATATTGGGCTGGTAGGGTTCAACAACGAACCATCACTGGCTTTGTTCAGTCCCAGCATTTCAAGCGTAGAACAACCATCCTTTGAAATTGGCAAACTTGCCGGTAAAATATTCATCGAACAGTTTTTGAACAATGACTTTTCCAGTCAGAAAGAAGTGATCCTGAAACCAAAATTAGTCATCAGAGAATCATCTGTCCGACTGACAAAAAAGGGAAATTAAGCTACTCTTCTACAATAAACTATTGCTTCATACCACAAAAAGGGTATTCCAGAAACTGATAAATCTCATGTAACTGGGTTATTTTCGTCATTCGTAGCATTTAGTAAAAAATCAAATATTTACACAGTTAAAGCTCTGGTAGGTAGGTAAAAAAATTTATCATTTTAAAACCAACCATCATGACCAGAATCACCTCTTATTGCCAGACCTGCACAGTGAAAAATTGTATCATGCTCAAGTCTTTCGGACAGGAAGAGATTCACCTGTACAAGCCCTACAAGCATCACTATGAATTCAAAAAAGGGGAATTGATCTTCCGTGAAGGAGATGAAATCAATGGCCTGTACTTCATCCAGTCTGGCGTTATCAAACTGGAAATGAATGCAGAAACGGAAAGACCCTTTATTCTTCGCCTGGTGGGTGCCGGTCAAACAATGGGGCATCGCTTTCTGAGCTACACAGGCCTGCAGCCCTATTCTGCCTCTGCAGTGGAAGACAGCCGCGTCTGCTTCATTGAGCTGGGATTTTTCAAGAACCTGATGCAGAAAAATGAACTGCTTCAGGAGGAAATCAGAAAGATCTTCTTGAGGGAAATCCGCACTACTGAGGTTAAACTGCTGCAAATTGCCCAACAAACAGTCAGGGAAAAAGTGGCTGGAATCCTGGTTCACCTTGCTGAAACCTATAATTACAAGCAAACAGGGATGGGCATACGGGTGCATGTGGATCGCCAGGAAATGGCTGATCTGGCAGGTACGACCAAGGAACAGGTTTCCAGGATCCTGGCGGATTTTGACCAGGAGCAGCTGATACGTTTCAGGGCCAAACACTTCAAATACATCGCAGTTGACAGGCTCCGCCAGATTGCCGAAAGACATGCCATGCCAATTGCCGTTCCACAGCATGCTGAAGCATAAAAACAAGACTGCATCATTGTTATATTGGGTGCTACTTAGTAACTTCGCGGCTGAAAAAACAAAACCATGGCAGCAAAGATAAAAGTGCACAACCCGGTTGTTGAACTCGACGGGGACGAGATGACAAGAATCATCTGGAAATTCATCAAAGACAAGTTGATCCTTCCATACCTTGAACTTGACATCAAGTATTACGATCTTGGGGTGGAATACCGCGACGAGACAAATGACCAGGTAACCATTGATGCGGCAAATGCCATCAGAGAATATGGTGTGGGTATCAAATGTGCAACCATCACCCCTGATGAGGCACGTGTAAAGGAGTTCAACCTCAAGCAAATGTGGAAAAGCCCCAATGGTACCATCAGGAATATCCTGGATGGAACCGTTTTCCGCGAGCCCATCGTTATAAAAAACATTCCCCGTCTGGTAACCAACTGGGACAGCCCGATTATTGTAGGTAGACATGCATTTGGTGATCAGTACCGTGCCACAGATTTTGTGGTTCCTGGAAAAGGAAAACTCACCATCAAATTTGAAGGGGAAGATGGCACCTTGATTGAACATGAAGTATACCAGTACAAGGGTGCAGGAGTTGCATTGAGCATGTACAATACCGATGAAAGCATCATAGGCTTTGCAAGAAGCTGTTTCAACATGGCCTTGCAGAAGGGATGGCCTCTTTACATGAGCACCAAGAATACCATCTTGAAAAAATATGATGGCCGCTTCAAAGATATTTTTGAAGATATCTATCAAAATGAATTCAAAACTGCTTACGAAGCAGCGGGCATTACGTATGAACACAGGCTGATTGATGACATGGTGGCCAGTGCCTTGAAATGGAATGGTAAATTCGTATGGGCCTGTAAGAACTATGACGGTGACGTACAAAGTGATACGGTTGCGCAAGGATTCGGTTCCCTTGGTTTGATGACTTCCGTGTTGGTTACGCCTGATGGAAAGACCATGGAATCAGAAGCGGCACATGGAACTGTAACCCGCCACTACCGTGATCATCAAAAAGGAAAGCCCACCAGCACCAATCCTATCGCATCCATTTTTGCATGGACACGTGGATTGGCTTTCCGTGGCAAATTGGATGAAAACCAAGCCCTGATTGATTTCGCCAATGCACTTGAAGCGGTTTGTATTGAAACAGTGGAGGAAGGAAAAATGACCAAAGACCTGGCAGTATGTATCCATGGCAACAAGGTTGTTCATGGTGATCATTATCTCTATACTGAAGAATTCCTGGATGCGATTGATAGCAATTTGAAGAAGAAGATGGATTTAGGGGTTTAGAGGTGTAGAAGTTTAAAGGTTTAAAAATACAGTCCCGGTTCGAGAGAGCCGGGATTTTTTTATAACCAAAACACTCAAGCGTTCCCCCATTAACCCCTAAACCCTAAACCCTTAAACCTCAACGCCCCATCATCCGATTCCACATAATTTTGGCGGACTCCATATTGACCCCAGCCATCCTGCCGCGTTGTACAATCAGGTCATTGTCTTCAGGGTGGCTGAGGTAATAATGAAAGGCAAACCTGCTGCGGGGGTTTTGCCATCCATTGATCTGACCAAATCGCAGGTCATTGAAAACAAGTGTATCCTTCCATTGCTCAACTGTATAATAACCTTGTGAGAATTGCTTCAACTCCATGACTTCCTTGTGGTCAGCCACTGGTTTGAGCAAGGCTTCTTTTTTTTCAATATGGTGCAATGAGAAGTTTTCTGGCTTGTCAAAAATGGACCGATAACCTACCTGATATCCTAGGCTGTCTTCTATCACCACAAACCAAAGCAGGTTGTTGAGCAGGGTTGGTGTTGTAAAATAGGGTTTGTTTACCCCCAGGTTTGCAACGGCATATTGTTTCACATCCCGGTTGATGGAATACTTGTTGTAAAGCGCAAATCCCATGTATAGCATTGCAGTAAAAACGCCTGCCCTGGACCATTTCAAGCGATGAGCATGATCGGTTTTCAAGAAAATCAGGAATCCAAACGCAATGGCAGGAAGGATACTGAACAATGGATCTGCTACATAAATAACATTGAAGGATATCCTGGTGGAAGAAAAAGGTTCAAACCAACCAATCCCGTAGTTGTTCATGGCATCCAGCAAAAGATGGCAGGCAATTTCAATCAGAAAAAACCAGAACCATTTTCGCAAACTGATGGGTTCAGCCTTGTGCCACCTGGCGGCAACCATGGCAAGGAAAAAGCTGCTGATGATGGCAAACAAGAAGGAATGAGTGATCCCCCGGTGTGCCAGCAACTCAGTAGAAACCGGCATCCACATGCCTGCAATAAAATCGATATCCGGAACACTGTTGGCCAAAGCTCCCCACAACATGGCCTTGCGTCCTGCATTCTTATCAAGGATGATTTCTCCTATGCAGGCACCAAGAACAATGTGTGTAAGTGAATCCATTCAATGAAAATAATTCAAAATGATGTACGCATACCCATCACTGCACAATGATTTTTCTTGTCATCATTTCACTCCCCTCGCCCATCAGTTTCAACACATATACTCCGGCTTTCAATCCATTTAGTTTCAATGGGCCAAAAGCATGATCCAACCTGCACACCACAGCGCCATGTTGATCCAAGAGCAAAAGCCGCTGCTTACCCGGAAGACCTGTTTCTATGGTGATCGATCCGCTGCTGGGATTGGGATAGACCTGCCATACTGCCTTGACCTCTCCCACCTTGAAGGTTCTGATGGCACTATAAGATGACTTACCATCCATGTCTATCTGTTTGAGTCGGTAATAAACAACGGCTCCATTGATTGGGGTTTTATCCTCAAATGAATACCCAATCTCCGCCTGGCTATTGCCGTTTTTAGCTCTTGAATCCACAAAACCTATTTTGGTAAACCCATTTGCATGGCCAACCGACTGCTGTACCTCAAAGCCTGCATTGTTTGACTCTGTGAGGCTTGACCATTGGAGCAGGCTACCCTTCTCCATTGGCTTGACATCAAAAGATCCAAGGGTTACCGGCAAGGCAAAAATTTGTTCTGAGATCAGGATGTCCTGTGTTTTAAAGCAGGTATTCTGGCTTACCAGAACCAGGAAAAAAGGCCTTAGTTTGCGATAACCCTGGGCATTGGTATAAAACATGTCTTGCGTAATGGCCATGTTCAGGTAAATGGTATTGGATGTTTCAAGTGTTTTGGACATTCCTGAAACAACCACAGGATCTGTGGCATCGAGCACCCCATTGGGCAAGTTATTCGCCCCCCCCTTATCATAGTACATATAAAACACCGGATTCGCCAAAGCAACTGTCATCAGGGTGTTTAAAACAGTATACTTCAAATAAAGCTTTGTTGGACTCCCGGCGGCATTGTAATCAAAGGTTGGACTCCCATTAGGGATTCGATTGTTGGTCACTACATAAAAATCAGCAGCCTGTTTTGCGAATGCATTGGATATTTTATATGCTGCTTCCCAATAATCAAACTGGGGTGTTGATGAGCCGGAGTTCAACGCTCCCTTTGTTTCTGATGAGGTTTTCGCCCAAGGGTAATCTGCCGTGCAGCCACCGAGAGAATAGATAAATGAAAAAGAACTGCCAGCACCCGCACTTTGGTTGGGTGTATTCAGGTTGGTCAACTGAATATTATTGAATGTTACACTAAACCCATCCAGGTTAATACCTAAGGGAGCAGAGAACGACGTCCATGCATTGATGGCAGATTGTGCGTTGAGATAAGGAGTTGCCCCACCGGAAACCCCTGTAACCAACACATCCACCACTTTGTTATACTTCACCAAAAAAATGAAATTTTCGCCTGAAGATTGCAATATTTGATTTGATTCTGCCACCGTGAGTACCTGTGGTACCCCTGCCCAACTGACTTTTTTTACCTGCGATGTATTGATCCAGTTGACATTGCCATTGTTCTCAACAACAAAATAATTGTTGGCATTGGCAGTGCCGGAAAGGCTCATTAGATAGAATCCGGAATCTGTTGTATTCAGTTTATACCTTATGGCCAGGGTATAGTTTGAAAGGGACGCCCCTGAAGAAAACAGCTCAATCCACTGCTTGTTTTGCCCATTGTTGGCGGGAAAAATTTCATTGAGCCGAACTTGAGAAGAAACAGAAACGCTAAAAATCATTGCCAGAAAAAATACTACAACCTTATTCATAAATTTTGTTTTGAATGAGAAATGAGGTTGATCAGAGGATTAGGATTGGTTGCGGTAAACATATCCTCTGGTATATTACTGGTCTATGACAGGGCGCCTATTTTCTGGTATTTAGTGAGTTATGATAATTTTAGGCGATAGCACAAAAAAATAGGGCGCCAATTTCAGCGCCCTATATAACTTATTCTTATTTTTTTGAACTAGAAAGAACGTCCTTCTGATCTCATCATCCCACCGGATGGAGAACCTCCTGACTGCTGGGCCCCACTGAACTTATTGAAGCGGTAGATGAATGTCATCAGGAAATAGCGGGTAAGCCTGTTGACGCGGGTGTCAACAATGTTGTTGCCGTTGAGGCTCCTGGCAATTGAAGTATTCTGCTTGAAAATATCATATCCTGAAATACGGAATATGCCATTCTTTTTCTTGAAGATGGTTTTTTCGAAGGAAGAATTCAACAAAGCGATGTTCTGGTTCAAACTGGTGGAAAGTCCACGGTTGATGATGTATTCCAAATCACTCCTGAATACCCAGCCACCAGGGATGTCGATGCGCATGTTGTTGGTGAGGGTCCAGCTGCCATAATCAACATTCTGCTGTCCAGGCAAAGAATACCTCACCCTGTTCAGGCCATACCTTCCGCCAAAATCGATTTCAAGCCACTCTTTCCAGTTGAACTCAAATTTCATACCCTGAGCCAAAAGTAGGTTCCTGCCCACGTTCTTTTGGCTTTCTATCAGGGAAATATTGTTGCTGTACGCGGCCGTTCCGTTGAATGAAACAATATAGGTACGGTTTTTCCAGGGCTTGCTGAAGTTGTAAAATCCACTCGCCGTATAATTGCCGTCTACATTCTCGAAGGTAGTGAGCTGGCTTCCGTTGCCGCCTACCCTGCTCGTGTTGTTGACGATTTGGTTGCTGGTGAAGTTATAATTGGCTCCTATGAAGAAGGTCTGACCAGTCAGGAAGTTCAGGTTATTGAAAGATGTACTGAAAATATGAGCGATCGCAGGCTTCAGATTAGGATTACCCAGCGTTTGATACTGGGGGTTGGAAACGTCTCTCACCGGTTGAAGCTGTGTAAAGCTTGGCTGGTTTGCGTCTCCATTGTAGAAGAAACGGAGGGTCTTGTTCCTTGTAAAATTATAGGCAAAGTTCGCAGATGGCAACAGATTTAAACGCTTGATGGGGGTATAGGCACTGTCTTTGGAAACCGAATACCCTTTTTGGTTGATGGGCTGCGCGTTCATCCCAATGGTATAATTATACTTCTTCTTGACAGTTCTCAGGTTTGCGCCAATCCGTTGCCTCAAGAAATCAGTTTCAAATGCGTTGCTGAGGGTGGTTGAGAATGTCTCAACGCCAAGCGGATCAACCAAATAAGTTGCCCTGTCATTGCTGTTGAAAGACTGTCCATATTGGTAGATCAGGTCAAGGTAACGGCCTTTCATCAAGGGCTCAGAGTAGTTGAACCTTATGCTGAAATTATCAGCATTGTTGTCGGTGAAAACATTCTGGTTAAGGATGCTGGAAGACCGCACAGGGATGAGGTTATTGGTAACGTTGAGCCTGGTAGACTCACCGTCGGTTGAATTGTAGCCTCCATTGATGTTTACAGAAAGATTTCTACCTGGTTTTCTGAATTTATGGTTGAAAATCAGGTTCCCTGAGAAATTAGGTGCAGTTGAGTTTGACTTATTTATATTTCTGCCCTTACTGGTAGTATCAACATCATTTCTCAAATAGTCAAAATATGAGTTTGATGTGCTTCCGGAAGCTCTTGTGGTGAACTCAGGAATGAATTTTACATAGTTGAAGGAGTCAATGTTCCACTCAAAGTTCAGGGAGGCCCTATGGCTTTTAGAATCGCTCAATGATGTATCTACCTGGTGGTTAAGAAATTTGATATTCTGGAAAAAGTTCTGCGAGGCAACATCCCTCTGAATATCAGTTTCACGGGTAGAATAGCTGTAGTTTCCATAAACGGAACCTTTTTTGTCGGCAAAGTCATTCCTAAAGTTAACACCCAGTGAATTGGCAATCCTCAACCCCTCATCTCCACCGAAACCACCTTGAGCGTTTCCGCCAACCCTTACCTGGAATCCACGGCCACCGCCGCCGGAGCTTCCACCACCGCCACTGCCATCAAAATTGAAGGTGCTGGTATTGTTATTATTGGCGCCGCCGAACACGGAGACCTGCTTGTTGTTGTTGAAAAAGTTAACATTGGTACCCAGTGCATACCTGTCGCTAGAGCCTGCCCCAACCGAGGTACGGCTGAAAATCCCCTTGTTTCGGTCTTTCTTTAATTGCAGGTTGATAATTTTGTCTGGCTCACCATCTTTAATACCAGAAACATTGGCAAGGTCGCCATAGTCATCAATTACCTGGACCTTGTCAATCATATCAGCTGAGAGCTGTTGGGTAGCTGCCTTGGGATCTCCGCTGAAGAAATCCTTTCCGTTTACCCTTACCCGGCTCACTGATTTGCCCTGTGCGGTAATGTTCCCGTTCTTGTCCACCTCAATGCCCGGCATTTTTTTCAACAGGTCTTCCACCATGGCATTGGGCTTCATCCTGAAAGAATCCGCCTTGTATTCTACCGTATCTTCTTTTACAATGATCGGAGGGGTGGAAATGACAATCTCCTGTAGGGAGCTGTACTCTGGATACAACTTGTAATTCTCCAGTTTAAGGACCTCTTCACCCTCTGGAATTGAAAGTGCCTTGAGGTTGGTGCCGTAACCGACACTGGTCACCATCAGCACAAATTTGCGTTGGGGGATTCCCTTTACGAGGAAAAAACCGACATTATTGGACACTGTCTTGATGGTATCTTTGGCTCCGGCGATGTAAACACCCACGGTAGCCCTCGCGATGGGATTGCCCAGGGTGTCAACCAAACGGCCATTGACCTGAAAGCCATCCTGTGAAAATGCACTGAAAGAAATGACCAAAGAAGCTAAAAACAACTTAAAAAATCTGCTCATATTATTGTATTCGTGGAATTGGATGCCAAAAGTACTTAAACACCTTCGGTCGAAAATTGTTAAAACAAATTAACCTATATCAAATAATTAAAGTTCAAGGCAGGCATGGGTGGGTCAACAAGTGGTCAAAAAGGATTAATTTTGGCCCTTAGCAAGAATAGAAGAACATGTTTAAATTCATATCGGGATTATTCGGAGGCAGCAAATCAGAAAAAGACGTCAAGGAAATTCGTCCGCTTGTTCAGAAGATCAATGAACATTTTGCATCATACAAGACACTGAGCAACGATGCACTCAGGTCAAAAACAGCTGAGTTCAAGTCAAGAATCAAAGTTTCACTGACTGAAATTGACAACAATATCCAAGCGTTAACCCTGAAGGCAGATCAACTTCCTGTTGAAGATATTCTGGGCAGAGATGACCTCTACAAAGAGGTTGATGCACTCAAAAAAACACGCAACGAAAAGATTGAGGATGCCCTAAGAGAGATCCTCCCTGAAGCATTCGCTGTTGTAAAAGAGGCCGGTCGACGCTTCACGGATCATGAAGAACTGTCCTCCACCGCTACTGAGCTCGACCGCGAACTGGGAGTAAGAAAAGACTATATCACCATCAAAGGAGACCAGTCCATCTTCAAAACCAGCTGGATGGCCGCCGGAAGCCTGGTGAACTGGAACATGGTTCACTATGATGTTCAGCTGATTGGAGGTACCGTATTGCACTCAGGTAAAATTGCAGAGATGGCAACCGGAGAGGGAAAGACCCTTGTGTCCACCCTGCCTGCCTACCTCAATGCACTTGCGGGAGAAGGCGTTCATATTGTTACCGTTAACGATTACCTGGCCAAACGTGACTCTGAGTGGAATGGCACCTTGTTTGAGTGGTTGGGATTGACCGTGGATTGTATAGACAAGCACCAGCCACACTCAGACGCAAGAAGAAATGCCTACCAGGCTGATATAACCTATGGTACCAACAATGAATTTGGATTTGATTACCTGAGGGACAACATGGTGCACACTCCGGATGAGATGGTACAGCGCAAACATCATTTTGCCATGGTGGATGAGGTGGATAGCGTGTTGATTGATGATGCCAGAACACCATTGATTATTTCAGGCCCTGTTCCCAGGGGGGATGACCAGCAGTTCCATATCCATAAACCCAAGATCCAGCAACTGGTAGAAGTGCAAAAACAGGTGGTGTTGAAATCTCTGCAGGATGCCAAAAAACAGATTGCAGAAGGAAAGGATAGCCCACAGGATGGTGGGCTCCAGCTCATGCGTGCTTTCCGCGGACTTCCCAAAAATACTGCCCTCATCAAGTTCCTCAGTGAACCAGGCATAAAGGTAAAACTGCAAAAATCTGAAAACTATTACCTTGCAGAACAGCAAAAACACATGCCAGAGGTGGACGAGGAACTCTACTTCCATATTGATGAAAAGAACAACCAGGTTGAATTGACAGACAAGGGGTTGCATTTCATCACCAAAGGCGGAGAGGATCCGAATTTCTTTGTCCTCCCCGACCTGAGTCTTGCCATTGCTGAGATTGAAAAGGCCGCAACCACTGCTGACGAGAAACTGGCCATGAAAGAGGGACTGCTCCAGGATTATTCTTCCAAGGCAGACAGGATCCACACCATACAGCAATTGCTCAAAGCCTATACCCTCTTCGATAAGGACATTGAATATGTGGTCATGGACGGTGCCGTCAAGATTGTTGACGAGCAGACGGGCAGGATCATGGAAGGAAGGAGATACAGCGACGGGCTTCACCAGGCCATTGAAGCAAAGGAAAATGTGAAGATTGAAGCAGCCACTCAAACCTATGCCACTGTTACCCTTCAGAATTATTTCAGGATGTACCATAAGCTGGCCGGTATGACCGGAACAGCGGAAACAGAAGCAGCTGAATTGTGGAATATTTACAAGTTGGATGTGGTAACCATCCCAACCAACCTGCAAATGACCAGAAAAGACCAGGAAGACCTGGTGTTCAAGACCAAGCGTGAAAAATTCAAGGCGGTCATCGATGAAATTGAACAACTCAGGGAAGCAGGCCGACCAGTACTCGTGGGAACCACCTCAGTGGAGGTATCTGAGTTGCTGGGCAGGATGTTGCAGCAGAAAAAAATCCCACACAATGTATTGAACGCTAAACAACATGCCAAGGAAGCCCAAGTGGTGGCTGAAGCAGGTTTGGCAGGCAACGTAACCATCGCCACCAATATGGCGGGAAGGGGAACAGATATCAAACTTGGACCCGGCGTAAAAGAAGCCGGAGGCCTTGCCATCATTGGTACAGAAAGGCATGAAAGCCGTCGTGTAGACAGACAGTTGCGTGGTCGGGCAGGTCGCCAGGGCGATCCCGGATCATCTCAATTCTATGTTTCTCTGGAAGATGACCTCATGCGCATGTTCGGAAGCGACCGCATTGCTTCCCTGATGGACAGGATGGGCTACAAGGAAGGAGAAGTGATCCAGCACAGCATGATCACCAAAAGCATCGAACGTGCACAGAAAAAAGTGGAGGAAAACAATTTTGGCATCAGAAAACGTTTGCTTGAATATGATGATGTGATGAACAAGCAACGCAGTGTCATTTATGGCAAAAGACAACATGCCCTCTTTGGAGAAAGGCTTGCCCTTGACCTCGACAATGCCTACTATGCTGTTGCAGCCAATGTCATCAACCAATTTGCAGGAAGCAATGACCATGAAGGTTTCAAGCTATCTGCCATCCTGCATTTTAGCGTAGAAACCGCTATTACCAAGGAATCCCTTGAAAAAGGAAACGCCAATGAACTGACAGAACAATTGTACAAAGAAGCCATTGAACATTATACAGCCAAAAAATCGCTTTTGGCCAAACAATCATTGCCTGTATTCCAGAATGTACGCACTACACAAGGAAACCATATTGTCAATGTAGTGGTTCCTTTCACAGATGGCAAAAAGACCATCAATGCACTGACCAACTTGGATAAGACCATCAGCACCAAGGGCATTGAACTGGTGTCTTCCCTTGAAAAAACAATCACCCTTGCCATCATTGATGATACCTGGAAAGAGCATCTCAGGGCGATGGACGATCTTAAGCAAAGTGTGCAAACGGCTGTCTATGAGCAGAAAGATCCACTGGTGATATACAAACAGACCGCGTTCCAACTATTCTCAGAAATGGATGCTGAAGTCAACAAGGACATTGTTTCTTTCCTTTGCCATGCCTCACTTCCTGTCGAAAATTCTGGGGCTGGATTAAAAGAAGGCCGGGAAAGCAGAACAGACATGAGCAGGATGAAAGTGAGGAAGGATGAATTGTCTGCATCGGGTGCGCCTGAATTGGCTGAGGGAGACAACCAATACCATGATCCTTCTGAGGCATCAAAACAAGAACCTGTGAGGGTTGGACCCAAAGTTGGCAGGAATGATCCTTGTCCTTGTGGCAGTGGGAAAAAATTCAAGGCCTGCCATGGTCGTGACGCAGAGTAAACGAACATCATCAACAAAGCAACATGTTCAGACCGCTCTATCTATATCTTCTGGCATTGGTGATGGCATGCTGTGTATCCGCACATGCACAATTTGCCAAAAGTCCTTATGTAAAGAGGGATCCAAGGGTGGACAAGCTGGTAGACAAACAAATTGAACTGAACAAACAGGCCTTGAGGGTCAGGACAACACTCGAACCTGGATTCAGGATCTTGGTGATCAGTACAAACAAAAGGGACCTGGCCATAGACACGAAATCAAGGTTATTGAAAATATACCCCGACCAAAAATCATACCTGTTTTATCAATCCCCCAATTTCAAAGTGCAATTCGGTAACTTCAGAACGATGAAGGATGCAGAGCTGATGAAAAAGGAACTGGTACTGGCGTTTGGAGAGAACCTCATCATCATTCCATCACAAGTGGAGGTGAAGGGAGAAAAACAGGAAGCTGAAAATTTTTAATGAATTCAACATGTTGAGAGAAAAAATCAAACAGCTATCTGCCCAGTATTTTGAGGAGTACCGCGCTATACGGCACCATTTGCATGCCCATCCTGAACTGAGCTACAAAGAATACAACACATCAAAATTCGTACGCGACCACCTCATCCAGATCGGCATCCCATTCACGATGATGGCTGAAACAGGCGTTATTGGTATCATTGAGGGGAGGCAATCAGACCGTGTCATCGCGCTAAGGGCTGACATGGATGCCTTGCCCATCCAGGAGGAGAATGATGTTCCTTATGCATCTACCATCCCTGGAGTCATGCATGCCTGTGGCCATGATGTACATACCACCTGCCTGTTGGGTGCAGCCCGTATTTTACATGAATTGAGGGATGAATGGGAAGGATCAATAAAACTGGTTTTTCAACCCGGAGAGGAAAAAAACCCCGGAGGAGCGAGCCTTTTAATCAATGAAGGCGTGCTTGAAAACCCAGCACCTGCTGCCATCTACGGATTGCATGTGCATCCGCTTTTGGAAATTGGAAAGATGAGTTTTGCCTCCGGTAAAGTGATGGCCAGTGCAGATGAGTTGTACATCACCGTCAGGAGCAAAGGAGGCCATGCTGCAAAACCATACCTGACAGCTGATACCGTGCTCACCGCCTCACAGATTGTGGTTGCATTGCAACAGGTGGTCAGCAGAAACAACAATCCCTTCTCCCCTTCCGTTTTGTCCATTTGTTCCATGCAGGGTGGATATACGACGAATGTAATTCCATCGGAACTGAAAATGATGGGCACTTTCCGTGCAATGGATGAAGGCTGGCGTTTTGAGGCCCATCGCCGCATCAGGGAAATTGTAGAGCAGGTAGGAAAAGCTTGTGGAGCGGAAGTAGAATTGGAGATCAGCGTTGGATATCCCTCAGTTGTCAATGATCATGCGCTGACCCAGCATGCAAGATCATTGGCAGAAGAAATGATCGGAACTGAAATGGTGGAAGAAACGGAGTTGAGCATGGGTGCAGAAGATTTCGGCTATTATTCACAGAAAATACCAGGATGTTTTTACAGGCTCGGCACAGGCAACAAGTCCATGGGGATTGAGTCTGGCGTTCATACACCAACGTTTAACATTGATGAATCAGCCATACAAACAGGCATGGCGATGATGGCGTATTTGGGGGTGAGGGGTTAGGGAGATTGAAATGACTAAAAATAATTTATGCAAAAAAAAGATTTGAGAAGAGAACAGGCGCTTGAGTACCATGCGAAGGGAAGGCCTGGAAAAATTGAAGTGATTCCAACCAAAGAGGCCAAAACCCAAAGAGATCTTTCTTTGGCTTATTCTCCAGGTGTTGCAGAACCCTGCATGGAAATTTTCCATGACATTGAGAATGTATACAAATACACTGCCAAAGGCAACCTGGTGGCGGTGATCAGCAATGGTACAGCGGTACTCGGTCTTGGCGATATTGGCCCCGAGGCTGGCAAGCCTGTGATGGAAGGCAAGGGAGTGCTTTTCAAAATCTTTGCCGACATTGATGTTTTTGACATCGAGATCAACGAAAAAGATCCGGTCAAATTTGTAGAGATCGTAAAGGCATTGCAACCCACCTTTGGTGGAGTCAACCTCGAAGACATCAAAGCACCTGAATGTTTTTATATCGAACAAAGGCTGAAGGAAGAGATGAACATTCCCATCATGCATGACGATCAGCATGGTACAGCCATCATCAGTGCTGCAGCACTGCTCAATGCACTGGAGTTGCAGGAAAAAAAGATTGATGAAATCATCATCCTGGTCAATGGTGCAGGCGCTGCAGCCATGGCCTGCATTGACCTTTATGAAGCACTGGGTGCCAGGCGGGAAAACATCTGGATGTTTGACTCAAAAGGTTTGATCAGAAAAGACCGTACTGATCTTGACGAAAGAAAGTCAAGGTTTGCCGTTGACAGAAAAGACCTCTCTCTTGAAGACGCATTCGAAGGTGCCGATGTTTTCATTGGCTTGAGCAAGGGCAATGTGGTTACCAAGGAAATGGTGGCGAAAATGGCCCCAAGGCCGATCGTCTTTGCGATGGCCAACCCAGATCCTGAAATCACCTGGGAAGAAGCCACTTCCAGCCGGACAGACATCATCATGGCAACCGGCAGGTCCGATTATCCCAACCAGGTAAACAATGTTTTGGGCTTCCCCTATATTTTCAGAGGCGCATTGGATGTCAGGGCAACCCAAATCAATGAAGCCATGAAACTGGCTGCTGTCAAGGCACTTGCCGAACTCACCAAAACAGCAGTGCCAGATATTGTCAACATGGCTTACAATGAATCTGCCATCGCCTTTGGGCCCAATTATATCATACCAAAACCATTGGATCCCCGGCTGATCAGCACCATTTCACCTGCAGTCGCAAAAGCTGCCATGGAAAGTGGTGTTGCCAAAAAGCCCATCACCGATTGGGATGCCTACGAAATAGAATTGAACAAGCGGTTGGGTATAGACAATCAACTGATCAGGGCACTGGGCAGCAAAGCCAGAAAAGATCCCAAGCGGGTTGTATTTGCAGATGCAGAAAATGCAAAAGTCTTGAAAGCCGCGCAAATCGCGCTGGACGAGGGCATTGCGATTCCTATTCTGCTGGGAAATCCTGACATCATCCAAGATATTGCAGAGATCAACAACATCACCATTGAGGGAATGGAAATCATCAACCCGAAGAGTGAAGACGTGGTCAAGAAACGCCAGGAATATGCCGAAATCTTTTTCAAGAAAAGACAACGCAGGGGTATCAACAAATATGAAGCGGGAAAACTCATGAAAGACCGTAATTATTTTGGTTGCATGATGGTGGAAACTGCAGACGCAGACGCCATGATATCAGGGCTGAGCAGAAACTATCCAGATACCATAAGACCAGCGATTCAAATCATAGGTACGGAAGAAGGTGTAAAGAAAATTGCAGGCATGTACATCATGCTCACCAAAAAAGGTCCCTTGTTCCTTGCAGATACAACAGTTAATTTCAATCCAACAGCCGAGGAGCTCGCAGACATCACCCTGCTTGTGGCGAAAGAGGTGAAAAGCCTGGGCATCACCCCAAGGATTGCCATGTTGAGTTATTCAAACTTTGGCAGCAGTGATACCCCTGAAGCCGTTACAGTTCGCAATGCAAGGGCCATTGTAAAACAAAAAAATCCATCCCTGATTGTAGATGGAGAAGTACAGGGTATTGTTGCGTTCAACAAAGAAATCTTGCGTGAGAATTATCCATTCTCCGAACTGGTGGACAATGGAAATGTGAACACTTTGATTTTTCCGAACCTCAGTGCGGGCAACATCGCATACAACCTGTTGCAGGAAGTTGGAGAAGCGGATGCAATTGGACCTGTACTGCTCGGTTTGAAAAAACCTGTACATGTATTACAGCTGGGTTCATCCACCAGAAGCATTTTGAACATGGTCATGATTGCTGTCATTGATGCACAGTATAAAATGAAGAAAGCCGTCAAAGCATGAAAATATTCACAAGCTTTGGAGAGTTTATCCTGATGCTCAAAGGCATGTTCACCAAGCCCGAGAACTGGAGAATGTATTGGAAGGAGCTGATGCACCAATGTGTTGAGCTGGGCATTGGATCATTGGGAATCGTCAGCATCGTTGCTGTATTTATTGGTGCAGTATCTACCCTTCAAACCTCTTACCAGTTCATCAGCCCCATCATACCTCGTTCTGTCATTGCACAGATTGTTCGCGACACAGTCATCCTTGAATTTGCCCCCACCATTACATGTGTAGTTTTAGCAGGTGTGGTGGGAAGCAAGATTTCAAGCGAACTGGGGAACATGCGGGTCAGCGAGCAAATTGATGCATTGGAAATCATGGGCATCAATACCAAGGCCTATCTCATTCTTCCCAAAATTACTGCCGCTTTGATTACCATACCCATGCTGGTTGTTCTTGCAATGGTTCTTGGCATCTGGGGAGGACGTTTTGTGGGAGAGGTTACTGGCATCCTGCCATCTGAAATTTTTGACCGAGGATTGTTAGAAGCATTTGTTCCCTACAACGTCAAATTTGCCTTGGTCAAAGCCTATACATTTGCATTGATAATTACCGCCATACCTGCCTACTTCGGATACAATGTGAAAGGCGGAGCCCTGGAAATAGGCAGGGCCAGCACTACTGCGGTAGTTTCCAGTTGCATCATCATCCTGCTGGCAGATTATGTATTGGCCACAATACTTCTCTAAAACTGAAACATGATATCCATCAACAATATAGCCAAGGGATTTTCTGAGAAGCCAGTCATAGAAGGTGTTTCAGCTGAATTTGAAACAGGTAAATGCAACCTGATCATTGGTGCCAGTGGCAGCGGAAAAACCGTTCTGATGAAATGCCTGGTTGGCTTGATTACACCTGATGCAGGTGAGATCATCTATGATGGTGAAAATTTCAGCCGCATGAATGAAGATGCAAAAAAAATCATGCGCAGGAAAATCGGCATGCTTTTTCAGGGATCTGCCCTTTTTGACAGCAAGACTGTTGAGCAAAACGTCATGTTTCCTCTGGACATGTTCAGCAATGATACCAGGGCAGAAAAACAAAAAAGGGTTGACATGGTGCTGGACCGGGTGAACCTGAACGATGCACACAAAAAGTTTCCAGCAGAAATCAGTGGGGGAATGAAAAAAAGGGTTGGCATCGCACGATCGATTGTGCTCAACCCGCAATATCTTTTTTGTGATGAGCCCAATTCAGGCCTTGACCCACAAACATCCCTTGTGATCGACAAACTGATCAGAGAAATCACAACAGAATACAATATCACTACCGTTATCAATACCCATGACATGAACAGTGTTATGGAAATCGGGGACAGGATTCTGTATATGTACCAGGGGAAAAAAGAATGGGAAGGGAACAGCAAGGAAATCATTTTCAGCAAAAACGAAAAATTGAACAGTTTCATCTTTGCATCAGAATTCCTGCAAGATGCAAAAGACATGAGAATGTTGGAAGTGAGCGGAAAAATTGATGACAAAAGGAACATGGACCAACTGCTGAAAGGTTAGGCCTGCCCACCGCTAAAACAACTGCAGATAAAATTTAAACATTCCTCGCCTCTGCCCCTGCTCCATCGCCTCTTTTTATTATCTTCGCCCCACCAAAATAAACATCTTTACCATGTCAGTTTTAGTGAACAAATCATCAAAGATCATCGTACAGGGTTTTACCGGTACTGAAGGCACATTTCATGCAACACAAATGATAGAATATGGCACCCAGGTTGTGGGTGGCGTTACCCCCGGAAAGGGCGGCAGCTCCCATCTTGACAGACCCGTATTCAATACAGTTGCTGATGCTGTTCAACAAACCGGAGCGGATGTAAGCATCATCTTTGTACCTCCTGCATTCGCAGGAGATGCCATCATGGAAGCGGCAGAAGCCGGAATTTCATTGGTTGTTTGTATCACAGAAGGCATTTCCGTGCAGGACATGGTCAAGGTAAAAAATTATCTCCAGGGCAAAACTACAAGGCTGATTGGGCCTAACTGTCCTGGTGTAATCACCGCTGATGAATGCAAGGTGGGCATCATGCCAGGCTTTATCTTCAAGAAAGGAAATATTGGTATCGTTTCCAAATCAGGTACCCTCACATACGAAGCGGCAGACCAGATTGCTAAAGCCGGTCTTGGCGTAACCACAGCGATTGGTATTGGTGGTGACCCCATCATTGGAACCCCCACCCGCGAAGCGGTTGAGTTGTTGATGAACGATCCTGAAACACATGGCATTGTCATGATCGGAGAAATTGGCGGTGGCATGGAAGCTGAAGCTGCCCGCTGGATCAAAGCACATGGCACCAAGCCAGTTGTTGGATTCATCGCAGGCCAAACTGCACCTCCCGGCAGAAGAATGGGCCATGCGGGTGCCATCATCGGCGGTTCTGATGATACAGCTGAAGCCAAAATGAAAATCATGCGCGAGTGTGGAATCCATGTTGTAGACAGCCCTGCTGACATTGGTAAGACCATGGCAGCAGCAATGGCAGGAAAATAATTTTCCTTCGACTACCATGAGCAAGCCTCCTCTTTATCATATTCCTTATAAATTCAGAAGGGTTGAGAACCTCCATATTCTACTATGGCTGATCAAGGATGCGTGCTGGGCATTGAACCTCAAGATTCCTGCCTTGATCATGATCATCCCTACCATGTTGGTGGCCATGTTGATTACTTACCAAACCAGAAAAATCACCGGAGAGCTGCTGCACAACCTTGCCATTAATTTTTGGATCACTGCCAACTGCACATGGATGATTGGCGAGTTTTTTGGCTGGGATGCCAACCTCATTGGGCCTTATGGATTGAGGGAATTCTCTGTCTTGCCTTTTGGCATTGGTTTGTTGATCCTGGGATATTATTACCTGGTATACATGCATAAACCAGGGCTGGAAGAACAGGTTCAGCAACAGACAAAAAAAGTCATCCAGGAAATGGAAGCCAAAGGCCACAACTAATCTGGCCGAAAATGCAGTCCTTGAAGTATCTTTGAGCCCTTATTCAAGGCCTCAACAAATCAATCAATATGTTCAGATCGCATACATGTGGAGAACTCAGGCTCGAGCACGCAGGTTCATCAATTACGTTGGCAGGATGGGTGCAAACGGTAAGGAAATTCGGTGCCATCACTTTTGTAGACCTTCGCGATCGCTACGGCATCACGCAGTTGGTTTTTAATGAAGGTTTCAACCAGCAACTGGACGAAAATCCTTTGGGCCGTGAGTTTGTTTTGCAGGCCAAAGGCAAGGTGATTGAGAGAAGTAACAAGAACCTGACCATTCCAACCGGTGAAATTGAGTTGGAAGTCAGCGAATTTACCATTTTGAATAAATCAGCCGTTCCTCCTTTTACCATTCAGGATGACACCGATGGTGGGGATGATATTCGGATGAAATACAGGTACCTTGACCTTCGCAGGAATGCTGTCAAAAGGAATCTGGAACTGCGCTATGCAGTCAACCGTTCTGCAAGGAATTTCCTGCATGAAAATGCATTCATGGACATCGAAACCCCCTTCCTGATCAAGTCTACCCCAGAGGGTGCAAGGGATTTTGTGGTGCCATCAAGAATGAACCAGGGACAGTTCTATGCCCTCCCCCAATCTCCCCAGACCTTCAAGCAACTCTTGATGGTCAGCGGATATGACCGTTACTATCAGATCGTAAAATGCTTCAGAGATGAGGATTTGAGGGCCGACAGGCAGCCTGAATTTACACAGATAGACTGTGAAATGGCCTTTGTTGAACAGGAGGATATCCTCAACATGTTCGAGACCCTGATCAAGCGGATTTTTAAGGACGTTAAGAACATTGATTATACCGACGTGGTGGAACGCATGACCTGGGAAGATGCCATGTGGCAGTTCGGCAACGATAAGCCGGACATCCGTTTTGGCATGAAGATCTGCACCTTGAAAAAACCTTCAACCGTTTTCTTCAACAAGGAGGATCATTCAGCCCTGATCAATGATGCTGAATTTGTTGTTTTTGATGCTGCTGAATCTGTGATGGCCATCGCTGTTCCGGGTGGTGCTGCCTTTACCAGAAAACAACTGGATGAACTGACCGAATGGGTAAAGCGGCCACAGATTGGCATGAAGGGAATGGCCTACATCAGGTACAATGAGGATGGAAGCCTGAAGAGCAGCATCGACAAGTTCTATGCAGAAGAGCGTTTAAGGGCCATTGCAGCCGCATCCGGCGCAGTGCCAGGAGATATTATCCTAATCCTTGCCGGAGCAGAAGAAAGGACCAGAAAGGCTACCAGTGAGCTCAGGTTGGAAATGGGCAAGCAACTTGGATTGCGCAAGGAAGATGAATTTAAATTGCTGTGGGTGCTTGATTTCCCATTGTTCGAATATGCTGAAGAAGAGAACCGCTGGGTGGCCAGGCATCATCCATTTACATCGCCCAAACCATCCCAGATCCAGACCATGATCGACAACGATCCCGTGATCCATGATGCGTCCAATTATCTTTCGCATCCATATGCGCAAATCAAAGCCAATGCATACGACATGGTTTTGAACGGCAATGAGATTGGCGGTGGTTCGATCAGGATTTTCCAGCGCGAATTGCAAGAAAAAATGTTTGCAGCCCTCGGCATGAGTGAAGAGGAAGCCCTGCACAAGTTCGGATTCCTGCTGGGCGCTTTTGAATATGGTGCACCACCCCATGGTGGTATTGCCTTTGGATTCGACAGGCTCTGTTCTATCCTCGGTGGAAGCGAGAGCATCCGTGATTTCATCGCCTTCCCCAAGAACAATTCAGGGCGGGATGTGATGCTTGATGCACCATCTACCATTGATGAATCTCAGTTGAAGGAGTTGGGGTTAGGGGTTAGGGGTTTAAGGGTTTAAAGGTTTAAGGGTTTAGAGGTTTAGGAATTAAATTCTAAACCATTAAACCCTCAACCATTAAACCTCAAGCCCTCACTTCCTGCTCCAAACCTCATGGATTTTTTCACCTTTGGAACTCAGGCCGGAATGGTGCCATTCACCTTTGTTGATTTCGGCTTTAAAGCTCAGTGATGCCCCAACGCGGCTTGCATCGCGGGAGAAGAACTCAATATGCTCAGTATACGTTCCATCCTTGAAACTATAATGTCCACCACCTGTTCCAAAGAAGTCTCCAGTTTCCATGTTGATGGCAGCCCACTGAAACCTGGTTCCGGAAAGTATCTTGATGGTCTTTCGGGCTGCTGGCTTGATGGGCGTCATTGCGCCGGATTGTTCTCTTCCCGTAATTCTCCAGTTTCCCGCAAGTGATTCAGTGGCTTCATCAACTTTCTGCCATTTTTTTGCAATGCCCTCAAGTGGAAGCATCATGGTATTTTCCTTAAGGTTTACATCATAACTATAGCCGGACTTCACTTCAGTCCGATCAACGGTATTGAATTCAATCACGCCAGACATTTTTCCTTTTTCAACCATGGCGGTTCCACCACGGGTACTGATGAACTTTTTTCCCTCCAAGTTGAACGTTGCGACAGCAAAATAATTATCAACCACCGTCAGGTACTGGACTGCGGTGTCAAGATTTCTTGTCCATGCACCTGTGATGTTTTGAGAAACTCCAACAGACAGATTTAGCACCAACAGGGAGCAAAGAATAAGAGATCTCATTTGATGAAATTTTATGAACTTTTGTAGCGTTAAAAGTTGAATCTTCTTAAACACTAAAATCTATACAGTGCACAGCAGACAAGTTCAACCCCTTCAACCTCTTCAACTTCCCTCAACCTCTACACCTCTACATCTCTACACCTCTACACCCCTAAACCTCTCAACCCTTCACCCTGATATTCCTGAACCTCACCACAGACCCATGTCCAAGAAAGCCAATATGGCCTTTTGGATTGTGCAAGCCTGGGTGCTCTTTATGATCGGCAGTTCCGTTTTTGGAAGCTTCCTTGATGTCTCCATCCATGATCACCTGTCCATTGAGGATGACCTTGATTTTTGATCCTTTGGCAATCACCACCTCTTCATTCCACTCGCCAGTGGGTTTTAGAAATCCCCTGCGGGCAGGGATGACGCCGTACACAGACCCGTGGTACTGGTATGCCTGAAGATTTTTGTAGATGTCTGCCTCGTTGTCCAGGATTTGTAATTCCATCCCAACATAGGCAGCATCGCCTTCGGTTGGCGTACGGATGCCCAGGCCATTGTTGGCACCAGGAGTCAACTGGAATTCAAACCTGTATTCAAAATCACCATATTCATTGGCCGTATAAAGATTTCCGCCACTGCCTCCGGCTGGATTAACAACCATGGTGCCATTTTCAACAAGGTATCCTGTTTTGTTGCCAATCCACTTATCAAGGTTTGTACCATCAAACAACATGTCAAAACCTTGTTGCTTTTCCTCTTCACTTAAAGCGGAAGTAAGGTTTCCGGGAATTTCCCTGACATAAATATTTCGATAGGCCACATACGTGCCGTGGGCTTGCAACTCAATCTGCTCCTTGATAAAAATCGGGATTTTCCTGTCCCAATAATTTTCCAGCACCACATTGTCTGTAACCAAAACACCATTCAGCTCAACACTGACCTTGTCTCCAATCATGGTGATGTGAAAGGTATTCCATTCACCAATTTTATTGTCTGCCACCGAAAGCGGCTTGCTCTGGTTT
>JBIIQT010000080.1:0-9456 GCA_044341875.1 Chitinophagaceae bacterium | reverse complement strand
ATAAAATTCAGTAATCATGAACGGTTTCTTCAGGGAATTCCATGCGTTGAATTCTGCTGGCCTCGGGGTCCAATTGCCATAATAATTGATGGAAATGATATCACAATACTCCTCACAAGCCTTTAGCAGATACGGATTGTTTTTTGCGCTGGAATGCAGCCTGCTGCCCATATACAGGTGATTGGGGTCTGATTGTTTGATGGCTGCGGAAACAACTCTGTAATAAACAGATGCCACATATCCTGAGAAGTTTTCCTGCTGGTCTTTGGTGAGTTTTGCGGTATCAAGGGATTTTGTTTGAACCCAGTTTACTGCAAGATGATAGGCTGCACTTCCTGGATCATTGAGTGAAATAAATTCCTTGATCAGGTTGTTTTGAAAAGGAAGTTCATTGTCAGAAAAATGCCCCGCGAGCCAGGGATCTGCAGCCGCATATTTGTTTGCCTCACATTTTGTACGGCAATAGTTTTCAAACCCTGGATCAAACAGGAAAGCCATGGTTGGCCATTCTTTTTTTGAAGGATCATTTTTTTTCTGTTGCTGCATGAAACCCGCCAGCAAACTGAGTTGCGTTGTATACACAATGCCCTCTTTGGCATTGGATTGATTATAGCTCCTGATGGCTGCAGTATCGCTCCATGAGCCCAGCATGTTGAATCCGGCAGTTTTCATGTCCTGCCTTACCCCTGCCATCCATTTTGCATCTGTCCCATATTTTTCAGCAAATACCCTTTCATGTTGCGGAGAACTGCCTTTTCTTACACTGTTGAGTGAAATACCGATGAATGCATTTCCTTCAGGGTCAACCATCCAATGTTTGTCATTGTTTTTTTCGATGCGGAAAAAACCGGAGGCATTGAATTGAACAGAAAGATTTCCACCGTACCGGGAAAGCGGTGAAGGCTTGGGCAAGTCTAGACCCATCCGTCCAACGGTCATGGCCTTAAATGCCGTCCAGTCGGAATAGACAATATTCCTATTCTTGTCTCTGCTCCATTTTTTAGCCATCACAAGGATGGAATCCTGCCCTGACTGTGCCAAAAGGGCAACAGTCAGGTGGAGAAAACCAAGGATAAATGTCAAACGATGTTTCATAAATTAATAACCAGGATTTTGGGGCATTGGTTTGGTGAGGTTTGCGTCAATCACTGACTGTGGGATAGGAAGAATGGTATCCCGGAGTTCGATGACAGCAGAAACATTCTTGTTGTGTAGTCTTGTCCGGTCAAACCAAGTACCTGTGCGAAGCAATGTATACCTCCTGTGTTCCTCAGTAACCAACTCTCTGGAACGCTCATCAAGGATAAGGTTCAGGTTTATCTGCGCAGCAGTTACCAGTGGTGCATTGGCCCTTGACCGGAGAACGTTGATGGTTGTTGCAGCATCAGCTGTTTCTCCCAATTTGAACTGTGCCTCAGCAAGTATCAAATATGTCTCAGCCAAACGAAGATAAATCATGTCATTGTAATTGCTGGACTGTTGGAGGTCAGCGGCAATGGATGGTGCCCAATCCCATTTGCGTGTGCTCGGCCAGGACTGTGCAGTGGTGCCATTGGTTACAGGCTCTATTGCTGCCAGAGGGGTGAGTTTTACCGTATCCCCCAGCTTTGCACCCGTTGGCAATGAAGCAGCATTGTTCATCTGGTAGAACAATCTCCAGGCATGGTAAGACCCTCTGTCATCTCTGGGATCATAAATGGACAAGGCATATTTTGTTACGCCAAACCTTCCAATACCCCTTCCCCCATTATCAATTGAAAAAGTAATGGGAGTCCTTCCTCCAATGGTGATGCGCTCATATCGGTTGACCCACCATCTCCTCATGATATTGTTTTCGGCCCCTGGAGAGAGGTACTCATTTTGCATCACCCAAAGGGCTTCGGTATTCCCCTCGCTCCTATTGGAATTTCCATCCAAAAACATATCAGTAAAAGCGGTACCTGGCAAAGTTCTCCTTACGCCATAGCGGGCAGTGACAATTTTGTACAATGGACTGGTGGTGAGAGAAACTGCCTTGGCTTTTGCCTTGGCATTGTCACCTATAGTAAGATAAAGTTCAGCCAAGTAGTGCGTGGCCACTGCCTTGGGAAATCGTGCTGCATTGATGGCAAGATCAGCCATGTTGGCTTCTGCAAACAGCAGATCCGCTTCCATGGCTTTTCTCACTTCGGCCCTGGGGGTTCTTTCCCAATCTGTACGAATGGTACTGCCTTTTGATTCGGTAAGATTCAATGGCACATTACCCCAAAGAAAGGTCAGGTGACGATATGCCCAGGCCCTTACCAATCGGGCTTCAGCAACGATTTGGTTCTTTTCAGCAGCTGTCCAATTGATGGCAGGATTCTCTGCCCGGCCAATGATTGTATTGGCCGCATTTATGGTTTGATAGAGCCATGCCCAGAGATTGCTGAGATAACCTTGTGTAGAGTTCATCAACACACCAAAGCTATTGAACATCCGCTCTGGTGCATTGCCACCAGCAGGAAAGGGAGCATAGGCATTGTCAACACCAATGAAGGCAGCAGTGAGGTAAAGGTCATTGGTGCTATTGGAATTGAAGCCACCATCTATCCCACCCCTTTCACGGCGAACAAGATTATAAAGGCCATACAGCCCTGATTCAAAGCCCGCTTTGTTGACATATAAATTGTCTGGCGCAATAACAGCCAATGGTTTTTCATCGAGAAAATCTTTTTTGCAACCTGCTGACATCAGCACAACAAAAGGAAGCAAAACAATTATTTTAACTATATTTTTCATCATTTCAATTTTACGGGTTAGAAGGAAAGGTTTACGCCGAAAATGACTTCGCGTTGTAAAGGCACTCCCAACTGATTGCTGATCTCGGGATCCAATCCTTTGTAATCAGTGAAGGTTGCCAAGTTTCTGCCAGTCACATAGAATTTCATTGTATTGACCTTTATCTTTTCAAGGGCCTTCCGGGGAAGTTCAAATGCCAGAGAGATGTCTTTGAATCTTGTAAAGTCGGCTTTTTCATAGAACCCAACATTGAACTGATTGGCCAGTGCATCATTGGCGAAATGGGTTCCAGTGGGGTTTTTATCAGACCACCAGTCCTTCTTTGTTGTATTGAGCCTAACATCTCCATAAACAGCATCATTTTCTGTTGGGTTCTCTTTTGTAATGCCCATCACACCATGGAAAAAGACCATCAAGGAGAATTGCTTGTACTTGAAATTATTCGTCATTCCCCAAATGAAGCGTGGATCGAGGTTTCCGAGGATCATCCTGTCTGACGCTGTATTGATGGTGCCATCACCATCAGCATCCAATACCCTTACATAACCTGGTTTTGCACTTGCCTTTTGCACTGATGCCGCCACTTCCTCTGCTGACTTGAAAATACCATCATACTTCAAACCATAAATCACACGAATAGGTTTGCCAATGAACCAACGGTTGGCCAGGTCATCCTTGCCATCGCCATACAAATCAACAATTTTGTTGGTATTGTGAGATACATTCAAGTTGGTAGACCAAGTGAAATCTTTCAACTTGATGTTGACTGTGTTCAAACTCAACTCTATGCCTTTGTTGGCCGTCTTGCCGATGTTCTGTAGTACACGGGTGAAACCCTGTACGGATGAGATATTCCTTTCTAACAACAAATCCTGGGTTCTTGAATTATAGTAATCCAAAGAACCTTGAATCCTGTTGTTGAAGAAACCAAAATCAAGACCGAAGGTCAAAGACTTCGTTGACTCCCATCCCAACAGCTCATTGGCCAATCTGTTGGGTACATAGCCCGTAAGCAAATTGGTGCCATTGAGATAGCCTCGTGTACTGAGTGTTGCCAATGACTGATAACTTGAAACGGCCTGGTTGCCATTCAAACCATAGGAGGCCCGTAGTTTGAGGTTGTTGAGGTAGGTTTTTCCAGCGGCAAATGCTTCATTGCCGATATTCCATGCCAATGCAAAAGAGGGGAATACGCCATACTTTGTATCATCCCCAAAGCCAGAATAACCGTCTCGGCGTGCGGTAACCGTCAAAAGGTATCTGCTGTCATATCCATAATTCAAACGCGCCATTTGTGAGAGGATGGATTGGGCAAACTGTGCTGAAGATGGAGACAGCAACTTTGCTGCGCCCATTTGATAATTGGTAAGCACATCATTGGGGAAACCTACACCGATCAATTGATCCCTGTCAAAATCATTCCTCTGTCCACTGTAAAGCCCTGTGAAATTGACATTGTGCTTTCCAAAAACACGGCTGTAGTTCAGTATATTTTCAACGGTAAAATTCCTTTCCACTGAATTATAATTCACAGCCCTTCCGCCATTCTCAAAACCTTCTTTTGTTTCTACGCCATTGTATGTTTTGCGTTGATTGTTGTCAAACTCAATACCCGTATTGATCTTATAAGAAAGCCCTTTGATAAAAGGAAAATCTATTTTGAGGTTATTGGAACTGAAAACCCTGTATGAGTTGTCCCTGTTGGTGGAGAGCAAATCACCCAGCGGGTTGCCAGCCGTATTGTATTCAGGCCATGCATAAATGGTGGGCTTGCCGTTTGCTCCATATGCAGTGGTCAATGGATTCATGTAATTCGCTCCAAAATCTCCGGAGAAGGTGGCTGGCAAACCACTTCTGTCCTGAAAAGAAAGTTGAGTGGACGAACCAAGTGATAACCATGAATTCAACTTTATGTCAATGCTGGGTTTTATGGAATAGCGTTCAAACTTGTCAGCAATGGCAATGCCTTTCACACTGAGATAAGTGGCCCCAAGATAAAAGCTGACCTTGTCTGATCCTCCAGCAACACCAAGGCTGTGCTGTGACCTTGCACCGGTCTGAGTTGCAAGATCATACCAATCCACCGCTTTGCCTGCAGCATAAATTTCTTCTTCTGATGCTGTCATTGAATTGGCAGGAATATTAAGCCTTGACTTCTTGAACGCATAGAACTCCTCACCCGTCATCAAATCTGGCTTGTTGATGATGGTCTGTGTGCCATAAAATCCATCATAGGTGATGTTAAGCCTTCCTTTTTTACCTTGCTTGGATGTTACGATGATAACACCATTGGCACCCCTTGATCCATAAATCGCAGCAGCGGAAGCATCCTTCAAAATTTCAATGGACTCTACATCTGCTGGATTGATTTCAGAAATTCCACCGGTATAAGGAATACCATCCCAAATGATCAGCGGGCTGTTGCTGGCGCTGATGGAATTTCTTCCACGGATATCAATGGTCATGTCATTGCCCTCGGCACCACCGGAGTTGGTATTGATCTGCAGTCCTGGGACAGCACCCTGAAGGGCCTGTGCTATATTGGTATTGGGCAATTGCTGCAGCCTCTCCTTGGGCACAGAAGCCACAGAACCAGTCACATCTTTTTTGCGCTGTGTACCATATCCCACCACGATGATCTCTTCGGCCTTGACATCGCCACGCTTTAGGGTTAGACTCAATGTTGTTTCTTTGGATACCTTTATCTCAAGGTTTTCATAGCCTACTGATGAGAGAACCAGTGTGCCACCTTTTTCAGGCACCTCGATAGAAAAACCACCATCGATGCCCGATGCTGTGCCCTTGCCAGTTCCTTTCAAGAGAACAGATACATTTTGCAGGGCTTTCCCCTCTTCATCGGATACTTTTCCAGAGACAACAAATGGAGGAGGGGTTGCCGGAATATCATTCCGCAAATTCGGCGTTTCTCTGTTCTGCACAACAATATTGTTGCCAGAAATTGTATAAGTAAATGGCTGGTGAAGGAAGAGCATGTTCAGCGCATCTTTCAGCTCGGCATTATTGAGTTCAAGATCGAGCGGTTTCATCCTGGCCAGCTGTTCCTTGGCATAAATGAATCCGTAGCTGGATTGACGTTCAATTTTTTTGAACGCTTGTTCTGCTGATGCATTTTTGAGGTTCAATGTGATTTTTTGGCTGAATCCTTTTGCACCAACATGAAGGCATCCTAGAACAATGAGAATTGCTGTTAGTTTCATGATCAACAGGTTTTTAAACAGGAGTCTGCCCCTGTAAGGAGGGGGTAAACAAAGCGCGATTTTTTGCATAAATTGCATTCGTTTTGGTTTTTAATAAATTGACTTTACTACGGTCGTTTATGATGAACAACTGAAACGCCTCCGCTCCGTCTGAATCACGGGGCGGTTTTGTTTTGTGTGCATTTGCTATTTCATGACAATAATTTTTTTTCCTTCAATCTTAAAATGAATCAGGTTGGTGAGTTCAAGCTTCTCCAGAAATGCAGAAACATTGACATCCCTTGAGATCTTGGCCACAAACTGATAAGGCACTTCATCCCTGAATTCAACCTCAACATCATAGTACCGTTCAATTTGCTTCATGATCGATTTGATGTCTGACCCTCCAAAATAAAACTGTCCATTTTTCCAGGCCATCACTTCATCGGTATCTGTATTTTCCTTCACAGAAAATCCAGCCGTTGATACGGAAGCCTGTTGGCCAGGAAGCAGGCGCCTGGTGACTTTCCCATTGCCAACATCCACCAATCCAGACAAGAGTGTCACCTTGTTGCTGGCTTCATTTTCATAGGTATTTACATTGAAATGCGTACCCAACACTTTTACCAACAATTGATTGTGCTCAACAAAAAAAGGCATGGTCTTGTTTTCTGAGACCTCAAAATAGGCCTCACCTGTGATGGAAACCCTTCTCTCCTGTCCAACAAATGCAGTGGGATACGTAATCGAAGAAGCTGCATTCAACCAAACAAGGCTGCCATCCGCCAGCACCAGGCGGATCGGCTTGCTTCCTTTCGGCAAAGACAGGGTATTCATGGTGATGGCATCAGATGCATCACCAGAATAAATAATTTCCCCCACTTCGTTTCTCCTAATCTCAACACCTCCCTGCCTTGCAAGGGTTCCATTGACATTGCTATCAAGATAAACGGTCGAACCATCTGCCAGCTTCAGGGTGGCCCTGGCCTGGGTTGGAGGAGCGATGTCATTGGATGGTTGGACAGTTTTAACTGCCAAACCCTTTTGATTGAAGGAATTGGCTGTATATATAAAATAAGTGCCGAGCAATACACCAATAAACAGAGCGGCGACAGCCAATTTTCTGAAATGAATTTTGGGGAATTTGGGTGAGGCATCGCCCTTGTGGGGATCCAATTGATCTTCCTTGATCCTCCTGCGGATTTTCCCCCAGAGTTTCTCCATGTCTGGCTCCTGATCGATGTCTACCAATTCATCTGCAGGAAGCGATTCCCAGTGGTCACGAAGCCAATGCCTGATGAGCAGGTCATTGGAGGGATCCAACAACCAACGAATGATTTCCTCTCTTTCAACAGGAGAGCACTGGTTCGTAAAGAACCTGCTAAGGCTTGTTTTGTTCATGGCATGCAATGGGTCTATGACTATTACGGGAAAAAAGACCAATACCCCTAGTCTAATAAAAAATAAATATCAAGGAGATCAGGGCACCACCAAAATCAGTTTCGGAGAAAAAGTTTTTGAAAAAGGACAATGCAGCCGTCATATGGCTTTCTACCGTTTTGATTGAAATACCCAGCTTTTCGGCGATCTGTCTGTTCGTTAGTCCTCCATGCCTGCTCAGCAAAAAGATTTCTTTTCGTTTGGGGGGAAGTGCCTGAAGGGCTTGTTGGTAGATTGATTCCAGTTGATGGTGGTTGAGCAATGCATCCGCCCCCACTGATGAAACAACCGAATCGGTGATCAGGTCAGCAGGAAACAAACTTTGCAGATGCTTGGGGTTGAGCCTAAAATGGTTGATGACTGCCCTGTAGGCAATGGTAAAAATGAATCCCTCGAAAGATTTTTCCGGATCAAGGAGGCCTCTTTTTTCCCAGATCCTCAAAAAAACATTTTGTGTGATGTCTTCTGCTTCAACCCCAACCTTTACATAATGCAGGATGTACCGGTATACTTTCTTTCCATAACGATCAAAGACCTCTCTGAATGCTTCTTCATTTGCATTCTTCAATTGAATCATCAGGTCTTTATCAAACTGCATGGGTTGAAAGAAATTTACTGAACCGACTTGAAAAATTCCCATGCATAACGATGCACATTGATGTCGCCAGGATAGTCGTGTTTTCCACCAATCACCTTCAACAAAACCACTTCTTTTTTTCCTCCACTGTAACGGTATGTTTCAATGCGTTTCCCATCTTTTGGATCAAGGTCGGGCAACAATTTTTTTGCTGGCGCTCCTGCATATCCTGCCAAATCTGCCCAATACTGCAATGTCCTTTCGGAAGAACGCACAAATCCAAAATTACCACTTCCCAAAATAACTTCTCCGCCGTTATAAGGATTGGTCTTGTCTTCCGTACCATTCACAATCATCACGTTCATAGGTATGCCAGCAGGAGTACAATCCAAGTTATTGGTGTCGGGTAGATTGGCTACAATGGCAGTAATGGCCTTGAACGCAGAAGGCATGGTCATGCCGAGCTTAAAAGCCATGTGGCCGCCACCAGAGGTGCCTACTGCAAAAACCTTTTCCCTGTCTATACCGTATTTTTTGACAAAATAGTTGATCATCCCCTGGAAAAAAGCCTGTTCATTGATGTCTATGGCATTGGCTTCTGCAGTGGATTTTTTTCTGCACTCATTCCAGAAATTTTTATACCCTGAAGGGAAAACCACAATCATTTTTTCCTGATCAGATATCCCATCAAATTCAGGAACCCGCTTCATCATGGCAGGACCAGATCCGCCAGAGCCATGCATCACAAATACAAGACTGAAGCCCTTTGATTTTTCATTGGGTTTCCTGAAATGAAAATCCCTCCAATACCCTTCAATCCTGATGGAATCGGCAACAATCTTTTTTTCTTTTTCAACCCTCCGTGTAAAATAATTTCCACCCTTGCCCGTGCTGTCGGTCACTCCAGCAGTTGTTTGTGCAAAAGAGGCCATACCAATCAGCAAGAGAAAAGACAAGATATTGATGCGCATGTCGTTGAATTGAAGTGAATTTATTTCTTCCACAATTTGAAATCATCCCAATACATGTTGAGCGATTTGCCCTGCTGCCTCAAAAAGGCAATCAATTCCTTGGATGTATACATCTTCATCGGGTTGAAATGGGTCACGCCATCAGGCGCTGTATCACTTGAATTATGGGTAACATTGGTAATATCAAAGATCTTTTCTTTCTTGCCGCCATCGGGTTCAATGGTCATGTAGAACCTTCCATTTTTCGCATTCCCTTCCTTAAAATAATATTCCAGGGTAAACCATTTGCCAATCGGAACAGCAGTCTTGGCGCCACTTTCAGACCATAGGGTTGTGTATTTTTGACTGCCATCTGCATTGAGCAGACAATCCTGTCCATCCAGGATAAAATGAAGATCACTTTCAGTTGGAATCAGTTTTCCGATACCAAGGGTAAGCCTGTAACGATTTGGCACAGTCTGGCTCCAGGTGATGTTGTTCCATATCTCCACAATGGTGAGCCATTTGATGG
>JBIIQT010000078.1:0-10093 GCA_044341875.1 Chitinophagaceae bacterium | reverse complement strand
CTTCTGCTACTGAAAACTCATTGACCAATTTGTCCTTGCAATGATCAATGGGATCCCTTTCTTTGTATTCTTCTACCTCATCCTTGGACCGGTATTTTTGTGGATCACTCATGGAGTGTCCTTTGTAGCGGTATGTTTTCATTTCCAACAAGGTTGGTCCTTCTCCTGCCCTTGCACGCTTTACTGCCCTTGCTACAGCCTCATGCACTGCCTCGGGGCTCATTCCATCAACCTTGTCAGCAGGCATATCGTATGCATCTGCCAGTTTGTAAATATCTGTAACATTGGAAGTTCTCTCTACTGAAGTTCCCATTGCGTAATTGTTGTTTTCGCAAATGAAAATCACAGGAAGTTTCCAAAGCATGGCAAGGTTAAACGTTTCATGCAACATTCCTTGGCGTGAGGCACCATCTCCAAAAAAAGTAAGGCTTACATTGTCTGTGCCTTTGTATTGTTCGGCGAAAGCAAGACCAGCGCCTGTACCAATTTGAGCACCAACAATGCCATGACCACCGAAGAAATACTCTTTTACACCGAAAAAGTGCATGCTGCCACCTTTTCCTTTGGAGCACCCAGTTGCCTTACCATATAGTTCTGCCATACATGCATTGGGGCTCATGCCTTTTGCCAATGCCAATCCATGATCACGATAAGCAGTAATAAAGGGATCTTCTTGTCTTGTTGCTGTCATGCAACCTGCAGCCAATGCTTCCTGACCGATGTATAGGTGACAAAAACCCCTTATTTTTTGCATTCCGTAAAGCTGACCTGTTTTCTCTTCGAACCTACGAAGCAGGAGCATCATTTCGTACCAGTACAGGTAAGTTTCTTTTGTGAATTTAGTTGCAGCCATAACAATTAATGGTTCTTTTTCTTAAAGTTGGGCAAATATACTGCGAAAAACACAAAACTGCCCCATTTCTCCATCCAAACTGATTAATTTTCAACACATCGTGTATTTTTACATCCACCTTCTATTTTGTTCAAAATCAATCATATCAATCTGACCCAATTCAGGAATGCACATTCCGCTGCATTTTCTTTTGAAAACCGTATCACTGCCATTTGTGGTTTGAACGGAACGGGAAAAACCAACCTGCTTGATGCTGTTTATTATCTGTGCTTTACCAAAAGCTATTTCAATAAAACTGATTCCAGTGCGGTTGAAAAAGGTTCAAATGGCTTTGGCCTTCATGGTTCTTTTTCACTTTCAACAAATATTATTCCAGTTTCTATTATTCTGAGAGAGAGTGGCAAAAAGGAATTATTGGTTGACCAGGAACCCATCACCCCTTTCTCGAGCCACATTGGCAAATTTCCGGTGGTTTTCATTGCTCCTGATGATGTAATACTGATTACAGGCGCTAGTGAAGAGCGTCGAAAATTCATTGATACATTGCTATGTCAACTGGACCAGGATTATTTGCTTCAACTGATCCGATACAATAAATTCCTTCAAGACAGGAACAAGTACCTCAAAAATGTCGCTGGTAGCATTGTTGACACTATTCTACTTGATTCTTTTGATGAACAATTGGTTCAGTCTGGCATTTTTTTACTCAAAAAAAGAACCGCTTTTCTGGAGGGGTTTATTCAATCAGTTGTTGATTCATTTGCTTTCATTTCCACAGCAAAGGAAAAGCCTTCATTGCTCTATATGCCTTCCACTTCAGTAGCTGAATACCAATCAGCCATGCAAAAAGCAAGGCAAAAAGACATTTTGCTTCAAAGAACATCTGTGGGTGTTCACAGAGACGATATTGACATTGTAATGAATGAAATGCCTTTCAAACAATCCGCATCACAGGGACAAAAAAAGAGTATGTTGTTTGCACTCAAATTGGCATCATTTAATGCACTAAAGCTTCATTTTGGTTATGAACCTATCCTGTTGTTGGATGATATTTTTGAAAAACTGGATCAGGAAAGGTTAAGCCGATTATTGGACTGGGTCTGTATCCAAAACAATGGGCAGGTAATTTTAACTGATACCCATCATGAACGAGTGAATGATGCATTAAGCGACATTTCGTTACCTTTCCAATTGATAAATCTTTAAAAATGTCTGACGCTATTTCCCTTGGTGAAGCCCTTAAAAAATTCCTTGACAAAAGCAGGATCAAAAATGATATTCAATCTTTGCAAATTGAAGACCATTGGGAAAAAATCATGGGAGCAACGATTGCAAAATTCACAGATCGTGTTGAAATCAGGAATGGTACCCTTTTCATTTATACCGCTGTTGCTCCTTTAAAAAATGAGCTGATATTTCAAAAAGAACTGATTGTTCAGCGGGTAAATGAAAGTATCGGAGAAAACCTCGTTAGAGAAGTTGTTGTGTCCTGAAGATTAAAAGGCAATTCTCACTGCCAAGCCACCCCAGCCTTCAAATCCTGATCCATCACCAAATTCAAAAGATGGCTGCCAATCAAGAGAAAAATTCAATGGGGTTCCGGATAATTTATAGTCGAGCCCTAAAATGCCATCTACGCCCAATAAAGTACCTCCATTGTAATATTTTGGTTTGTAAAAGCCAAGATGTGGACCTCCACCATAATACCATCTCAACCCTTTCACACCATTGATGTCATTGTGAAATTCATACAAGGCTGTCAACCTGAATCCTTTGTTGTAAAAAGCAGCTTGACCTTCAACATAATTTCCTCCACCAACTGCTTTTTTCAAAGTAATTGTGCCAGGATAAATTTTTACACCTATTGCAGTATTATAGCTGCTTGAATTGTCTTGAGAAAAGCTGGCTTGGAGTGAAACTATTGTGATGAACAAAAGTAGGAGTAGTGATTTCTTCATGAACGCAAGTAAATGAAAATCATACTTATCCAAAGTGGAAATTGTCTAAACTTATCTTAAAACATCTGTTTTCGCATCTTTAAAATCTCCTCTGCCCCATTTATCAAGAATTACGCCTTGTTGTATTTCAAAAAGTGTAGGAATTGATCTTGCAGCTGTTTTAATGGCAACAAGATCCCCTTTATAGACAGGGATATTGATTCCAGCATTTCTAAGCATGATCAAAAGATTGTCAGCATCAGATGATACTGCAAATATTGGTCGTTCATTTTTCTTAAGTGATTCTGTTATTTGCTTAAAATCATTCAACCATTTGTCATTACCGGCTTCAACCTTTTTGGTGAAAAGGATGTACAACTGACGTGGATCGCTCAAAATGGCATCGGTGGTATCGGTGCCTGATGGTGAGATGATCACAAAATCTTTGATGGCTGGTTTCGCATTTCCTTCCCGGATGAGCTTGTCATATCTTCTCAAAAAAACATAGCTGCTGTCATTGAAATCGGCTGGAAAATGTTCAGCATCAAATTCAACTTCCTTGCCATCTTTCTGATAAACAAAATTGATTACCGTGCTGTCAGGAATGGCACCAGGAGGGATCTGCATTTTTTCCCTGATGTCTACGCCCTTTTTGTATGGAAGACAATCAACAACCGGAAGGTGTTCCAGTACATAGAACTGGCTCCAAAATGAAAAGAAACTGATCAGCACCAAGCATAAAACAGCAATGACAGGCTTGAGCAATGATTTGACATGATCTCTTTTGTAGAGCAGAAAACCAATCAGTACAAATAAAATCAGATCTTTTACAAATGATTGATTTGCAGTGAGTTTGATGCAGTCACCAAAACAGCCACATTCTTTGATTTTTCCTGAAAAAACAGCATATCCAGTAAGGAATGTGAAGAAAACAATCAAGATAAAAAGCAACCAGCTGAAGAGTCGGAACTGCCAGCCCAATAAGACAGCGAAACCAGCAATAATTTCGAAAGCAATCATAAGTATTGAAAACGCCAGGGTATAATCATCCAAAAAACCCATCCCCCATATCTCAAAAAACTCCTGCATTTTGTAGCTCAAACCCAGGGGGTCATTGGCCTTGATCATCCCACTAAAGATGAACAATCCGCCTACAATAAATCTGGTTAAGCCCAATAAAAACTTCATGCGTATAATTGTTATGATGAATGACCTGGTTTATTTTCTCCAATAAGGATCAGTCCGAAAACGGCATAATTGATGATGTCAACGAAATTGGCATCAATTCCTTCACTGATGATGGTTTTGCCGTCATTAGAAAGAATTTGCCTGATTCTACTGAGTTTCATCAATATGAGATCGATAAAACTTTCCTGGCTCATGTCTCTCCAGGCTTCGCCATAATCATGATTCTTGTCCAACATTGTATCCCTGGAAAAGTTGATGTATTGATCATAACGCTTTTCCACTTCATCAGGATTCATTTCTTCCATTTCACTGTCTCCAATAGCCAGTTGAATTAACCCTATTACACCATAATTGACAATTCCTCTGAATTCTCCGGTAATATCATCACCTATTTTCTGGACTTTTTTTTCTTGAAGGGTTCTGACACGCATGGCTTTTATGAAGATCTGATCAGTGATTGAAATGATCCGAAGACAGCGCCAGGAAGTACCATAATCACGGGTTTTTTTGATGAATATGTCTTTACAGGTACTTACTGCGAGATCATATTGTGTATTGGTTGTTGCACTCATGCTTGAAATGGGATAAAAACCCGAAACTGCTCGGGTTATTTGGTAAATTAGTTCATTTTTGCAGTTCTGCTTGACAAAAATAGCAAAGGAATCAACATGATTGAACTTAATTCAAGAGGACGTACCTTAAAATCAAACAGGCCCTTGGTAATGGGTGTGCTTAATTGTACAGAAGATTCTTTTTATGAGGCCAGCAGAACTTCCCTCTTTCCTGCCATTTGCACCAGGATTGATGAATTGATCAGCGCTGGAGTCGACATCATCGATATAGGAGGAAAGAGTACCAAACCTGGAAGCAAAGATATCAGTGTAGCATTGGAAATTGAAAGGATCAACGGTGCAATCATTTACCTGATCAACCATGAAAACCGGGTCTGGAGCTCCATTGATACCACCAGTGCTGAAGTTGCCCAATATGCTGTTGAAAATGGCATAGATATTGTCAATGATGTCAGTGGCGGCAACATGGATCTGCAGATGATCCCAACTGTGTCATCCCTTCAAGTTCCCTTCATTTGTACCCATATGCAGGGAACTCCAGCAACCATGCAAGAAAACCCACACTATGAGAATGTAACGGAAGAACTAATCCTGTATTTTAATGAGAAAATAGATGCCTGCCAGCGTGCAGGAATCAAAGATATCATCCTTGATCCAGGCTTTGGATTTGGTAAAACCCTGCAACACAACTATACATTGGTTAGAGATTTTGAAAAGATTGTAGCACTCGGTAAACCGGTTTTGGCAGGTTTTTCCAGAAAATCCATGATTTATAAACTGCTACAGATCAGCCCTGATGAGGCACTAAATGGTACGACAGTATTAAATACTGTGTCTTTAATGAAAGGAGCTTCAATGCTGAGGGTACATGATGCCTGTGAAGCGATTGAAACGGTAAAGATCATTGAACAGATCAAAAAGGCATAAAAAAAGGAGCACTTGATGTGCTCCTTTTTAATAAATTACTTGGCTGGCGGAGGAGGAGGCATTGCACCTTGTGGTGCTTTGGGCAAATCCTTCACTTCAACTACTTCGATATTGAAAATCAGGTTTTGGTTGGGCTTGATGGCAGGAGGACTGCCTTGTGGGCCGTAAGCCATGCTGGAAGGGATGAACATTTTTCCTTTTCCACCTTTTTTGAAAACGGTGATTCCTTCAAGCATACCTTGAATAGCACCTTCCTGTTTTGCAACAAAGAAGAACGTATCCAAGCTATGTGGTGAGAATTGTTTTGCGGTATCGATATTAGAATCGAAATATTCTCCCTCAAAACTGTACCCATCGTACTTTACCCCAACCAGTTGACCTGAATCAGCTTGTTTGCCAGTACCCTGCTGCTCAATTTGAACATAAACACTGTTGTTGACCTTGTCTGCTTTGATGCTTTTCAACGAAAGGTATTTTTCAATGGCAGACATTTCCTTAACCTTGTAACGATCGATTTCTGCTTTGTAATCATCAACTGCAAAATCACGAGAGGCTTTGCCGTCCTTGTTTTTGAATACAGAAAGGATCTTGATGGTCATTTGTTGCTTATCTCCTTTTTTCATGTAAGGAGGTACGCCATACTGTGATCCTTTTTGAAGTGTATCAAAAAATTGATAACATACTGCACTGTCACCAACCTTCATTTTGGTAAGGAATTCAGAGAAATCATGGAATCGTCCTACGCTATCCACCTGATCATAAACAGGCATGAAATCATAAGAATTCATCACAGATGAGTCTTTGTAGGTGAGTTTGTACTGGAATTTTACAAAATCACCATGCTCTAGTTTTTCACCAGAACCTTCATTGAAAATCTTGTATTCAAGTCCTGACTTGGTTTTTTCAAACCCTACATTCTTACATGCATTGAACATGAGAATGGATAATGCGCTTAGCAGCAGCGTTGTTTTTTTCATTTGATTGTTGTTATTGTATGGATGTAAATTCTTTAAGTGCTTTTTTGAATAGGATAACATTTTGTTCCAGAGAATCTATGCTTCTACCCCCAGATGCATTGTAATGACCTCCTCCAGAGAAATATTTTCTGGCAAATGTATTACAGTCGAATGTTTCCTTGCTCCTGAATGACCATTTTCTTTCCTCATCACGGTCAATTAACAAAGCGGCCATTTCAATCCCCTGGATAGACAAAGGATAATTTACCAAGCCTTCTGTATCGCCAGTTTTGATGTGAAACCTCAGTATATCTGCTTTGGGAATGCAAATCAGTGCAGTATTGTGTTCATAGAATACTTCCATTCTGTTGGAAAGTACATGACCTATGAAACGCAACCTGTTTTCATGAAAATTATCGTAGGTCTGAGAATGAATCTTGGCGTGCTCGATGCCCTGGAGTTGAAGCTCCGCAACCATATAATGTACACTTGGTGTTGTAGATGCAAAGCGGAAAGAGCCTGTATCCGCCATTACGCCTGCATACAGGCAAGCAGCAATATCCTTGTCAATCAGCTCTTTTTTCCCAGACAAAACAATGAAATCATAGATCATTTCAGCCGTTGAGCTTTTTTTGATGTTGCTATCACCAAAATCAAAGCATTCGGTTTGTGGCTCCCTATGGTGGTCTATCAGCACTTTTTTACAATCAAGGTTGGTCAAAACCTGTTCCATGTTTCTTGTCCTGCTGAAATGATTGTAGTCGAGACAAAACAACCATTTGGCCGTTGATAAATATTCTTCTGATGGATTTCCCTTGGATTCGAAGTCAATGACATCTGAACAACCTGGCATCCATTTAAGAAAATCAGCCCAATTGGTTGGCGAAATCACCTTGACAGGGTATCCTTGTTTTTTAAAGAAATGGTATAAACCCAAGGCAGAACCCATTGCGTCAGGGTCTGGTTTCTGATGCATTGTGATTACAATGGGGTCAGAAGGGGATAAATGGTCAAAAACTGTGCTGATTTCTTTCATCTGAGATAGCAAATGTACAATCCTGATACTTAAATTCAATAAACCTTTTCTTGGGGCTTGGCTCAGCTTGGTTTACCTTTGCCATCCAAAAACAAGCGAATATGACCAACAAGACGTTTACAATGATCAAGCCTGATGCATTTGCAGCTGGCAATGCAGGTGCCATCCTCAAACACATCGAAGGTGCCGGATTTAAAATCAAGGCGATGAAACTATTAAAACTTACTCCAGAGAAAGCGGGAGAATTTTATGCTGTACACAGTGAAAGGCCATTTTACGGAGAATTGGTAGATTTTATGAGCAGCGGGCCTATCGTTGCTGCCATTCTTGAAAAGGAAAATGCGGTTGCAGATTTCAGGACATTGATTGGAGCAACCAACCCAGCCAATGCTGAAGAAGGAACCATTCGCAAGATTTATGCCAAGTCTGTTGGTGAAAATGCTGTTCATGGAAGCGATAGTGATGAGAATGCAGCAATTGAAGGAAATTTCTTCTTTTCTGCCTTTGAAAAGATCTGATAATGCTATTCATTAGCGCAAAAGGGTGACAATCAAGGTCACCCTTTTTTATTTCCACTACCCCACACCTCCTTTTTTGTTATTGCTTTATAGAGAAAATTATACATTTCAGAACATTCGAAACTGGTGCACGTTATATTCGTAAAATAAACATCCACATGGCCTACAATTCACTTGAAGCTTGCTTGCTTGATCTTGAACAAAATGGTCAACTGGTAAGGATTAAGGAAGAAGTTGATCCATATCTTGAAATGGCCACCATACACCATAGGGTTTATGAAGCCGGAGGTCCGGCCCTATTGTTTGAGAATGTAAAAGGTTCCAATTTCAGGGCGTCCTCCAATATTTTTGGCACACTGGAAAGGAGTAAATTCATCTTTAGGGATAGTTTAGCTCAAATGCAAATGCTGATCAACCTGAAGAATGATCCCATTTCAGCACTAAAAAAACCCTTTCAGCACCTGGGCGCTTTATCCACCGCTTTCACTGCCTTGCCACTAAAAAACCCCATCAGCAAACCTGTTTTATACCAGGAAATTTCCATTCAGGATATCCCTCAGATTCAACATTGGCCAATGGATGGTGGTGTTTTTGTGACTTTGCCTCAGGTGTATACAGAGGATATTGATTCCCCAGGAATCATGAAATCCAATTTGGGAATGTACCGTATTCAGCTGTCGGGCAACGATTATGTCCCCAACAAGGAGATTGGACTACATTATCAGCTACACCGTGGCATTGGGGTACACCAGACAAAAGCAAATAAGAAGGGCGAACCATTGAAAGTGAGCATATTTGTAGGAGGACCACCCTCTCATACGGTTTCAGCAGTCATGCCATTGCCTGAAGGGCTCAGTGAGATGACTTTTGCAGGCGCTCTGGGAAGAAGAAGGTTCCGATATACATACATTGATGGTCACGCAGTGAGTACGGATGCTGATTTTGTGATCACTGGTGAAGTAATGCCGGGAGAAAACAAGCCTGAAGGTCCTTTTGGAGACCATCTTGGGTACTATAGTCTCACCCACCCTTTCCCTTTGATGCGGGTACACAAGGTGTATGCACGTAAAAATGCAATCTGGCCCTTTACTGTGGTTGGAAGACCCCCACAAGAGGATACCAGCTTTGGACAATTGATCCATGAAATAACTGGTTCAGCCATACCCAAGGAAATCCCCGGTGTAAAAGAAGTGCATGCTGTTGACGCAGCTGGAGTCCATCCACTTTTGCTTGCAGTTGGTAGCGAACGTTATACGCCATACATGCCTGCCAAGCAGCCAGCAGAATTGCTCACCATTGCCAACCATATTTTGGGAACAGGGCAACTCAGTTTGGCAAAGTTCCTCTTCATTGCTGCAGACGATCTGAATCAACTGACTACACACAATGAAGCAATTTTCTTGCAATATGTGTTGGAGCGCTTGCATACGGATAGAGATGTTCATTTTCATACGAACACAACCATGGACACCCTGGACTATTCAGGAACTGGTTTAAACACAGGCAGCAAGGTGGTTTTTGCCGCTTATGGAGATCCGGTTAGAAAACTGGACATAGAATTGCCAGAAGAATTAAATGAAAGCGATGCATTTGTTGATTGCAGGATGATCATGCCGGGAGTAGCTGCTTTTCAATCCAAGCCCTATGTTGATGAGCCGACAACCCTTGAAGAAATGAAACGAATCAATGAGACACTGAAAAGAAAAACTGATCAATCCTTTGGTGTGCCACTCTTGATTTGGTGTGATGATGCACAATTTATCGCTCAAAGCATTAAAAACTTTCTTTGGGTTGCATTCACCAGAACGAATCCATCACATGACATATATGGCATAGATGAATTTTATGCACACAAGCATTGGGGGTCTATTGGCCCAATCATCTTGGATGCTCGCATCAAACCTCATCATGCCCCTCCAGTAGTTTTAGACCCCGTCATGATCAAAAAAACCGATAGATTTTTTGGACAAGGTGGATGCTTGGAAGGTATAATTTGACAATTTTTATTAGCTTTGCACCCCGTTCGGGACGTAGCGCAGCCCGGTAGCGCGCTTGCATGGGGTGCAAGAGGTCGCTAGTTCGAATCTAGTCGTCCCGACAAAAAAG
>JBIIQT010000028.1:0-33598 GCA_044341875.1 Chitinophagaceae bacterium | reverse complement strand
TAAAATACCACCGGCATTTTGTTTTTCTATCAATGCTGTGGCACGCTGCAGCTGCTTTTCGCAATCATCGATTTCATTGTGTTTGAACACAAAACGGTGCCCTTGGTGCAGCCTTAATCCATCAATGATACAGGCATGGCATTCCGCATCATATACAATCACATCGTGGCGTGAACAGAGGGCATCGATCAGGCTGAGAATACCCTGGTATCCGAAATTGAGCAAAATGGCATCTTCTTTCATTTCAAAAGCAGCCAATTGTCTTTCAAGTTCTTCATGGTGATTGGTGTTGCCACTCATCATCCTTGCTCCCATGGGAGATGCCAGTCCAAACTCGGCAGCAGCATCGGCATCGGTCTTCCTGATGACCGGGTGATTGGCAAGCCCAAGGTAATTATTGAGGCTCCAGACAATTTTTTCTTTTCCCCTGAACTTCATTCTGCTGCCAATTTCACCTTCCAGTTTTGGGAAGGCAAAATATCCATGTGCTCTTTCACGGTGCTGACCAAGCGGTCCTTGGTTCTTGATCAGTCTTTCGAAAATGTCTGCCATACGCGTAGGAGTTTTTATTTAACTTCCTGCAAAGATAAAAATTTTAAAAATAAGATTATCCAACAGGATGTTCATAAAATCAGGAGATCCAAGCATTGCATTCCCATACCTTTGTCAAGCTAAAAACATAATCGATGAGAATAAACAAAATTTTGGCAGTAATAGCGCTGCTGGTGATATACAGCAACGGCATGGCACAGAAAACTGCCCCTGCTGCCAAACCCAAGCTGGTTGTAGGAGTAATGGTGGACCAAATGCGCTGGGATTATCTTTACCGGTTTCAGCACAGGTACGGTCAAAATGGATTAAAAAGGATATTGAGAGAAGGATTTTCCTGTGAGAATGCACAGATTTCCTATGCCCAGACGGTAACTGCTGCAGGCCATGCCAGTGTATATACCGGATCGGTTCCTGCCATCAATGGGATCATGGGCAATGAGTGGTATGACAGGTCTTTGAAACGGGACGTTTACTGCGTGGAGGATGACGCGGTAAAAATTGTTGGTGGAACTGGAAAAGGAGAGCCCATGTCTCCCAAAAACCTTATTACTTCAACCATTACAGATGAACTGGAGTTGGCTACCAATTTCAGGTCAAAAGTAATTGGTGTAGCCATCAAGGATAGGGGAAGCATTCTGCCTGCTGGTCATGCCGCAGATGCGGCCTACTGGTATGATCCGAGTTCTGGAAATTTTGTTTCAAGCACCTGGTACATGAAAGAAATTTCGACATGGGCGGCTGCATTTAATCAAAGAAAGTTCGTTGATTCCTTGTACAAGCTCAACTGGAACCTCAGTCATCCTCTTGAAACCTATACCCAAAGTGATCTGAATAATCCATCATATACCAGCAATCCATTCCCCAGAAAACTTGAATCGAATGTTGGCAAGAGTTATGGTGCAATTTCTTCCACTCCATGGGGCAATACCCTGACCCTGGAATTCTCAAAAGCTGCTATAGAAGCAGAGTCCATGGGTATGGACAGCATTACTGATTTTCTGGCGATCAGCCTTTCATCTCCAGACTATATCGGGCATGCATTTGGACCTAATGCTGTTGAAATAGAAGACAATTATATCAAACTCGATAAAGAATTTGAATTGTTTTTCAATTACCTGGACAAGAAGGTCGGAAAGGGCAATTATCTCTTTTTCCTAACTGCAGACCACGCGGTTGCTCATGTTCCTGCATTTCTGCAACAACATCAGATGCCTGCAAAAACAATGAGAGCAAGCAAAAAAGCAGAGGAGGCAACCATGAAGAAGTTTGGTTTGAAAAAGTTGGTGGAAGCATCTGCGAACTATCAGCTTTACTTGAACAGAAAGTCCATTGATTCTGCTGGTCTTGATTTTTCAGCCGTCAAATCAAACCTGATTGATGAATTGAATAAGGAAGAAGACGTATTGCTGGCTTTTGATAATGCGTCCATCAATGCGGCCAATCTTCCATCCGAATTCAAGGAAATGTTCATCAAAGGCTTTAACCACAAGCTGGCAGGAGATATTCAGGTGATTTACAAGCCTGGTTATTTTTTCAGCAATTCCAATACGGGCACAACCCATGGATCGATGTATCCTTATGATTCCCATATTCCTTTGCTTTGGATGGGCTGGGGTGTAAAGCAAGGGCTTACGCACAGAAAAGTCTACATGAGTGATATCGCTGCGACCCTCGGTGCCATACTGAAAATCCAGGTGCCCAGTGGCAATGTCGGTAGCGCCATACAAGAACTGATCAAATAAAAAAGCAATTCACCATGCAACAATATTTGGACCTGGTAAAGCATATCATCGATAAGGGGACTGACAAAACAGATCGGACAGGTACAGGCACCCGCAGCATTTTCGGATACCAGATGCGGTTCAACCTGCAGGATGGATTTCCGATGGTAACAACCAAAAAGCTCCACCTCAGGAGCATCATTCATGAATTGCTCTGGTTTCTCAAAGGCGAGACGAATATCAAGTACCTAAAAGACAATGGTGTTGGCATTTGGGATGAGTGGGCCAATGAGGATGGTGAGCTAGGCCCTGTATATGGGAAGCAGTGGCGTTCATGGTCCGGTGCTGACGGAAAGGTCTATGATCAGATTGCTGACCTGATCACGCAGATCAAGAAAACCCCGGATAGCAGAAGGCTGATTGTCAGTGCCTGGAATGTGGCTGAGCTGCCGCAAATGGCCCTGATGCCTTGTCACACAATCTTTCAGTTTTATGTTGCTGATGGAAAACTTTCATGTCAGCTTTACCAGCGCTCTGCCGATGTATTTCTTGGCGTGCCGTTCAACATTGCTTCCTATGCATTGTTGACCTTGATGGTCGCGCAGGTTTGCGACCTGGAGCCCGGAGATTTTGTGCACAGCTTTGGCGATGTTCATCTTTACAACAATCATTTTGAGCAGGCAAAACTGCAGTTATCAAGGGATCCATTTCCTTTGCCCACAATGAAAATCAATCCTGATGTAAAGGATATATTTGGGTTCAGTTTTGAAGATTTTACCCTGGAGGGATACCAGTCTCATCCGGGCATCAAAGCGCCAGTGGCCGTATAATTCAATTTCATTACCATGATCATTTCAATAGTTGTTGCCGCTTCAGAAAACAATGCCATCGGCCAGGACAATGCATTGTTGTGGAAGCTTCCCAATGACATGAAGTTTTTCAAGAACCTCACATGGGGGATGCCAGTCATCATGGGTAGAAAAACCTTTGAATCCATGGCCTCCAAGCCCTTGCCAGGAAGGATCAATATTGTAATCAGCAGGACCCCCGATTCTCTTCCAAGCATGGAAAATGTATGGCCCGCAAGCAGCCTTGAAAACGCCATTTCACTGGCCCAATCAACAGACTGTCTGGAAGCATTTATCATTGGTGGTGGTGATATATACAGACAGAGCACCACAATCGCTGATCGCATTTACATGACGAGGGTGCATGCCAGCTATCTTGATGCAGATACATTTTTCCCTGCCATTGATGAATCCTTGTTCAGGATTGCTGATGCCGTTGATATGCCGGCCGATGAAAAACATGCACAGGCCTATCGTTTTGAGACCTGGCAACGGGTTGACAAAACAACATTATAAATCAGCTCATGTACAACAGCTTTCAACTTGCATGGAAATTCCTGGTTTACCTGTTGACCTCATCCAATGGAAAAGGGCATGGAGTTCATTCGCCTTTTGTTTTTGATTTTATTGTTAACGTGCTGAGGGGGAAAAATGCGGATGTTCAGGCTTTTCAACAGATTGAAGCCAATCGAAGAGCGTTTGAACATTCAAACCTGGTCCTGGATGTGCTGGACTTGGGTGCTGGGTCCAGTTCCGGTAAACAAAATCAGCGTACTGTTTCTTCTATTGCAAAACGGGCTGCCAAACCTTCCAGGTTTGCAAGGCTTTTTTACCGCATCATCACTTACTATCAAATCGACTCGGTCCTTGAGTTGGGCACATCCCTTGGACTCACCACCAGGTATTTATCTATCGCTTCACCCCAGCATGGTGTCGTCTCCATTGAAGGAGCTCCTGCCATTGCCCATTTCACATCAAAAAGCCTCGCTGAGGAGGGTTTTGGTAACACAACCATCCTGACTGGAGATTTTAATGACCATCTCCCTGCAGCACTGGCATCAATGAAAGGCAGCAAATTGGTGTTTTTTGATGGGAACCACCAGTATCAGCCTACCCTTGATTATTTCCAAGCGGCACTAGGGGTTATTGATGATGCCGATATCCTTATTTTCGACGACATCCACTGGAGCAAGGACATGGAAAAAGCCTGGTCAGAAATTAGAAATAATGAAAAAGTTAGCTGTACCATTGATTTGTTTTTTATTGGTATCGTTTTTTTTAGAAAAGAATTCAAGGAAAAGCTTGATTTTGCTATACGTTTCTAATTTTTCCCCAATCATCACATTGTTAATTTGATTAGCTTTGCATCCTCAAACAATCCCCATGATCGTTGGTGTTTTAAAAGAAGCCGCCCCCGAAACAAGGGTTTCCCTTATTGCAGAAGGCGCTGCACAATTAATCAAGAAAAATATCACAGTTTGGATCGAAAGTGGAGCGGGCATGAATGCCTACTGTTCTGACGATGATTACCGCGCCGTAGGTGCAGAAATCAAATCTGCTGAGGAAATATCAGCCGCTGCAGACGTCATCTTGTCTATCCATGCTCCATCAATTGAGGTCAGAAATGGCGTTGTGTTGATTGGCATGTACCAGGCAAGGTTTCAGACCGATCGCATCAAACAATGGACTGACAAAGGAGCTGTGGTATACAGCATGGAGTTGTTGCCCAGGACGACAAGGGCACAAAGCATGGATATCCTTTCCAGCCAGGCAAACATTGCAGGCTACAAGGCCGTGCTCACCGCTGCCAATGCCTATGGACGTTATTTCCCCATGTTCATGACAGCTGCTGGTAGTGTTGCACCTGCAAAAATGCTGATCCTTGGAGCAGGTGTAGCGGGGCTTCAGGCAATTGCCACCGCAAAAAGATTGGGTGCAGTAGTTGAGGTATTTGACACCAGGCCCGCAGTAAAAGAAGAGGTGCAAAGCCTTGGTGCAAAGTTCATTGAAGTGCCCGGCGCTGCTGATGCATCAACGGCGGGCGGTTATGCAGTGGAACAATCTGAAGAATACAAAAAGAATCAACAGGCAAAGATTGCAGAGAGTGTTGCCAAAGCTGATATCATCATTACTACCGCACAGATACCAGGAAAAAAGGCACCCATCCTCATCACAGAAGAAATGCTGAACAGCATGCGCCGGGGCAGTGTCATCATCGATCTTGCTGCATCTACCGGGGGCAATACGCCAATGACCAAAGACCGCGAAACAGTTCATTACAATGGGCTGACCATCATTGGTGACAGCAATCTTCCTGCAACCATGCCATCAGATGCCAGTAAATTGTATGGAAAAAATATCCTGAATTTTCTTCAGCTGATTACCAGCAAGGAAGGTCAGCTGGTCACCGATTCGGAAGACGAACTGGTAAAAGGGGCAAGGGCCATTACTCAATAAAAACAAAATCATTTTCAACATGAATCAGATCTTGAACTGGATTGCTGCTCATCAGGAAATGGCATATATCGTCATACTGATGATTTTTGTAGGTATTGAAATCATCGGAAAAGTTCCCAGTGTTTTGCACACCCCCTTGATGAGTGGAGCCAATGCCATACACGGTGTGGTAATCATTGGTGCCATCATTGTCATGGGGCAGGCCGAAGAGGGCAATACTATTGCCCTGGTATTGGGTTTTTTGGCAGTGATTCTCGGAACACTGAACGTGGTTGGAGGATTTGTGGTGACAGACAGGATGCTTGAAATGTTTAAAAAGAAAAAATAATTTATCTCTAAATAGGATACCATGGAATTGAACTTGCTTGTGTTTTGCTATTTGTTGGGATCTGTAACATTTATTGTTGGATTGAAAATGCTTTCCAATCCTGTGTCTGCACGGAATGGAAACCTTGTTGCCGCTGCCGGGATGTTTGTAGCCATCATGGGTACGATTTTTCTTTATGAAGATGAAGGAAAAAAATTGGGCAATTATGGTTGGATCTTTGCTGCACTTGTGATCGGAACCATCATTGGTACGTTGATGGCCAAGCGGGTTAAAATGACCGCCATGCCTGAAATGGTAAGTCTTTTCAATGGAATGGGGGGAGCCTGTGCAGCACTCATTTCTGTGATAGAATTCAGGCATTTGACCCATGGTTTTGATCCTGCAACTTATGCCAGTAATGGTTATACCTTTTTCTCAAGCCTGGATGGAACCACCATGCTCATCATTTTCCTGGGATTGATCATCGGAACAGTCTCGTTTTCTGGAAGCATGATTGCCTGGGGAAAGTTGAATGGCAAGATCAAGGATTTCGCCTTCAAAGGACAGCACATCATCAACCTGGTGATTCTTTTGCTCAATATCGCCATTGCTGCATTCGTTCTCGTTGCCAGGCCAGAAGAAACACCTTTGTTCTTTTACGTCATCCTCTTGCTCTCTATTCTTTATGGTGTGTTTTTTGTTTTGCCGATTGGTGGAGCAGACATGCCAGTGGTTATTTCTTTGCTCAATTCTTTTACAGGTGTTGCCGCAGCCTGCGGAGGTTTTCTGTATGACAACAAAGTGATGCTCACCGGAGGAATTCTGGTGGGTGCTGCAGGAACCCTCTTGACCATGTTGATGTGCAAGGCCATGAACAGGTCCTTAAGCAATGTGTTGATCGGTTCTTTTGGTGGCGGTGCTGCCGCTGCTGGTGCTGCTGGGCCTCAGGGTGGAACATACAAGGAAATTTCCCTCAGTGATGCTGCAGTTGTGATGAGTTATGCCAATAAAGTGATGATTGTTCCTGGCTACGGACTTGCTGTCGCCCAGGCGCAGCATATCTGTCATGAACTTGAAAAGACATTGGAAGCAAAAGGTGTAGAAGTGAAATATGCCATCCATCCTGTTGCGGGAAGGATGCCAGGCCACATGAACGTTTTGTTGGCAGAGGCTGATGTCAGTTATGAAAAACTGCTTGAAATGGAACTGGCCAATGAGGAGTTTAAATCAACCGATGTTGTCCTGATTCTGGGAGCCAACGATGTGGTCAACCCCGCGGCAAAATCTGATCCTTCTTCTCCCATCTATGGCATGCCTATTTTGGAAGTTGAGCAGGCCAAGCATGTTATTGTCAACAAGCGCAGCATGAAGCCAGGATATGCAGGCATTGAAAACCAGTTGTTTTTCCAGCCCAAAACCTCTATGCTTTTTGGCGATGCAAAAAAGGCTTTGCAGGATTTGCTTGCAGAAGTACGCAGCATCTAACATTTTTAATGCATCGATTTGAGGAATGGATTGCGTAATTTTATGCAATAAATATTCCTGTATGCGGCTGTTATACATTTGCCTGTTCCTCACCATTCTTCATCCTTGTTTTTCTCAGCAGAAAATTACCGGTTTCTTTCAGCAGAATGCCCAAAGGCAGCTGGCCTTTGAAAAGCAATTCGATTCAATGTTGAGTACATCCAATCAAGACGAATGGATGAAATTCCTGACTGCTGGCCCCCATCATATTGGATCTGCCAAAGGCAAGGCCAATGCTGAGTACATGGCCACATTGTTTCGGCAGTGGGGCTATGAAACAGAATTGGCCGAATACCATGTTCTTTTCCCAACACCCAAATTTCGTTCACTGGAATTGTTGGGTGATAAGCCCTACAAAGCCAGGCTTGAAGAGCCAGTGATGGCAGAGGACAAGACCTCCGGAATTAAATCTGAGCAGCTTCCCACCTACAATGCATATTCCGCTGATGGAGATGTTACTGCCGAACTTGTTTTTGTGAACAGAGGAATTCCTGCAGATTATGATGAGCTGGAAAGAATGGGCATCAGTGTAAAAGGAAAAATAGTCATTGCCAAATATGGAGGTTCATGGAGGGGTATCAAGCCCAAGGTTGCAGCAGAGCATGGTGCAATTGGCTGTATTATTTATTCTGATCCTTCAGATGATGGGTATGTTGCTGGTGATGTGTATCCCAAAGGTCCATACAGGCCTGGCCAAGGCGTTCAACGGGGCTCTGTCATGGATATGCCTGTTTATCCTGGTGACCCAACAACACCCGGTTATGGCTCAACTGAAAATGCAAAGCGACTGAGCCATGATGAAGTAACAACCATCATGAAAATTCCCGTATTGCCCATCTCCTATGAGGATGCCCTTCCTTTGTTACAATCCCTGAAAGGGCCTGTTGTTCCTGATGGCTGGAAAGGGGGCTTGCCCATTACCTATCATGCTGGTCCAAGTGTAAGCAAAGTCAGGCTCCATTTGGAATTCAACTGGGACATCAAACCCCTTTACAATGTCATAGCAAAAATGAGAGGTTCCCAATTCCCTGACCAGTGGGTCATCAGGGGCAATCACCACGATGGTTGGAACATGGGAGCAGCGGACCCAATCAGTGGCATGGTGGCAGAAATGGAAGAGGCAAGGGTGATTGGTGCATTGGCCAAGAAAGGGTTTTTGCCCAAGCGTACACTTGTTTTTTGTGCATGGGATGGGGAAGAGCCAGCCCTGCTGGGATCCACAGAATGGGTTGAAGACCATGCGGCAGAACTACAAAAGAAAACAGTGGCCTACCTTAATTCAGACGGAAACAGCAGAGGGTTTTTGGGCATTGGCGGATCCCATGCCCTGGAAAACTTTTTCAATGAAGTGGCCGCTGATGTAAAAGATCCCCAAACAGGCGTGAGTGTGCTGGAAAGAAAATATGCCAAAACCCTCGCATCAGCAGACCGGAATGCGAAGGCCAAAATCCTGGGCAACAAATACATGAAAATCAGTGCCCTTGGCGCAGGCTCAGATTATTCTCCTTTCTTTCAGCATCTTGGTATTCCCTCCGCCAACATTGGCTTTGGTGGAGAGGGCAGTGGTGGTGAATACCATTCCATTTATGATTCTTATGATCATTTTACCCGTTTCAAAGACCCCGGCTACCATTACGGTACGGCTTTGGCCAAAACAGCTGGTCGTGCTATGTTGCGCCTGGCCAATGCGGATGTCCTGCCCTTTGATTATAACACCCTAACAGGAACCATTACAGAATACCTCACTGACCTGAAGGCCATGTTGGAGCAACTTCGCAGCGATGCAGAAATGGAAAATAAATTGATCAACGACAAAATATACCAACTTGCTGCCGATCCTCAATTGAAATTTGCATTGCCCAAAACCAAATTGTCGGTACCCTTTCTTGAATTCGGCACTGTCGAAAATGCAATGGCAGTCTTGAGAAAAGATACTGAATCATTGAAAAAACTATTGTCGGGCGCTGACAAGCTGGATGCTGTAAAGTTGGACAAATTGAATGCAATCCTTTATCAGGCAGAACAAAAGCTGTTGTACGAAAATGGCTTGCCCAGAAGACCCTGGTACAAGCACCAGATTTATGCTCCGGGATTTTATACAGGGTATGGCGTGAAAACACTTCCTGGAGTTAGAGAGGGTATCGAGGAGGGAAACTGGTCCGAAGCGCAGGAAAGGATTCGCATTCTCGCCACTACATTGGCAGCATTTGATTCAACCATAAAGGCTGCATCAGCCATTTTTAACTGATGCTGCTCAGAGAAGATTTTATCCAAATGCTGGAAGGCTGCGATGGATTCCAGCGCGATGAAATGATTGCAGCACACCAGGAAGCCACGCCAGTTTCGGTAAGGTTGAATCCTCAGAAGGCAACAGGGCCTGAGAATGTATTCCCTGTTGAGAACATCGGGGATATGGTAGCCTGGTGCCCCAATGCTTTTTATCTCAAAAGCAGGCCCAGCTTCACCAAGGATCCTCTTTTTCATGCTGGCACCTATTATGTTCAGGAAGCCTCCAGCATGTTCATTCATCACCTCATTTCTAATCTGTTTCAAGATAAGATGGGATTGATGGCTTTGGATCTTTGTGCAGCTCCGGGTGGGAAGACCACATTGCTGTCTTCTTTGCCTCATTTCCGGCTTGTGCTGGCGAACGAAATCATACAAACCCGGCTACCCGTTTTGCAGGAGAATACCATCAAATGGGGTGCAGGTCATGTATTTGTTTCAAACAATGATCCGGCAGACTTTGAAAAAATGGGGGCCATGTTTGACCTTGTGCTGGTGGATGCTCCTTGTAGTGGCAGTGGCTTGTTCAGGAAAGATGCAGCAGCGATGGAAGAATGGAATCCAGGCCTGGTAAGCTTTTGCTCAGCCAGGCAAAAAAGAATTCTGGCCAGTGCCATGCATGCAGTTGTAGAAGGTGGATATTTATTGTATTCCACATGCTCTTATTCGAAAGAAGAAAACGAGGACAATCTTGATCATATCATGGATTCTGGGCTTTTTGAATCCATCGCTGTTGATGTTCCTGATGAATGGAATGTTGTGGAGAGCAGTTCTGCAATCAACAATGCAAAGGGATACAGGTTTTATCCCAACAAGGTAAGGGGCGAAGGATTTTTTTGTGCCATCTTTCAAAAAACTGGCACAAGCTATGCCGGATATCAGCATGTTGCAGGCAAGCTGGACCTTGTAAAGCCTCCTTCCATTTTGGAAGATTGGATCATGCTTTCTCCTCAGATGCGGTTTTTTAAAAAGGAAAATGAGCTTTTTGCTATTGATGAAATCAACCTGCCTGCATTGCTACAATTCAAGGATTCATTGAGGTTAAGGAAATCTGGTTTGAGGTTGGGCTCAGAAATCAGGACTGATCTCATCCCTGACCATGAACTCTCCATGTCAGGTCTTTTGTCTGAAAATTTGCCGGTTTTGGATCTTTCTTTCGAGGAGGCCATTGCCTATTTAAGAAAAGATACCATTGATAAAGAGGGTTCTGGCAAAGGCTGGAGCCTCGCAAGATTCAAGGGCATCGGTTTGGGTTGGGTGAAATTGGTTCAGGGAAGGGTTAAAAATCATTATCCCATGTCTTGGAGAATCCTGATGAGGGATTAACAAATGTTAAAATTCTTAAAGAGCGATCAGTTTTGTCGAATCTGACTTGCAGTTTTAGTAAATATCTTTTAATTTGTAATGTAACCAGTTTGTATGCGGACATTTTTGCTTTCATTTATCTTGCTCATCTCCCTATCTCTCATGGGGCAACAACAAAAGTTCATTGTTCGAAATGAGGGCAACCAGCTTTTTCTGGAACACAAGGTAGCTCCCAAAGAGAATTGGTACAGTGTTGGCCGCATTTACTTCATTAGTCCAAAAGAGATTGCTTCTTTCAACCAGCTTTCCATGGACAAGGGTTTGGGTATAGGCCAGATGTTGAAAATCCCGCTCAAGAATGAGAATTTTTCTCAATCAAATACTGTTGGAAATACAGGCGGTAAGATTGTACATATCGTTCAATCCAAAGAAGGCTTGTTCAAAATTGCAAGTCGCTACAATGTTGACAAGGAGCTGTTGAAAAAAATGAATGGACTCTCATCTGATCAGATCAATGCTGGTACCAACCTGGTCATTGGTTATTTGATTGCTGCAGGTGAGCCTCTGGCTTCACTTCCAGCTCCTAGCCCTGCAAAAACAACAGTGGAGACAACTAAACTTGGAAAAGTTGCTGAAAAAGAGTTGGTTATAGAAGAAAAAACAAAGAAACCTGCTCCTCCCTCTGAAGCCGCTGCACCAGCGCCCCAGCCTGTGGTCAAAAACATTCAAACTGCTGCTCCGGTGAAGGTTGCTGAGGAGGAGGTTGAGACCGCAAAGCCAGTTGCTGCGATCCCAAAATCAAGCAATATTCAGGCCTTGAAACCAGAAAAAAGTTATTTCTCTTCCTTGTATGAGCAACAATCAAAGGAGGGGAAACAACAAAAGCTTGAAAATTCCGTTTATGGGGTGTTTAAGAGCACCAGTGGATGGCAGGATGGAAAGTATTATGTTTTGATGAACAATGTGGTGCCTGGAACCGTGGTGAAATTGGTCAGGAAGTCTACGGATAAAGCGGTGTTTGCCAAAGTGCTTGGAGCCGTTCCTCCGGGTAAGGAAAGTGAGGGATTGTCATTGAGGATGAGCAATGCGGCCATTGCTGCACTTGGATTGGGCGATACTGGCAATGACGTGGACCTGGTATGGTTTAATTAGACAACGTACACAATCAATAACATGTCAACAGAAAGAAAATTTCAGGCCCCTCCAAGTCTTGCTCCTTATGTGGGCCCATGGGATAAAGAGGTAGTAAAGCATCTTTTGCGCAGAGCCATGTTTGGTGCTAAAAAAGATGATATCCTTTATTTTACTGGCCTTGGGCTCAATGCCTCCATCGATCAACTTTTAGACACAAGCCTACCCATGCCGGCACCTCCTGTAAAGGAGTATCCTGTTGGGAATGCCTTGATGCCTGATACGCTCATCGGCCCTGGTGAAACATGGGTAAATGACCCCAATAATGATGGTACCATTGCTTCCTATCGCAGATCATCTTTCAAGAAATGGTGGGTGGGCAACCTAATCAACCAGGACAGGACGGTTAGAGAAAAAATGTGCATTTTTTGGCACAATCATTTTTCAACAGAGTCCAATGATGTAAGCAATGCCCAATATGTTTATAAACACCATAATCTTATTCGTTCCAGTGCGCTAGGGAATATCAAGTCCCTGACGAGGGCCATGTCCATTGATCCGGCCATGTTGGTTTATTTGAATGGACAAAACAACAACAAGGCAGTACCTGATGAAAACTATTCCCGTGAAATCCAGGAACTATTTGTGATTGGAAAAGGACCCAATGCTGATTTCAGTGAATCTGATGTAAAGGAAGCAGCTAAACTCCTCACCGGTTGGAGAAACAATGCTACAAAAATTGAATCTTTTTTTGATCCCAATCGTCACGATACGACCAACAAGCAGTTTTCTTCTTTTTACGGCAACAAGCTAATTACAGGAAGAACAGGGGCAACGGCTGGGGATTTGGAGTTGACCGATCTCATCAATATGCTTTTTGCCAATGACGAAGCAGCCCTTTTCCTTTGCAGGAAATTGTACATCTGGTTCATTTACTATAAAATTACACCAGAGGTAGAAGCAGGGGTCATTGCACCACTGGCGAAACTCTTAAGGGACAGCAATTATGAGGTTAAGCCGGTATTGAAAGCATTGCTTAGCAGCGATCATTTTTACGACATGATGAACAGGGGCTGTCAGATCAAGAGTCCCGTTGACATGATGATTGGCCTGCTGCGAGAATTTGAAGTCAAATTTCCTGCACCAGACATGTTTACTACGAGCTATGGTGTTTGGAACCAGATGCTGAGTTATTTCACCAATCTCCAGCAAAACCTGGGAGACCCACCAGATGTGAGTGGATGGAAAGCTTATTATCAACAGCCAGGTTTTTATGAATACTGGGTCAATTCAGATACCCTGCCGAAAAGAATTCAATACCTTGAAGCACTTGTAACCAGTGGTTATACCGTAAGTGGCTTTAAGGTTGTGGTTGACGGTGTGAACTATGTGAGAAAGATGCCAGCGCCCAGGGATCCCAATAAGTTGATAGATGAATTGGCTGACCATGTCTTGGGTATCAACATTTCCGCGCAACACAAGGCACAGCTGAAAAGGGATATTTTATTGTCTGGCCAGTCTGATGATCTGTATTGGGCGACAGCCTGGGACTTGTATATCTCAACACCATCCAACGCAGCCAATACAAAATACGTCACTACCGCAATCACCAATTTGATCAAATACATGGTTGGTCTTCCTGAATATCAACTTTGTTAATCCGTATAACATGAACAGAAGAAAATTCCTCAATGGATACCTGCCTGCTGGTGTAATGATTCCCTCCTTTGTCAATGGCATGGGCTTCAAGGCATTTGAATCAGGGCATACTTTCCTGAACAACATGCTGCTTCCCGGTGGCGACAATGACAGGGTATTTGTCGTTATTCAGTTGAATGGAGGCAATGATGGTTTGAATACTGTTATACCGCTTGATCAGTTCAGCAAGTACCAGAATGCAAGAAAGAACATCTTTATTGAGGAGTCAAAAGTGTTGCGATTGAATGGCGTTGACAATGTTGGTCTCCATCCTGCAATGACGGGTATGCAACAGCTTTACAATGATGGGAAGCTGCATGTGGTGCAATCAGTGGGCTATCCCCAGCCCAATTTTTCACATTTCAGGGCAACGGATATCTGGATGAGTGCATCAGACAGCAGACAAGTATTGAATACCGGTTGGCTTGGCCGTTTCCTTGATGAAATGTATCCGGGATTCCCGATTGGATATCCAAACAGCAATATGACAGATCCCTTGGCCATTCAAATTGGTTCTGTTACTTCTTTGACGTTACAAGGGGCTGCTCAACCACTCGGAATGAGCATTTCCAATCCCAATTCGTTCTACAGCTTTGTCAACAACCAGATAGACCCTGCGCCCAATAGTTATGCAGGCAAAGAGCTGAATTATATAAGGGAGATGTCAAAGCAAACCCAAAAATTTGGAGAGGTCATCAAGACGGCCAATGGCAAGGTTACCACGCAATCACCTTATCCAACAAGCAACTCACTGGCAGATCAACTCAAGATTGTAGCCAGGTTGATCAAGGGTGGTTTGAAGACAAAAATATACATGGTGAACTATGGCGGTTTTGATACACATGCCAACCAGACAGTTGTTGCAGATACCTCCATCGGTTCACATGCAACATTGTTGGGCAATGTGAGCAATGCCATCAAGGCTTTCATGGATGATCTTAAGTTTCAGGGGATAGAGGAGCGTGTAGTGGGAATGACCTATTCGGAGTTTGGACGACGGGTTCTCAGCAATGGATCCAATGGTACTGACCATGGTGCAGCTGCTCCGCTATTTGTTTTTGGTGCAATGGTACAGGCGGGTGTCAGCGGTACAAATCCAATTTTGCCGATGAATCCAACAGTGGGAGACAATGTTCCTTATCAATATGATTTCAGGAGTGTTTATGCAAGTATCCTTTCCAATTGGCTCTGTGTAAATGATACTACCCTGAACAATGTGATGTTGAAGAACTTCCAGAAACTGCCTTTGACAAAATTGGGCACCTGTTCAATACTGAACCCTGTCGGTAATCCTGATCAGCTGATTGTAGCCTACCCCAATCCATTCCATAAAAAAGTAACCATTCAATTCAAATCTGCTGGCGGTCATACCATGATCCAGGTAATGGATTCATCTGGCCGTCTGGTGAAGATACTCATCGATGCAAATTTTGAAGCTGGTACCTTCAGGGTTGATTTTGATGGTGAGCACCTTCCGGCAGGGTTGTATTACATCAGGCTGCAAAATCAGGTAATACAGCAGGTGAAATCTGTTATCAAGATCTGAGTATCTTGAATATAATTGAAGTTGTTTCGATACTTTTGGGCAAGGTTCAATTAAAGGCCCAATCATGTCATTATTGTTTCAGTTGTATAGAGTACTTGTTCCCAAGCCCATCAGGACAAAAATCCTTTTGGCATCCCTCGCTAAAAAAATCCCCGCTTTTCATAACAGCAGTGCAGGATTTGCAACAGACAAGGAACGGCAGTCAGTGATTGATTATATCAATCGCAGGGGTGTTCAGATTTTTCCTTATGATTTCACAGACAAGTACTCCCATTCCTCAATTGAGGTTTTTGAAGATCCCGATTGCGGTTTGAAGTATGTGATGATGGACAATAAGCGGCTCTATTTCAAACGCCGGTGGTCTGAGAAAAGAATCAGAAAATCTTTTCATGACCTTTCGCTTGAGCAGGATCCGGAAAGTCCGCACCGTTATCTTTCTTCAGATTTTACTGTTTCATCTTCAGATGTCTTGGCAGATTTTGGTGCTGCTGAAGGCAATTTTTCCTTGTCGGTGATTGAGAAAATCAAGAAAGTATATTTGTTTGAATCTGATCCCGAATGGATTGAGGCGTTGGAAATGACGTTTACACCATGGAAAGATAAGGTGGAAATCGTACCCCGCTTTGTTTCTGATACCGATGATGAAAAGCACTGTTCTGGGGATGTTTTTTTTGCTGGTAAGGAATTGACATTTATGAAAATTGATGTTGATGGAGGGGAGAGAAAACTGTTGAATGGGTTTGCAAATACGATTATCAGTTCAAAAAGGATGCAAATTGCGCTTTGTACCTATCATCAGCACGAGGATGAAAAAGAATTCAGCGCTATGCTCTCAGCGCAGGGCTATGCTGTAACACCCTCAAGTGGTTACATGATATTTTATTATGACAAGAAACTGAAAGCGCCCTATCTCAGAAGGTCTTTGATACGGGCAACAAAAGGTTGATGATGGAATGGAAACTTGTCAAGTCTGATTATCTTTTTAGTGATCTCTGGTTTACTGTCAGAAAAGATACCTGTATGCGGGGCGATGGAAAAATTATCGACCCTTATTATGTATATGAGTTTCCTGATTGGGTGACTGCCGTTGCAATGACCAAGGATGGGAAGTTTATTTTTGAAAAGCAGTATCGTCATGCAAGTGGGCTGACAATGATGGAGATTCCTGGGGGATGTGTGGATCCGGAAGACAATGATCTTGAAACTGCTATTGCCAGGGAACTTCTCGAAGAGACGGGATATCATTTCGCGTCATTTGAATACCTTGGAAAGACTTCCGCAAATCCTTCAACCCACAATAACTGGATGCATTTTTACCTGGCAACAGGAGGTGAGAAAGTTGCAGCGCAATCACTGGACGGAAATGAGGAAATTGAAATTCACTTGCTCAGCATTGATGAAGTAAAAAGCCTCTTGAAGAAAAATGAGATACTGCAAAGCATGCATGCTACTGCATTATTTTATGCATTGTCCAAACTGGGGGAACTGAATTATTGAGACCATCTTTCTCGATCAACTTCACCTACAACAAAAACACTGCCACAGACCAGGACAAGGTCGTTGGGTTCTGCCATTTTAAGTGTATCCTCAATGGCCGTATTTACATCTGGATATGATTGGCCTTTTAGGCTTGCAGAAGATGCCATTTTCTCTAATTCCTCTGTAGTGAGTGCTCTTGGTATTTGGGCTTGTGTGAAACCGTAAATGGCTTGCTTAGGAAGTTGGGTAATCACCGCTTCAACATCTTTGTCTTTGGACATACCGAGGATGATGAATAGTTTTTCAAATGCAGACGCATTGATTTGTTGAACCACCTGCTTGATTCCTTCTGTATTGTGCGCAACATCGAGGATTACAATCGGGGCGGTATTGATGACTTCCCATCTTCCATGAAGTCCTGTATTTTTTTTGGCAAATGCGATACCTTTTGCAATATCTTCTTCTTTGACTTTCCATCCTCTTTCAATCAGCAGGTCAATCGCGGTAATGACTGTGCGGATATTGTCAGCCTGGTAAATGCCTGCGAGGTCAGCATTGAACTTTCTGGTTGAACCATCTCTGATGCCAGTCAATTCAATTGAAATGTTTCCTGGAGTTATCGATTGCGCAGCAGTTTCCCAGATGGCGTCTGCAAAAACAATGGGAGCGTCCAACTGCCTTGCCATTGTTTCAAAAACTGCTACAGTTTCAACATGGGTCTGCCCTATTACTGCAGGAATTTTTGCTTTGATGATTCCTGCTTTTTCCGCAGCGATTAATCCAAGGGTGTTTCCAAGCAATTGAACATGGTCCAGTCCAATATTGGTGATGATTGAGATTTCAGGTTGGATGATATTGGTGCTGTCCAGCCTGCCCCCCAGCCCTGTTTCAATGATGGCCACCTCAACATTTTCTTTTACAAAATGGTCAAATGCCATGGCCACGGTTACCTCAAAAAAAGAAGGTTCCAGGGCTTCGATCAGGTCTTTGATGTTTTCTGTAAAATGAACCACTTCTTCTGTAGGAATCATTTCCCCATTGATCCTGATCCGCTCCCTGAAATCCTTTAAATGGGGGGATGTGTAGAGCCCGGTCCTAAACCCAGCTTCCTGCATGATGGAGGCCAGCATATGGCTTACAGATCCTTTACCATTGGTTCCTGCCACATGGATGGTCCTGAAGCGGTGCTGGGGGTTGCCCAAGGCTGCGCATAAAGCGATCGTATTGGAAAGGTCCATTTTGAGTGCTGCGGCTCCCGTTCGGCTGAACATTGGCAGTTTTGTATAGAGGTATTCTATGCAGGATTGATAGTCCATGGTGTAAAGATATTGTATCTTTGCAACCATGAGTATGTTAATGTGGATGCCCATGTTGGCTTTTTCCCTTGTAGTTCTGATTCAAGCATTTTATTTTTTGCGGTATTTTTGTTTGCTTGCTTTCTACAGGCAAAAGGATGCGCTTTCAGCCAAAGAACAGGCTGTCAGTGTCATCATTTGTGCCCGCGATGAAGCTGACCAAATTGAGGCCAATTTACCAGGAGTGTTGGCCCAGACCTATCGCAGTACACATGAAATTGTGGTTGTCAATGACAATTCCCTCGATGATACAAAGTATCTCCTCGAGGGTTTGTACAGGGACTTTAAGCAATTGCATATTATAGAACTGAAACAGGAAGCCTTGCACATACCTGGAAAAAAATTTCCTCTTTCTATGGGCATTAAAAGTGCCAAGCATGAGTTGCTGTTGTTGACTGATGCAGATTGTATCCCGGCCTCTGAACATTGGATCCTCAAAATGCAGGCGGCCTTTAAGGATGGTATCCAACTCGTATTGGGTTATGGTGCCTATAAAAGAAGAAAAGGGCTCCTCAACCGGGTCATTCGTTTTGATACTTTTCATACTGCTTTGCAGTATTTGTCTTGTGCCCTTGCCGGACAACCTTATATGGGTGTCGGAAGGAATTTGGCATACAAAAAGGAATTGTTTTACAAGCAAAAAGGGTTTGCTGCACACCATCATTTACCTGGGGGAGATGACGATCTTTTTGTCAATGCATGTGCAACCAGTGAAAATACAGCCATTGTGATTGACAAGGATGCTTTTACCTATTCAACACCGCCAGCATCCTTAGGAGAATGGATCAGTCAAAAGGAGCGTCACAATTCTACAGGAAAGTATTATAAAAGCAAGCATAAGCTCCTGTTGGGATTTTATATGGTATCCCATTTCCTCTTGTATCCATTGATGGCAGCAGCACTGATTACCTTTGATTGGCGATGGGTTCTGGGCATTTGGGGAATAAGATTTCTGATTCAGGGGATTGTATTTTTTAATTCCATGAAAAAACTGGGGGAAACAGATCTCTTCCCATTCTTTTGGCTTTGGGATATTTGGATGTTTTTTTACTATTTGATTTTCATTTCTTCTGTATGGAAAAAGCCTCGCAACCAATGGAATTGATACTGAAATATTTCAGTGATTTTTCTCCAAGACAGTTGAATCAGTTTGCACAGTTGAGAGAAGTCTATCTTGAATGGAATGAAAAAATCAATGTTGTATCCAGAAAGGATATAGACGCACTGTATGAAAGACATGTTCTTCACTCCTTGTCCATAGCAGCACGTTATCCTTTTTCCAGTGGTCTGGAAATTATTGATATAGGTACTGGGGGAGGATTTCCTGGCATTCCACTGGCCATCTTTTTTCCTGAAGTGCAGTTTCATTTGGTTGATTCTATTGGGAAAAAGCTAAAAGTTGTTGAGGCTGTTTCCACTGCACTGGGAATTTCAAATATAACCATACAGCATTCCCGGGCTGAGGATATCAAGGGACGTAAATTTGATTTTGCTGTTTCCAGGGCTGTTGCTCCGTTGGGTGATTTATGGAAATGGAGCAGGCCTCTTTTAAGGAAAGAAAGAAAAATGGAGGATCTCAAAAACGGGCTGATCTGTTTGAAGGGGGGTGATTTGACTGAAGAAATTGCTGTCTCCAACACAAGGCCTCATCAGCAGCCAATCGGAGAACTTTTTGATCAGCCATTCTTTGACGAAAAATACATCCTCTATGTTCCTTTATAAAATTGACATTACAAGATAAATGGAATAATTTTAGCTATACATCAGACAATAGCTGGCGGTACTCAAACAAATGGAAGGAACACATAACAATATCAGGGTTAGTGTTGTAGAAGACAATCATTTCATACGGATGGCATTGGAACAGATTTTAATCAATGCTGATGGGTATGATGTCGTTGCAATTTATGGTTCAGGTGAAGAAGCCGTTGATAAAATACCTCATGAAATGCCCGATGTTGTACTCATGGACATCAACATGGGAAAAATGACTGGGATAGAAGCGGTACGCATCATTAAAGAGAAATGCCCCAGTATAAAATTCATGATGTGTACGGTATATGAGGATGATGAAAAAATTTTTGATGCACTGGCATCAGGTGCGAGTGGATATATCCTGAAAAAAACCAAATCAGCAGAGCTTGTTGCTGCTATCAGGGATTTATATGAAGGCGGCGCTCCAATGTCTGGCCAAATAGCCAGCAGGGTAGTGGCAAGTTTCAGGAAAAAGGAAGAAAGCAAAGACTCGGTTTCATTGGAGAGCCTATCTGCAAGAGAACATGAAATTCTGGAATTGTTGGTCAAAGGAAGATTGTACAAGGAGATTTCATCAACCTTGGGCATTTCACAAGAGACTGTCAGGAAGCATGTTTACAATATCTACAAGAAATTGCATGTCAACAACAGGGTAGAAGCGTATAATAAGTTTTACGGGAATGGCGATTCAAATCACTAGGGGAGTGAATGAAGGAATTCTTTAACCATCTGTAATGTTGTAGCAGTTTGTTTGAGGGTCTCTAAAAAAGCAGGATCGTTTTCAGAAATGGTTCCGCCTGTTTTTTTTACGGCCAGGTGTTCCTCATATTTTTTGATCATTGGGTCCAGTTCGAAAATTACCAAACTTGGCCTGATCTTGTGAAGTAGAAACTCTATTTGATCAAGCTCAACAGTAGAGGGTAAATTGGTAAAATGCTTCTTGAAGGACTCAAATTCGTTTAGAAAAATAGAAGTGATCCTGCGGTTGAGCACTGGATCTTTCCCTGTCATGTTGTTGAGTCTTTTGAAATCCATTCTGGATAAAATTAACTATCGCTTGCTTTGGTTATTGTTGCGTAGGAATACTTAACTGTAAGTAAAAATACTTAATATTTGTAAGGGGGCCTGTCCAAATGCATAAAACATTTAAATATAACTACATTAAGTAGTTTTCTTATGATATCTTGGCTTCAACCAATTCTATTATCCATTTGAAGCCATTTTTGATCATGAAGTCGCCTTTACAGGCGACTTTTTTATTTGAATTTATTTGATTGTCTTTGATTTGGAAAAATGAATTGAAGGGCTGGTCTTTATCTTTTTTCAAATCTTCCACTTTTTTCGTTGATCTTTATTCTGAACATGATGGGTTTTATGCGGTCTTTGTCAGACAAATCATGCCCACTTCCCTCCCAATGTTCATGTTGGTGGATTACTGAAGATGTCATCAGTGGTACTACGTTTGAAAAAAGGTGTTCCCTCGCTTTTGTCGCCAATTCATCTTTCAGTTCCTCAAATTGCCCAAAAACGACAGCACTTTGCCAGTTGTCCATGTTGCATGAAATATCGACCTGGAAGCATACATTTGGATTTTTGCGCATCAACTCCATTTTTTGTCCTTCCGTAGATTGCCCATAAATATAATGTCCATCGTAGGAATAGGTAACCGGAACGATATAAGGATGTTTTCCGTCACAGCAAGCGATCCTTCCTACAGCCTGACTCGTGAGTAAATTATTGATTTGCTGTTCATTGAGTTCTCCTGTCATGTTCCTTGTTTGGAATAAAGTTAATTCGGTTATCCCTATCAGCTGATGATAGGGATCATGGTGTTGAATGATTGTTGATGTGATCGCTGTTGCTCGTAAATCTTATTTTGCATTTCTTTTTTTGGAGAAATAAAAGGTGAAGAGGTTGAAAAGCAGCCTAACTGTTTCATAGGATATCCATTGCAATATTCTTTCTGAAGGACGATAAGTCCGGATGACGCTGATGGGCGAAATCCTGCTGCAACTATTCTCAATGATTTTCATGAGCTGTTGTTGGGCAGCCCTCGAAAATGCTAAATCTTCCACATCAAGATTCAATTCAATGCTCGCAAATGCACTGATATCATTGATGTTGTACGAACCTATGGTTGCGATTTTCCCATCAGCGACTGCAATTTTTCCATGCAGGATATTATGATTGTATTCATGTATTTCAATTCCATGTCTTACTGCCCATCTGTACAGGTAACGTTCAGCGTATTTTGCAATGCTAACATCAGAAATTCCTGCAAGAATCAATTTGATTTTCACCCCTTTTTTCAATGCATTGAGAATATTTTTTCTGAAAAAAGGACTGGGGATGAAATAGCTGGACATGATGATGATCTCATGACGGGCATTCCTGAACATTTCCATATAGCTTGCAGAAATTTCATTCCTTCTCATTACCCAATCATTTCTTCTTATCCTTATTGGGCAATGCAGGTTGGTATCCAGTACGTTTGCAATATCCTGTTTTGTCAATGCCAGCCAATCTTCAGGTTTTTTGCTATAGCATTGGTTACAAAGTTTGAACAATTCGAAAGAGGCTTCTCCCTCCACTTTGATCGCCCAATCCAGCCAGGCAGGTGTTCCCGGCAAGTCGTTATACCTGTCAGAAATATTAATGCCGCCAACGAGTGAAACAATGCCATCACAAACAACAATTTTATGGTGAAGCCTTCTCCCGAAATAGTAATTGCCTCCTTTGAATATGGGTTCGAAAAAACGTAACCTGATGCCATTTTCGCGCATGTTTTTTTTAAAGTCATTGGACAATCCTTTTGATGCATAACCATCCAATAAGACCTGAACCTTTATACCTTTTTGGGCTGCTTTGATCAATCTTGAGGCCACCTCTTTTCCTGTCTCATCCTCCTCAAATATATAAACCTGAAGCTGGATGGATTTCCTGGCATTGTCAATCATTTCGTACAATGTGGAAAAATAACTTTTGCCACCCCTGATCAACTCAGCTTTGTTATAAAGGGTGTAGGCTGTTATAATTTTAGTTGCTGAAGACATGCAGGTTTTTGGGGGAAGCTAATGTATGGCTTTGTCATGATGAATGATAAAGATCATCTGTTATAATGCTTTAAGACAATTTTCTGCTAGGGAGAGTAGCGCTGAATGTGGACTAATTGTTCAATTACTCTTCCTGCGCTTTCGTATTTTTGGATAAGGTTTTTAATATTTCACCATGTCAAAAAATGTCCACGATACGCCATTGATGCAGCAGCACCGGGCCATTAAGCAGAAGTATCCCGATGCCATCCTGTTGTTCAGGGTTGGAGATTTTTATGAAACCTTTGGTGAAGATGCAATCAAATCATCGGCAGTATTGGGAATTACCCTGACCAAGCGAAACAATGGTGCTGCTTCAACCCTTGAACTGGCTGGTTTTCCGCACCATTCACTTGACAGCTATTTGCATAAATTGGTCAAGGCTGGTTTTCGGGTGGCCATTTGTGACCAGCTGGAAGATCCTAAAATGGTCAAAGGGATTGTAAAGCGCGGTGTAACCGAAATGGTTACGCCTGGGCTCGCCACACACGATAAATTGCTGGAGCACAACAGCAATAATTTTCTTGCCGGCATTCATTTCGGAGAACAGGTAAACGGTATCTCCTTTTTGGATATATCTACTGGTGAATTTTTTGTGGCACAAGGAGATCGTGAATACACAGATAAGCTTTTGCAGACATTTCAACCTGCCGAAATTATATTTCAAAAAGGGCGACAATCAGACCTTGGCGATCAGTTGGGCAAGAAATTTTACACCTACGGTTTGGATCCATGGATTTTTGACCACCGGTATGCAGAGGAGTCATTGCTACGGCATTTTGGAACACATTCCCTGAAAGGGTATGGTGTTGAAGGCATGCAAGAGGGCATTGTTGCTGCTGGTGCAGTATTACACTATCTAGGTGATACGGTACATCCCAACACCAGTCATATCGCTTCTATCCACAGGATTAACAGAGATGAGTATCTGTGGATGGATCAGTTTACCATCAGAAACCTTGAGCTCATTTATGCCGGAGTTGATGGCGGTGCAACATTATTGAAGACCATTGACAGTACGGTTTCTCCTATGGGCGCACGCCTGATGCGAAGATGGGTACTGATGCCTCTGGTTCAAAAGGCACAGATTGAAGAACGGGCAACCCTTGTAGCTGCCATCTTGTCCAACAAGGAATGGAAAGCTGGTGTCTTGCAAAGTATAAAACAATGTGGAGATATTGAACGGTTGGTGAGCAAAATACCTTCCAGGAAAATTGGTCCCCGTGAAATGTTGCAATTGGCAAATGGTCTGGATCAGGTGAGTTTGATCAAAATGGCTGCTGGAAATCTACAGGATGCTTACTTGTTCAGGCTTGCAGAAAATCTCAATGGTTGCAATATCATCAAGGAGAAAATACTAAGGGAAATTGCTGATGATGCACCTGCTCAGACGGTCAAGGGCGGCTATATAGCAGAAGGTGTTGACGCTGACCTCGATCTTTATCGCAGCCTTGCCAAAGGCGGTAAAAACGTGCTGGTGGAAATTCAGCAGCGAGAGGCCTTGAATACTGGTATCAGTTCTTTGAAGATAGGGTTCAATAATGTTTTCGGATATTACCTTGAAGTCAGCAATGCACACAAGAACAAGGTTCCGACCGATTGGATCAGAAAGCAAACCCTTACCAATGGGGAACGATACATTACCCCTGAGTTGAAAGAGTACGAAGAAAAGATCATGGGTGCTGAAGATAAAATACTTCAGCTGGAATCAACGATATATGATCAATTGCTAAATGCTTTGCAGGAGTATATCATTCCAATGCAACAGAATGCACATGCCATTGCTGTGATTGATTGTCTTTCCAGCTTTGCAACCAATGCAGATGCGTATAAATATTGTAGGCCATCTATGCATGAGGATGGTGATCTTCATATCATTGCAGGAAGGCATCCAGTCATAGAGCATCTCTTGAAACCAGGAGATGCTTATGTCGCCAATGACGTTCACCTTGATCAAGACAATTGTCAGTTGATTATTTTGACGGGTCCAAACATGAGTGGTAAAAGTGCACTGCTCAGGCAAACAGCCATCATCACTTTGATGGCGCACCTGGGAAGCTATGTGCCAGCACAGGAGGCAACCATTCCGATTACAGATAAAATTTTTACAAGGGTTGGGGCATCTGATAACCTCAGTGGCGGTGAGTCTACCTTCATGGTGGAGATGAATGAAACTGCCAGCATCATCAACAATATTTCATCAAGGAGTCTTGTTATACTCGATGAAATAGGAAGGGGCACCTCTACTTATGATGGTATTTCCATCGCCTGCAGTATCGCAGAATTTTTGCACGATGCCCATCAACGTCCCAAAACATTGTTTGCAACGCATTACCATGAAATGAATGAACTTGAGCTTCGCCTTCCCAGGATCAAGAATTTTCATATCACCCACAAGGAGGTTGACAACAGGATCATCTTCTTGCGAAAGTTGGCTCCGGGAGGAAGCACACACAGTTTTGGTATTCATGTTGCCCAGATGGCTGGGATGCCTCCTCTATTGGTCAAACGGGCAGAAGAGATTTTGAAGGAGCTTGAAAAAAAGCAAGGTGTTTCTGTTTTGTCAGAACAAAAGCCAGAAGTTCCCGGTATTCAGCTTTCCATCTTCGACACCCATACTGAAGTTTTTGCCGGCATCAGAGAAATGATGAGTGGGGTTGATGTAAACAACCTTACACCTGTCGAAGCGCTTGTTATTTTGAGTGAGATCAAGAAAAAAATCAATTGATCAGATCAGTTCCTTGAGCGCCTTGATGACGGTGTCAACTTCTTGCCTGGTATTGTATTTGCTGAAGGAAAACCTGACCGTGGATTGTTCAGGTAACTGGAGTGCATTGATCACGTGAGAGCCCTGGTTGGCACCGCTGCTGCAGGCACTACCACCTGAAACACAGATATTCCTTATGTCCAGATTGAACAGCAGCATTTCAGATTTTTCAGATCTTGGGAATCCGACACTCAATACCGTATAAAGGCTGTCTCCTTCCGGATCGCCATTGAAAACAACCCCTTTGATATTTTCTTCCAGGGATGATTTGAGGTATGATTTTAAATCAGCAATTTGTGCATGGTCAGCTTCATGGTTTTGCATGGCAATTTCAAGGGCCTTGGCAAATCCAACAATACCATAAATATTTTCTGTTCCTGCCCTCATGTTTCTTTCCTGTCCACCTCCATGAATGAATGGGCTTAATTTGTTGTTTGCATTGATGTACAAAATCCCCACACCCTTTGGACCATGGAATTTATGGCTTGCACCTGTAATAAAATCAACATTTATTTCGGCCAAATTGATGGGGAAATGGCCCACCGTCTGAACGGTGTCTGCATGAAAAACGGCTTTGTATTGCTGGGCCAGTTCTCCTATTCGCTTGATATTGGTGATATTGCCAATCTCATTGTTGGCATGCATCAGGGTGATCAATGTTTTCTCTGATGAAGAAGCGAGTTTCAGCTCAAGATCTTCGAGATCAACATGACCATTGGCTAGGATATTGACAAATTCGAGACTTGCATCCCCCCTGCCTGAAATAAAATTACAGGTATGAAGGGTCGCATGATGTTCGATCGGTGAACTGATGATCCTGGTGCAGCCCAATTCTTTTATTGCTGCAAAAATGGCGGTATTGCTGCTTTCTGTTCCTCCACTGGTGAAAAATATTTCAGATGGATGGGCATGAAGTCCTGCCGCTACTGATTTACGGGCTTTTTCAATGGCCAACCTGTTTTCCCTTCCGTATGAATAAATTGAAGAAGGGTTGCCGAAATGTTCAGTGAAGTATGGGCTCATTGCCTCGAACACCATCGGGTCTATTGGAGTAGTAGCAGCATTGTCAAGATATATTCTGGCGGCCATTTCCTAACCTGTTTTTTCAAATATACGAAACAGGGTTTACAATGACTCCTGTATGTCGCGGATGAGTTTTGATGCGATATTGTTGGCGGTAGTTTCGAAATTGCTCTCCGCAATGATTCTAATGATGGGCTCAGTATTACTGGATCTCAAATGAACCCAGTCATTGTCAAACTCAATCCTTAATCCGTCGATGGTATTCAATGGGTTTGACTTGTATTTTTCTTTCAATTTCTCAAAAACTACATTGAGGTTGGTTGTGCCATCCATTTCAATTTTGTTTTTGCTGATGAAATAGTCAGGATAACTGCTGCGAAGCTGCTTAACGGTTTTGCTCGATTGTGAAAGATGTGTAAGGAAAAGTGCTATGCCAATGAGTGCATCTCTTCCATAATGGAAATCAGGAACGATGATGCCACCATTGCCTTCTCCACCAATAACCGCATTAACCTCTTTCATTTTAGCAACAACGTTGACTTCGCCAACTGCTGCAGGATAGTATTTGCCACCATGCTTTTCAGTGATGTCTTTCAGTGCTCTTGTAGATGAAAGGTTGCTTACTGTATCTCCTTTGGTTTTGCCCAGCACATAATCTGCAACAGCAACCAATGTGTATTCTTCACCAAACATGGACCCATCCTCGCAAACCAACACGAGCCTGTCAACATCAGGGTCAACAGAAATGCCAAGATCTGCCTTGTTGGCAATTACAGCAGCAGAAAGTTGAGTCAGGTGTTGAGGCAAAGGTTCGGGATTGTGGGCGAATCTTCCATTGACTTCACCATTCAAAACAATGATATGCTGTTCCTGGATACCAAGTTTTTTGAGAAGAATGGGTACAAAAATGGCGCCACTGCTGTTGATGGCGTCAACGACAATTTTGAAGTTTTGCTTTTCAATTAGATTTTTATTGACAAGCGCATGAGATACAATGGCATCAAGATGCCTGTCGGCATGATCATATTTAGTTGTAATGCTTCCGGCTTTTTCAACCAGTGAAAAATTGATATTGCCCAGCTCTGCATTGTTAAGGATTTGCGCACCCACCTCAGCACTGATGAATTCGCCTTTGTCGTTCAGCAATTTGAGCGCGTTCCATTCCTTGGGGTTATGGCTGGCTGTGATGATTATTCCGCCGGCAGCATTTTCCGCAGCAACTTCAAATTCAACGGTTGGTGTTGTTGAAAGCCCCAGATCAATGACTTCTGCACCCATTGCAACAAGGGTTTGTGCAACAAGTCCTGCAATCATCGGGCCACTAATTCTCCCATCTCTTCCAATGATAATTTTTTTGTTACCCTCTGCCATTGCCCATTCTCCGAATGCAGCTGTGTACTTTACCACATCCAATGGGGTAAGCGATTCACCTGGTTTCCCACCAATAGTCCCCCTGATTCCTGAAATGCTTTTGATCAATGCCAAATTGAAAATTTTAAGGATGCAAAATTACAAAATAAAGGCTGTTCCGTCAATTAAATATGACAGCCAAGAAGTTTTTATGCACATAATACATTTTGTTAACTTTCTTGACAATCCTTTTCCTGGAAATACTGCTTAATTTTACAGTATGATGATGTTGCAATCAGATCAGATGTCTTTTTTTCAGCAGCTATTACACCTTGATTATGCGTTAATGCTTCAGCTGAATCGCAAAATGACTCACCCTGTTTTGGATGATTTGTTTCTTTTTCTGCGGGAATCTATTTTTCATGTCCCCCTTTATGTGTTTATCATTCTCTATTCTTTTCAGATTTTTGGTAAAAAAGCCATTTGGTGGGTGCTTGGGGCTATTTCCCTGGTTGCATTTTGTGACTTGCTCAGCAGCCAAATCATCAAGTCCTATTTTGACAGGCCAAGGCCTTGCAGGGATCCTTTTATGGCAGGTCAAATCAGGTTTATTGCCCAGTATTGCGGTGCAAATGGAAGTTTTACATCCTCTCATGCGGTCAATCATTTTGCTTTCGCAACCTATGTGGTCTCCACCATGAAGGGAATTTCAAAATGGTTCAATTGCTTGTTTGTTTGGGCATTTGCCATTGCATACGCCCAGGTCTATGTAGGGGTCCATTATCCTTCAGATGTAATGGCTGGGGCTGTTTTGGGGATAGTTTTTGGACTGGTGGGTGCACAAATCACCCGGCAGGCCCTATCTTTACAGTAATATAGCATATGAATGAGTTGCTCATCTTGTTTTTACTGATCCTGATCAATGGATTCTTTTCCATGGCAGAGATTGCCTTAGTTTCTGCCAGAAAAGCCCGCCTTGAGGGGCAGGCAAACAAGGGAGACTCAAGAGCCAAATACGCTTTGGCTCTCGCTCAAAAGCCCGATTCTTTTTTATCCACAGTTCAAATCGGCATTACCACCATCGGAATTCTTACAGGTATCTTTTCTGGCGATAAGATTGTGGATGATGTTTCTCTTTTCCTGGAGGGTTTTCCTGTCTTTGCTGCTTACAGCAAAGGGATCGCAACAGCTGCTGTTGTTGTCATCATTACCTTTTTCTCACTTGTTTTTGGTGAACTTGTTCCCAAAAGACTCGGATTGTCAAACCCAGAGAAAATCGCCAAAACTGTTGCTGCTCCCATGCGGCTGATTTCCAGCGTTGCCTATCCTTTTGTGTGGTTGTTGGTCAATACCACAACACTGATCATGAAAATTTTCAGGGTAAAGACGGATGACTCACAGGTAACAGAAGAAGAGATCAAAGCCATCATCAACGAAGGAACAGAACATGGAGCCATCGAAGCAACCGAGCAGGAAATCATCCAGCGGGTTTTCCATTTGGGAGACAGAAATATCACCTCTTTGATGACCCATCGCAGTGATGTAATCTGGTTTGATGTCAACGACAATGAGCAAAGTATTCGGGAGAAAATCATGAAAGAACCGCATAGCGTTTATCCGGTATGCGACAAATCAATCGACCAGATCAAGGGAATTGTTTCCATCAAGGATATGTATGTTACACCTGATGAGGTTTCTTTCAAACATACCATGAAAAATCCTCTTTTTGTTCCAGAAAACATCAGCCCCTACCAACTGCTGGAAAAGTTTAAAGTCTCCAAGATCCATACCAGCTTTGTGGTTGATGAGTATGGAACCCTTCTTGGGTTGGTGACATTGAATGATTTGTTGGAAGCAATTGTTGGAGATCTTCCTCAGCATGATTTGCAGGACTATGAAATTATTGAGAGGGAAGATGGCAGTTATTTGGTGGATGCACAGATACCTTTTTATGATTTTCTCACCAGGTTTGAAAAAGCAGATTGGATGAATGAAGGTGAGCAGGAATTTGACACATTGGCTGGATTCATCTTACACACCCTAGAGCGCATTCCAGAAACCGGCGAACATTTTGAATGGAAAGGATTTGGTATTGAAATCATGGATATGGACGGACACCGTATCGATAAGGTCCTGGTGAAACTATCAGACCAGATCCGCAGTGAAATGGAAGAAGAACAATAAGAGAAATGGAGCTTTCCCTTCAACATAAGACAGCATTGGTTTGCGGCGGATCACAAGGAATTGGAAAGGCAATTGCCATTGAACTCGCCATGCTTGGAGCTTCTTGTATTTTGCTATCCAGAAGTTTGACTACCCTGCAAGAGACGGTCAAAGAACTGCCTGTTACCACAGGTCAGTCTCATGCATGTCATGCTGTTGATTTCAAGGATGTTGATGCGCTCAAGGAGCTTATCGACGAGATCACTAAAGATCATGCCATTGATATCCTGATCAATAATACTGGTGGGCCCTCTGCTGGCCCCATAGAAACGGCCAACCCTTTGGCATTTCAGGATGCTTTCAGTCAACACCTTGTTTGCAACCATATTCTCACGCAGGCTGTCATTCCTGCGATGAAGCAAAATGGGTGGGGCAGGATCATCAATATAATCTCAACTTCTGTAAGGATTCCCTTGGATAATCTTGGAGTTTCCAATACCATAAGAGCAGCCGTTGCATCATGGTCAAAAACCATGTCAAATGAATTGGCAGTGCATGGTATTACAGTGAACAGCCTGCTGCCAGGGTTCATCTCCACTGCAAGATTGGAGGCTGTTTCTGAAAACTTTGCTACAAGGGCAAATATTGATAAGGCTGCCATGCAGGCTCAAATGCGCGCCTCGGTTCCTGCCAAGCGATTTGGGTCTCCTGCTGAAATTGCTGCTGTTGCTGCTTTTGTGGCATCTCCGGCAGCCTCTTACCTCAATGGGATCTGTATACCTGTAGATGGTGGCAGAACCGGAAGCATTTGACGATGAACAGATTTGAATTCAACGAAGACTTTGCACAGTCACTTGATGCAGCTGATCCCCTACAAGGTTTCAGGGGCCAGTTCCTGGTGCCTGAAAAAAATGGAAAGCAGCGCATGTATTTTTTGGGGAATTCACTAGGACTTCAGCCCAAATCAACCTCAGCCTCCATCAATACCATTCTTCAGCATTGGGCTGAAGAGGGCGTCGAATCTTTTTTTGCTGGTAAAGCACCATGGCTGGATCTGCACAATGCCTTGCTTGAGCCGTTGTCTGTTATTGCAGGTGCCAAGCCATCCGAGCTCAGCGTGATGAACCAGCTGACGGTCAATATACATTTGATGCTGGTCAGTTTCTACCGCCCAATTGGTAGAAGAAAAAAAATACTGGTAGAATCCAAGGCATTCCCCAGCGATCAATATGCCATCCATTCATTTCTTCATCATTTGGGGCTTGACCCATTGGAGATTCTGGTAGAAGTCAATGCAGGAAGTGAAAATATTGCCATGCGCAATGAAGACATTGTACAGGCCATCGAAAGCCACGCTGATGAACTGGCCTTGGTTTTCCTCGGTGGCATCAATTACTATACGGGTCAGTTATTGGACATGGAGAAGATCAGCAAGGCCTCTCGACAAGCAGGTGCAATGGTTGGTTTTGACCTGGCCCATGCCATTGGGAATGTGAAATTGAGCCTTCACGACTGGGACCTTGATTTTGCCTGTTGGTGTTCCTATAAATACCTGAATGGTGGACCTGGTGCTGTGGCTGCTGTATTTGTACACGAGAGGCATCACGCAGATAAAACATTGAAAAGACTTACCGGTTGGTGGGGGTATGACAAAGAGGAACGGTTTGCCATGAAGAATCGCTTTGTACCAGAGCCCGACGCATCAGGGTGGCAGTTGAGTACACCATCCATCTTGCTATATGCCTGCCTTAAATCTTCCCTGGATATTTTTATACAAGCCGGTTGGACCAATATTTTGGCCAAGCAGGAAAAAATGATGGACTGGCTTTCCGCACTCATCAATGATCTTGGATCTGAACATTTTGAATGCCTTACGCCTGATGCAAGAGGTTGCCAGGTTTCCCTTTTGTTCAAGGATAAAGGAAGAGAGGTTTATGACCTACTTTTTGAAAAAGGGTTCATGGTGGATTGGCGGGAGCCCAATGTGATTCGCCTGGCACCAGTTCCGTTGTATAATACATTCACTGAAGTATGGTATTTTTATAGCGCATTGAAAGCCATTATCTTTGAGGTATATGCGAACAATAATCCTTCAGGCATAGCAAATAAAGGCCAATGACCTTGTTAATTTTTAAGTTTTTAGCATGACCAAACAAGCACTGATCGATCAAATAAGAGCAAAAAAGTCTTATCTCTGTGTAGGATTGGATACAGACTTCAGCAAGTTGCCAGAATGTATGCTAGCGGAGGAGGATCCTGTCTTTGCCTTTAACAAAGCCATCATCGATGCAACCTTGCCTTACTGTGTTTCCTACAAAATCAATACTGCTTTTTATGAGTCGCAAGGCTTGTCAGGATGGGCTTCTTTGGAAAAGACGGTGAAATATATTCCGGAAACGCATTTCAAAATTGCCGATGCTAAACGTGGAGATATAGGGAATACGGCTACGCAATATGCCATCGCATTTTTGAAAAATCTTCCTTTTGATGCCATTACAATTGCACCTTACATGGGTGAGGACAGTGTAAAGCCCTTCCTGCAATTCGAGGATAAATGGGGTATTGTCCTGGGTCTGACATCCAATCCTGGTGCTAGAGATTTTGAGTTGAAGGAATTGAATGGTGGCGAACGGTTGTACGAAAGGGTAATGAGTACTGTTGCCGGATGGGGTTCTACAGAGAACCTGATGTTTGTCGTAGGCGCCACGAGGTCTGATGAATTCATCAATCTTAGAAAAATATCACCTGATCATTTCTTTTTGGTTCCAGGAGTTGGAGCGCAGGGAGGTAGTCTGGCTGAAATTTCAGAGAAGGCTATGAATAAGGATGTGGGCTTGTTGGTCAATGTCAGTCGTGATATCATCTTCGCATCTGTCGGAACTGATTTCGCAGCAATAGCCAGAGAAAGGGCAAGTGCTTACGCCAATGAAATGGCGAATTATCTTTAACAAACAAAGGCAAGATATCTTACTTATAAAAGCCAAAGCATGATGAATCATTTAAGACAACTCGTTCAAAAATACAAGCCTGAAATCCGTGTAGGGATTGCGGTATTTGTTGGTCTTTTCGCCTTCAAAATTGTCAAGGATTTGCTCAATTGGCTATGTCCATAATCGCAGTGCTGAGTTTTTCTGCCCATCGCGCATAATCATCGCCTGACGGGTGAAGTCCATCTTTTGCCACCAACTTTGGATTTGAAGGTACTTCTCTTGTTCCTTCAGTGATTGAAATGTATTTGA
>JBIIQT010000027.1:0-33650 GCA_044341875.1 Chitinophagaceae bacterium | reverse complement strand
TCAGGAACAAGTTGCAGACACCAAATCAAGGATGGAACGGGCAAGCGCGCACTTCACAGCATTGAGCTGTTGTTTGCAGCGCTGAAGGATTAATTGTAATCGCTAGTATTTGATCCAACAATTGTAATCCAATTCTTTCATTCAATTGATTCCGAAGCAGATCATGACAGGCCAATATCATCCAGGAATACGGTAACAACCAAACCACTGAATTCCTTTATTTCAATTGAAGTCAGTGTTGCAGGATTGTTGAAGTTGGAAAGGGGGATTTCAAAGGTTGACCATGCACCTTCTTTCAACAGGATTTGAAATGCCGTGGTACTCACACCATTGATGATCACCCTTGCTCTCCTTCCTTCTGTTCCAGGTCCGCCAAATACTGAAAATTTAACGGCTGAATATCCTGCAAGACTCAAAGCAGGAGCAGCTTTGCTCACCCTGAATCCTCCAAATCCTACCGTATAGGCATTGCTGATGGCGGTTGTTCCCCTTTTAACGGTTGTGGTATGGTTAAAAACAGCTGTTGAACTGTAGGAAGTATTTGACCAGCCTGTTAGTAGCCTTTCATCATAGATGATATACTTGAAGCCAAATCGGGTCAGTGAGGTCACAGATCCCACAGGGGTGGTAACAGTGATGAACGCACTGGTTACACCTGCAGGAACATTCACTTTCAGTTCCTGATTGCTTTTTGATACAATGGAAGCCACTGCATTGCCAAATTTCACTTCAGTAACACCATTGAAATGATTGCCCGAAATGGTTACCTGATCTCCCGTTGCACCTGCTTCTGGGTTGAATCTGGTAATGATTGGTGCTGGTTGCATGATTTTGAAACCGTAAGTGGCAGAACCATATTTTGTCGTAACCGTGATGGGGTTGTTGATCGGGTCTGGAAGATTGGCAGGAATTTTTACTGTTACAGTACTGTCATCTGCATAATACAAGGAATCGGATACTGAGATGGTATTGAATTCAACCTTGAAGGTAGTGGCAAGATGTGCGCCCTTGATGACAATCCACTCGCCATACTTGACGGAGGAAAGAGCGGTGCCGCGGTTGGTTAAATCGGTTACCCCAGTGATTAGCGGTGGTACCGCGTGTGTGTTGTCTTCTTTTTTACAGGAGAAAATCATCGTGATCAGCAGGATCATCAAGACTGCGTGATTGTATTTTGTAAAGCTCTTTATCATGGTGATGGATTGAATGATTGGTTTAATTGGATGATTACCAGCCAGGATTGTTTTCCTTGATGGACTGATTGGAGTTTAATTCTCCCAAGGGAATAGGCAACAACAGATTTCTCTGGCTTCTTACTTTGGATATATTGTTCTGTCCAGCTGAAATCTTGTTCATTACCTGTAAATAAACATTCCAGCGCATCAGATCAAATCGCCGAATGCCTTCAAAAAGTAGTTCCCTTGCCCTTTCTGCCAGCACATAGCTCCTGAATTGTTCAAGGTTCATTGCTGCAGGAGCAAGTGTTGCTTTTGATCGACTCCTTACTGCATTGAGTTGTGCATATGCTTCCGTTGTTGGACTTCCATTGGCTTCATTTGCAGCTTCTGCATAAATCAACAGTATTTCAGCATAGCGCATGATGGGATAATAGGCATCGCTGTTGGCCAGTGTCGGCTCTGTAACATCAGCATATTTGATGACGTATGCCCTGTTGTCAGTTGTTCCATTGTTGGTGTACGTGAGTCCATTCACTACCCTGTACAATGCAGCCTGTGATGAAGGATAGAAATACCTGGTTCCTGAATTGGTTGTGTAATTGTGGGCGATACCATCCAGGGCACGAAGGTCCGCATCCTCATAATCACTGTAATGGTTGTTGGTGGCCCATACAGCACCCCTGCCAAAGGTGGACAGTGCAGAAAAATAGTTGTGAAGGTTGTTGACAAAACTGGAGCCAGACATGGACTGTATTTGCCACATGTGCTCTGTATTGTTTCTTCCACTCTTGCTCCACAGGGTCTTCCAGCTTGGGAATAGGCTGTATTCCTTGCTTTGAATAACTTCCATGGCCTTGTCTCTTGCCAATCCAAAATATTGTTTCGCATCTACGCCCTCATATCCTTTTAATGCAGTTTTGCCATAGCTGTAATTCCCATTGTCCTGGCCACCACGAATAATCACGTTTCCGCTGTTCACAGCACAGGATGCCAGTGTCAGATAGGCTTTGGCGAGGAACCCCTTGGCTACGCCACGGGTTGCCCTTCCGGCTTCGCCTGCTTTTGGATGACCTGTAGGAAACAACATGGTTTCTGCTTTTTTCAGGTCACTGAAAATGGTATTGTACACTTCAATTACAGAGGCCCTCGGCTTGTTGATATCGCTTTCTTTTGACAGCGAGGCAAGTCTCAAAGGAACGCCCCCATACAGTTGCACCAGTTGGAAATAAGACCAGCCTCTGAGAAAATAGGCTTCACCAAGAATCCTGTTTTTGACATCTGTGTCAATGTTCTGGTTGAGGGGTTCGATGTTTTCAAGCACGGTGTTTGCCCTTGAAATGATGGTGTAGAACCCAACCCAAGGTCCGTCTACACCCCAGTATCCTTGAGGGTTTCCAGCTCCGGATGTTCCCAGGAACCAATCGGCACCGGAAACATGGTCATCGTCCAACATGGTCAGGTTCCAAATGGGTTGTAAATAAAGATCATATGTATACAATGCGCTGTAAACGCCATTGATGGCTGTTTTTGCATCGTTTTCATTCTTGTAGAAATTTTCCGGAGACAAGAAAGAATAGGGCTTTTCCATCAGTGCTTTTTTGCAGGAGGAAAGCGAAAAAATGACAAGAAGCATTCCGGTCATCCATTTGATTGCTAAAGTATGTTTCATTTTCACTTTGTTTATTTGTACAGGTGATTAGAAATTGGCACGAATTGAAAATTGGAAAGTCCTGGCGTTTGGATAACCGCCAAGATCAACACCGAACAATGCGGGGTTGTCTCCATAGCTGTTGATCTCAGGATCAAATCCAGAATATTTTGTGAAGGTGTAGAGGTTGTTTACCCCCAATGCCATCCTGATGGCACTCACTCCCCTGATTAAATTGGAGGGAAGGGTATATCCCAGGGTCACATTTTTGATCCTCACAAAGCTTCCATCTTCGATGAACCTTTGGCTGAACAACAAGGTTCTCCAGAACTGGCGAATGGCCTTTGGCCCTGTAGCCGCTGTATTGTTTTTTCCTTCTTGCCATGCACCATTCAATACTTCCTGGCTGATGTTTTTTGAGGTACCAATGTTGCCATTGAATGCGGTATTCATGTTCACGATATCATTGCCCTGAACACCGTTGATGAATACATTGAGTTCAAATTTCTTGTATTGGAAACTGTTGGTCAATCCGAAAATATAGTCCGGGTTTACATCTCCAATGATCATCCTGTCTGTGATGGAGATGGACGATGGATCATTGTCGAGGTTGCGGTATTTGATTTCTCCAATCATTCTTCGGATGATGGCAGGCGGTTGATTGGCAAAGGCAGGAGAGCTTCTCACTTCGGCCTCATTGTCAAAATAGCCATCTTCCACATGTCCGATCAGGGCACCAATCGGGTAGCCTGCAAGCTGCACAAAAGGAGCATCCCTGGTGGAAATCCTGGAGGCATACTGTTCCTTGATGCCATCCCCAAGGCTCAGGATTTTGTTTCTGTTGAATGCAATGTTTCCTCCTGTTTTCCAGGTAAAATTCTTCTTGTTGATCACGTTGAAGTCCATGGATACTTCCAGTCCTTTGTTTTCTACAGATCCTGAATTTTTCAATTGGCGTTGAAATCCAGTTGAAGAGGGAGTGGTTACATATTGCAAGAGATCATTTGTTTTCTTGAGGTAGACATCAACATGAATGTTCAACCTGTCTTTGAGGATGCCAAGGTCAAGTCCTCCATTGTATGCGGTGGTGGTTTCCCATTTGAGCGATGCGTTGGCTGGTCCTGAAAATACATCATCTGCAAGACCGGTTTGTAGCGATCCATTGAAAGGGTAGTTGTAGACATTCAGTTTCGATAGGGATGCATAAGATCCTATGCCCTGGTTTCCAGTTTGTCCAAAACTCAAGCGGAATGTAAGGTTGCTGATCTTGTCCAAGTCCTTCATGAAGTCTTCTTTGTGGGCTTTCCAAGCCAGACCAGCAGAGGCGAATCCTGCCCACTTGTTGTCTTTGCCAAACTTGCTTGATCCATCTTCACGGTAGGAGAGGGAGAAAACATATTTATCGTTATAGGAATAATTCATCCTTCCCAGAAATGATATCAGGGTTGATTGAAACCGGTTGGATGAAACGGGCATGATTTGTTCTGCCGATTCCATGTTTTCATTTTGAAGGATATCATTGGGGAAGGTTTTTGCCTCCACCCTTTTGTTCTGGCCATTGCTCCTTTCAAAAGTAGATGCACCCGTTACAACAATGCTGTGCTTGTTGAATTTCCGGTTATAGGTCAGCAGCCCCTCGGAAACCATGCTGCTCCAGAGATTGTCTGATTTTAATCCCCATCCCCTGATGCTGAAACCTTCGTATACTGTTCTTGGATAATATTGGTCGCGGGTATTGGACCCATGGTTGAATCCAAGGTTTCCTCTTATTTTCAGGTATTTCCCAATGCTCGCCTCAATATAGTTGGAGGAGAAAATATTGAGGGCCGTCACCTTGTTCAATACATTGTTGGTATAAATGACAGGGTTGGTAATGAAGAAACCATCGCCTGATCCATCATATTCCTCAACAGAGTCGATTGTTGCCGGAAAGGTGATGGCAGAGCGGATCACGCCAGCACTGGCTGCATCAGACTTGTCAGTACCGGTTTTCACGCCATTGGTGGTGGAAGTCGAAACCGTATTGCTACTGCCAATTTTGATGTTCTTGCCAATATTCCTGTAGAGGTTATAGCTCAGTCCGATCTTCCTGAAATTCGAATTCTGAACAATTCCGCTTTGGCTCAGGTGGTTCATGGTTAGGCTGTGGCTTCCGTTTTCAGAGCCACCTGAAACGTTCAATGTATATTGTTGTTGCAATCCATTCCTGAAAATGGCATCTTGCCAGTTGGTATTTAAATCCTTTAAAGGATCAAGGTTGGCATATGGCATGGTATAGCTTGTGCCATCATACCTGTTGGCATTGAGGAAGGATAGGTTTTGATATGCAGCATATTCGTAAGGGGTGAGCACATCAATTTTTCTGGTAATTTCAGACATGCCCACGTTGGCAAGCAATTCAACCTTATCCTTGCCAACCCTTCCTTTTCTTGTGGTAATCAGAACAACACCGTTGGCGCCCCTGGATCCATAGATGGCAGTGGCAGAGGCATCTTTCAATACATCAATGGATTCAATATCATTGGGGTTGATGAAGGCCATTACATTCAGGGTCTGCTTTTCGTCTCCACCAATCGAGGAGGGGGTTGTACCGCTGCTGGTATTGTTGAAAGGAACGCCATCAATCACATACAGTGGCTCTGTTCCGCCAAGGAAAGAATTGGATCCCCGAACCCTGATGCTGAGACCGGCACCCGGAGCTCCATCATTTTGGGTAACATTGACGCCCGCCAATTTTCCTTGGATGGCCTGAAGAATATTCGTTGGGCTTTCCCTGATCAGGTCTTCACGGGAAATGCGTTGCACAGCACCGGTTGCATCTGCTTTTCTGATGCTTCCATAACCCACCACGATGACATCGTTAAGGTTGGTTACCTGGGTTTTCATGATAACAGTGATGTTGTCTTTTTTCCCGATGCCGATCTCTGCGGTTTCCATTCCAGAAAAAGAAATTGAAATGGATGTTGCTTTGGCGCCTGGCTTGATGCTGAACTCGCCATTCTTTCCTGTAAGGGTTGATGCCGTAGTTCCCTTGACGGTTACGCTGGCGCCAATCAGGGGCTCTCCGGATTCTGAAACCACTTTACCGGAAACGGTTCTGGTTTGTGCGAAGCTGTTGATGCACAGGAATAAGGCAGCAACCAGAAGGAAGCAGTACTTTTTTGACATAAGCTATTGTTGATTTGGGCCCCAAGATAATGATTTGTAGTAAAATATCTTCGTTTCGCAATAGATTGCGGTGTAGGGAAACTGTTCTACTTTTGAAGGAACCCCATTGCACATGATTTATTTGCATAAGATTTTGCCAGCTTTATTTTCTCCCTATTCGCTTTTCTTTTTTTGCATCATTGTGGGGCTGGTCAAAAGAAAGCATGCCATCATCTGGACGGCATTGATTGTGATGTTGGCACTTTCAACGCCGGTGGTTTCATCATTTTTCTTTGCGAAGCTGGAAGTAGTCGGTAGCAGGAAAACCCCTGCAGACGTACAACCTGCTGATGCCATCATTGTGTTGAGTGGAATGACGCACTCCATTCGTACTGCAAAAGGCATCATCAGCGAGTGGAACGATCCTGATCGTTTTTTTGGTGGGATGGAGTTGATCAAGGCAAAAAAAGCACCCGTCATCATTTTTACCAAAGGAAAACTTCCCTGGATAATTGGTCCGCCCGAATCTGAATTGTTGCAGGCAACCGCTCAGGAAATGGGTGTTCATCCACAGCAAATCTTGGTTACTGGTGAAGTTGAAACCACCGAAGATGAATCAAGGGAGGTGAAAAAAATCCTGCAATCCAAAGGAAACCGGATCATCCTTGTTACCTCAGCTTTTCATATGCGCAGGGCAAAAATCGCCTTTGAGAATGTAGGGCTGGAAGTTCAACCATATCCTGTAGATTTTAAATTGGGAGAATATGCATTGACCCCCATGGACTTCATTCCCAACCCCTTATCATTGGCGACTACTGAAAAATGTGTCAGGGAGTTGATCGGAACTGTGTATTATACCTTGAAGGCTTTTTAACAACAATGGTTTTGATGGCATTTTCCCAATTGTTTTTTGCTATTTTTCAATTCTTACATACAATCAATTCATCAGATGATTTGTTTCCAACGCTTGCATTTGCTTTTGGCTCTTGTGTTCTTTTTTTCAATTTCATTTGCACAAAAGAATTCTGTTCCTTTTTCTTCGCCAGCCGGTGAATACAAATTGGTTTGGGCCGACGAGTTCAACATCAATGGGGCACCTGATACCAGCAAATGGTCTTATGAAAAAGGCTTTGTGAGGAACAATGAGTTGCAATGGTACCAGACTGATAATGCCATCTGTGAAAATGGAATGTTGGTGATTGAAGCCAGAAGAGAAAACAGGCCCAATCCGCTTTATGAAGAGGGGAGTGCCGATTGGAAAAAAAGCAGAAAGAACATCTTGTACACCTCCTCAAGTTTGAATACCAGGAGAAAGTTCTCTTGGCAGTATGGTCGTTTTGAAATGCGCGGACGCATTAATATTGACAAAGGCATGTGGCCGGCATGGTGGACGCTTGGGGATACAAAACGATGGCCTGCCAATGGGGAAATTGACATCATGGAGTATTACCGTGGTTCACTGTTGGCCAATATTGCCTGTTTGAACAGCAATGGATACAGTGCAAAATGGTACGGGAAAAAACACCCCACCGATTCTCTGGGTGGTGCAGAATGGGCCAGCAAGTTTCATGTATGGCGCATGGATTGGACAGACCGTGAAATATCCCTCTTTGTGGATGATCAGTTGTTGAACAGGGTTGAAGTGGATTCATTGTACAACCGCGATGGTAGTGGCTTTAATCCCTTTCGTCAGCCACATTACATGCTGCTCAACCTTGCCATGGGAGGCATGAATGGGGGCGATCCATCTCAAACGCCCTTTCCAAACCGATTTGAGATCGACTATGTAAGGGTGTACCAGAAACCATCGGATAAAAATTAGAAACAAGTACAAGCGAAAGCTACAGAAACAAAAAAGACAATCCTTTTGAGAATTGTCTTTTTTGCAGGAGTGTGGCCTCGCCTGGAATCGAACCGGGATCTGGAGCTTCGGAGACTCTCATACTATCCATTGTACTACGAGGCCGGGGGCGGCAAAGTTAATTCACTTCAAATGAAAATCGGTGATCCCCTTTGGACTTTGTGTTATTTCTCGTCAGAATGACCCTTGTAATCTTTTTTCCATCCCATTTCTTGTCGAAACTTTCATATTCCATCCCCTCAAAAGAAGGTATTTCTGTTTTGACCGTCCATTTTTTCGGGTCATAATCCAATGCCAATCTGTTTCCTTTGGCATCACTGAACAAAACTTTTCCTGGAAGATGGGTATCAACAGCACAGACGGTCATAAAGACCTGTTCCAATGAAACGGGGTTCGCTTTGAATTGGTAATCCTCATTGATTTCCACCGTTTCCTTTTCCCTGTTAAGCCTCACAGTTCTGTTCCAGCGTTCAATGCCTGCACTGTCTGGATAGGCAGCTGCAATATCCATGGTAAGCGAGGACTCTTTTTCGTTGATCAGGCTCTTGACAGATTTGGCTTCAAACTCCCGTCCAGCTTGTTGTCCAACGCCATTGATGATGGGAAGATTGTGATACTGTGATTGGGTGAACCAGAGTTCATAGCGTTGGCTGGAAAATGTTCTGGCGGTATAATTGCCGCGGCCTGCATCGATGATCATGGGTTCCCCTTTCACATAGATGATGAAATCTCCCACATCATTGTGGTTATGGCTTTCTGCATTGTGGCCTCCGTGGGTGGCCAGGAACAAGCCTTTTTCAGTTCTGGCCGTCAGGATTTGAATGTCGCTGATCCAGGCACTGGCAGGGTCCTTGAATTTACTTGGGCTTGCATCAATATTTTTAAGGTTGAGCAGGGAACCGAGGTGGCGCATCCTCATACCAGTCGAACCTCCTGGCTTGGAGGGATAGTTTTGCTGTGCCCATTTTCCGAACTCCATCATCGTGGTATCATTGATGTCCTTTCCAAAGCGGTAGAGCAACATACCGCTGGGTGTTAATGTTGGATCGGCATCCGCAAAATTCACAAAATAGTTTCCTGCAATATGGGTGTTGGTGATATAGGTCGCCATTTTTTTGATGAGTTCATTGCCATATATATTGATGGCGCCGTTGGATGCGTTGTGGAGGAGTTCAAGGCAATCGTAAACGCTGGCACCTGCAGCAAACCAATAGCTTGGGCCTTCATCACAGCCGCCATCATCGCCCAAACTGTTCAGGTAGGCATCCAGTCCCTTCATGGCAGCATTGGTCATGGTAACCCTTCTGACTTCATTGCGTTCCAGCATCAGGCTGCTGAGGATCCAGTTCGACATGATCCAGGGATTCCAGTTGTTCACAGGTATTGTTCTGCTCATCCACTTGTAACCGTCGCCATATTTCAACATTGGCGTAAACAGCCTTCTGTCTGTTTCATGGTAGATGCGCTTCCTGATCAATGGGTTGATCTTGTCTAACTTTTCGCCGACAAAATAATCTGCCATGGCCATTACTGCTGCCGTTTCTGCTGCAAATAGGTCCACTGCAGGACGCTCCACATCAGGCAATCCGGTGCCTCCGATATGTGCAGGAACACCCCAAAAACTTTCTTCGCAGATTGACCAGATGCCGTTGAAGATGGCTTCCGTAAAACGACCCTTGTCTTCAATGCTTTCTGCCAGCACCATGTACATCAATACTTCCCTTTTTTTGAAAGAAATGCCGGAATGCCTGAGCCTGTCACCGGTGCGCTTGAAGTCCATGGAAACCGAACCGCTGATGGGCTCAAATTTGTAGGACATGACGCTGGAAGCGCCGTCCACAATGCCTTTTAGCATGCTGTCAGGAACCGCATCCTTCCATTGTTGTGGTGTCAACGGATAAGGTTTCCATTTGTCTTTTGGGATGATGGATGCAACAACTTTTTCTGGCGAATAAGTGGTAGCCAGGATATTGCGTTGCGTTACTTGTGCAGTACCCGCCATTGCAAAAAGAAGGAGAAGAAAGCTGCTGATGATGCCTGTTGGTTTCATGTAGTTGGTTTAATGTTTCGTTATGTTGAAGGGGGCAAACCCAGATCCTGTATAGCCACTGTGTTCAATGATAAAGCTGCTTCCAGCCAAGGGCTCTTCCGCCAGTTGCTCATCTGTCAATCCAACCCTGGCTGAAGTGATGAACATCTCATCCATCTTCTCGCCACCAAAACAGATCGAAGTGACCAGCGAAACTGGTAACTGAATGGCATCGATTTTTTCACCGGTGAAAGGGTTCCACCGTGCAACCTGCCAGCCTTCCCAGTGCGCAATCCAGAGCATCCCTTCGCTGTCCATCGTCATGCCATCAGGATAGCCTTCTTTGCCGGGAATGCTGATGACCCTGGTCTTGTTGCTGATCTCACCATTGCTGTTGTCATAATCATACCGAACCACTTCCATGGTTGGTGTATCGATATAATAAAAATATTGAAGGTCCTCACTCCAGCACAATCCGTTGGAAATGGAAACCTTTTCAATCTTTTTGTTGATGTTCAAATTGCCGTCCAGCATATAAAGGCTTCCTGTGCCAGTTTCACCCGTCAGTGACATGCTACCTGACCAAAATCTTCCCGCAGGATCTGTTTTGCCATCATTGAAGCGGTTGCCAGGCAGATGCTTTTCAGGATCGCCGATCGCACTGATCTCTCCGGTATTCCTGTTGATGAACACAAACCCCTCTTGAAGTGCTGCAACAATGTTTCCGTCATTGCAAAGGGCAAAGGAACCAATCATGCTGGGTGTGGCAATGCTGTGAAAAGCATTGTTCTTTCTGTCCAATACATGGATGGCACAGCCCATGATATCAACCCATAGAATGGCATCGTTGGCACCGTCCCATACTGGGCCCTCGCCGAGCATTGATCTGTGGTTGCAGAGAGGAGTGATGTTCATGTTCAATAAGGAGTTGGGCTGACAGCAGTCCATCCGCCATCTATGATCAAAGATTGTCCGGTGATATGGCGGGCATGGTCCGAAACAAGAAACAACGCCGCATGTCCAATATCATCAACTGTTGCGGGCCTTCCCATCGGTGTGATCCTAGACCATGTTTCGATATAAGCAGGGTCAAGCAATGTCCTTTCGGTAAGGGTTGCGCCGGGCGCGATGGTATTGATGTTGATGCGGTATGATGAAAGTTCCGATACGAGGTTTTTCGCCAGCATTTCAATGGCGGCCTTGCTCATACCATAGGCGGCAAGGTTCTTGTGTGCCTGGTGTCCGGTCACCGATGAGGTGAAAAGCAATGATCCACCATGGTCTTGTTTTTTCATCTGGTTGGATGCTGTTTGTGCCAGGTAGAAAGTACCCCTGAGGTTGACCTCCATCACCCTGTCAAAATCGGCAACAGGATAGTCGGCAAAATCTCCGAAAAGAGTTATGCCTGCGTTGGCGATGGCAATGTCTAAACAACCCCAATGTGTTGTGCAAGCATCAACCATCGATTGAATAAAAACAGGATCGCTGGAGTCTCCGGGCATAGACTTGCATGTGCCACCATTGTTTTCGATTGATGCTGCAGCAGTCTTACACAAAGTCTCATCCACATCATTCAAAATCACCCTTGTGCCTGCTGTTGCCAGCATCTCACAGATCTTCAGGCCAATGCCTTGACCGGCACCAGTAACAATCGCTGTTTTGTTTTGAAAAGAAGGTTTTGTTTCCATCTCAGGGCATGTAAAATACATTTTTCAGGGGGATGCTGATGGGGGAGTTGTCATCATTGCATTCCATCATGTCGCGCATGTAGGCCCACCATTTTTTCATCACAGGATGATGCGGCAATTGGTCCATGGCTGTTTCATCTTCCACCCTCAACACCCCAAACAAATCCAGGGTTTCTTCATCAAGAAAAATAGAATAGTCTGATATGCCAGTTGCATGCAATAGGTCTGTCAGCTCAGGCCATAGCTCATCATGTCGTTTTTTGTATTCCGCGATGTTCCCCGGAAAAAGCTTCATCTTGAAGGCCAGTCTTTTCATATGCAATTTTGTGATAGTTGAATTTACGGAATTAATTACTAACCTGTTGTGCCGGGGTGGTAGATGAACATTGCTATTCCTCCAATAGATTCCGGTCAACCCAAGTATATTTGTTTTTCAATACTTCAACATGATCATGATCCAAACCGTTTTGATTGCCCTTTCCTGCATGCTGATGCTGATCATTCTGTTTCGCAAAACAGACAACGGCGCAGCGCTCACCCAGCGAAAGGTGGAAGAGTTGGAAAAGGCCCTCAACCGCATCGAGAATGCCCTTCGCGAAGATTTCAGGATGAACCGCGAAGACAACAACAAGCTGGCTAGGGAGAACCGGTTTGAATTGAGGGCTGCGCTGGACCAACACAGCCGGGATCAATCAGAAAAAGTACAGTTGTTGATCAACAGCACTGAAAAGCGCCTGGATCAGATGAGAGAAACCGTGGATGAGAAACTCCAAAAGACGTTGAACGAACGTCTGGGGCAATCCTTTGAAATGGTGGGCAAGCAATTGGAGAGTGTTCAAAAAGGGTTGGGCGAAATGCAGACGCTGGCCATGGATGTGGGCGGATTGAAAAAAGTCTTGAGCAATGTCAAATTGCGTGGCAATGTGGGAGAGGTACAGCTGGCCATGTTGCTGGAGCAGATCCTTGCACCCAACCAATACGATGCCAATGTAAGGACCAAGCTGGGAAGTGCTGACCCTGTTGAGTTTGCGGTCAAACTGCCAGGAAGGAGTGAGGACGAAAACAGTTTGGTGTATTTGCCCATCGATGCAAAATTCCCCAAAGAAGTATATGAACAATTGTTGGCAGCCTATGATATCGGCACGCCCGATGCTGTTGAATTGGCCACCAAAAACATGGAAGCTGCCATCAAAAAAATGGCCAAAGACATCAGAGACAAATACATCGATCCACCCAATACTACCGACTTTGCCATTCTCTTTCTTCCCTTTGAAAGCATCTATGCAGAGGTGATTCGGAGAAGTGCACTGGTGGATCAACTCCGCGATGAATTCAAAATCACGGTAGCAGGCCCTACCACCTTGGTAGCTATTCTCAACAGCCTGCAGATGGGCTTCAGGACATTGGCCCTTCAAAAAAGAAGCAGTGAAGTATGGAAGGTGCTTGGATCGGTGAAAAAGGAATTTGAAACCTTTGGTGGGCTCTTAGAAAAAGCACAAAGGAATTTTCAAACCGGCATGGGACAACTCGATGAAGTGGTGGGAACCCGCACCCGCGCCATTCAACGTCAATTGCGCAATGTGGAGGAATTCCCTGCGGTTCAAGGTCCTGTTGCTTTACCAGATGATTCAATTAATTCCCGAAATTTGACTGAGTAATTGATATATCCTTGATAGAAGATCAATCATTGCAATGAACCCGACAGCAGACAAATATTTCCTTGATGCTCCACAATGGAAAGAAGAACTCAGTCAATTGAGGAAGATTGTATTGGGCACTCAGTTGACAGAAATGATCAAATGGGGTGTTCCCTGTTATGTGTTTCTGGAAAGCAATGTCGTTTTGTTGGGTGCATTCAAGGCATTTTGTTCCATCAGTTTTTTCAAGGGAAGCCTGATGGGAGACCCCAATGGGATTTTATTGAAACCGGGAGAGAATTCGCAAATAGCAAGGATGATCAAGTTCAACCATCTTGATCAAATCTGCGAACTGGAGCCAGTCATCAGGGCGTATATTTTTGAAGCCATTGAAATAGAAAAGGCAGGCCTGAAGCCTGCCCTCGAAAAATCTGTAGCGCTTGCATTTCCTGAAGAGTTGCTGCAAATACTGGATAAGGATGCCGATTTCAAGGCCGCTTTTACAGCCTTGACCCCCGGAAGGCAAAGGGGCTATAATTTGTTTTTTACAGCGGCCAAACAACCCGCCACGCGCATTTCACGCATTGAAAAATACAGACAGCAAATACTTGATGGAAAGGGTATCAACGATTGCACTTGCGGCCTTTCCAAAAAAATGCCCTCCTGCGATGGATCGCACAAAGCGATACGTTGAAAGAATCCCCAAGCCTTCGCTTCATCAAAACTGAAAGATTGAATCAATCAATGCGATTTCAGAAATGCGATGGCCTTCGCATATGAATCAGCGGTGGCTTCAGCGTTGAATTTGGGATTGCTTGGATTGGCAAAGCCATGGCCTGCATCATACTTGTAGGTATTGAGTTTTTTGCCGGCAGCTTCCATGTTTTTTTCAAATGCTGTCACCATTTCCGGAGACGGTGATCTGTCCTGGTTTCCAAAAAATCCAATGATATCGCACTGAATGTTTTTCAGCTTTTCCATATCGGTTTCAGGTCTGCCATAGAACATCACAGTGCCCTTTGCTTTTGCTCCTCCGATTATGGCGGTTTGTAAACTCCACATGCCACCAAAACACCAACCCACGCTATAAATGGAAGCATCTGCGCCTGCTTGTTGAATGGCGCCGCGAATGATGTTGGTCATTCTTTCCGACTTTGCCTCTCTTGTTAGTTTCATTGCACTGTCTGGCGTAGCAGCAACTTTTCCATCGTACATGTCAATGGCCAGCACATTCATGTCTTTCAAGTCAGTGAAATATTTATCCGCTTCTTGTTTAATCTGGTCATTCAACCCCCACCATTCCTGGATGACGATCAGCCATTTTTTTGATTTTTTATTGGGCGCCAGGTAATATGCATTGGCTTGTACACCATCAGGCACATCAAACTTGATCATCTTTCCCTTGAGGTCTTGTACGGAAACCTGCAATGGAGTGTTGTGCATCGACGCAAATGCAGGTCTTGTTGCCTCATTCAAATAGGCATCGATTGTTTCGGTTTCCATGCATGAAATAATCTCAGCTTTGTTGACAAAAGGACTGCTTGTCTGTTTTGTCTTCCAGCCCAATGCCAAAACAATCAATCCGGATATGAACAAGATTTTCTTCATTTGCTTTTTTTTAGTTAACCAATATTAGCAGAAACAGTTCAGATTAGATATGTTTTTCGTCACTTGATCAGACCACCTACATTGTTGGCAAAGATTTTAACGGCAATGGCCAGCAGCACAACGCCAAAAAACTTCCGAATGGCCAGCATTCCGGCCTGTCCAAGCAGTTTAGAAATTACATCCAGAGATCGGAACACGATGTAAACAAAAACAATATTGATCAGGATGCCAATCAAGATCGGCAATTCACTGTAGCTTGAGCGAAGTGAAATGATGGTGGTGAGGGTTCCAGAACCAGCAATCAGTGGAAAGGCAATTGGCACCACCGTGCCTGATTTGGGGTCTGCATCACCCTTGAAAAATTCGATGCCCAGCACCATTTCAAGGCCCAGGATAAAGATCACGATGGAACCCCCAACAGCAAATGACTTTACATCCACACCAAGAATACCCAAAAACTTCTCTCCCACAAACAAAAAGAAAATCATCAGCCCACCGGAAATTAGACTGGCCTTCATCTCATGAATGCCACCCATTTTTTTCTTCAGTGACAACAACAAAGGAATCGATCCGATGATGTCAATCACGGCGAAAAGAGTGAAACTGATGGTGAGGATTTCGTCGAAAGTCATTTTTTGAATGTTGAGAGAGGTTTAGGGAGGTGTGGATAGGTAATTACAATAGCAATTTAATATTTTTAAAGCAATACAAATCACTGACGGTATTGATGCCTCACTTCACCCTCACTCCAACTACAAAATTCCTCCCTCTTGCTGTATAGCCCATTACTTCCTGGTACTGCATATTGAAAATGTTTTTCAAGCCAGCGTAAATATTGAAATGCTTGCCAATAGCATGTTGTCCAAAAAGGTCTGTTGTATTGAAGCTGGCCAGTTCTTTTGGCTTTCCGCCAAAAATGGGCTCAAACCTTTTGCCGGCAAAACGTTGAGAAATCGACAGGTAAAACCTGCTGTTCACCTGGTATCCGGCGGTTGCATTCAGGCTGCTTTGGGGAACCCTGAACAGATGAGAATATGTCGTATCTCCCTTGGCTGTATAGCCCCAGGTACTTGGGTTATAAACAAAATTGGTGGTGGTTGCCTCACCTTTCAGGAAGGTATAATTCAACTTGATGTTCCATTTTTTCTCGGAATAGCCCGTCTCCAATTCAAAACCATTGGTTTTTTGGATGGCATTGTTGAAGTACCTGTTGTTGACATAGTCATAGTCGATGCCATTGCGGATATTGCGGTTGAATCCTGTAAGCCTTACATCAAAATGTTCACTGCCAACATACTGCAAAGAAAGTTCAGCACTGGTCGAAGTTTCCGGATTGAGTTTCCTGTTGCCTGAATAGCCATCATACAATTGGTACAATGTTGGGGCTGTAAATGCAGAGGAAAGATTGAATGCCAGCTTGAATGCATTGGCAATGATGTACGAAGGGTTGATAGTATAGGTCATGTTGCTGCCAAACCTGCTGTGTTGGTTGATACGGATGCCGGATTCCAGGTTGAAACCCTTTCCGTTGTTGTACACTGCAGAAGCAAATGCACTGCTGATATTGGTCTTGGCCGAATCATCAGCGAGAGTGCTTTCGTATTTCCCCCAGCTGCTCAAAGAAAGATAGTACTGATCTGTATGCTGCCAGCGGTGTTCCAATCCCATTAATAATTTGATGTTTTTCGCAACATCAAGATTGCCCAGCGCCTCCAGGTAAGAGGACCTTCCCTCATAATCGGATTGGATGAATTTTGCAAACCCAACAATATCAACAGAATCATCAAGGTAGTTCCTGTTGCTGTTGTTCAGGCTATAGTTGAGGCGCAGCATTCCCTTGTTCAACTTCCTTGCAAGTCCTGCAGTGAATTGAAGGTTTTCATTTTCAACAACAAAATCTTTCGCGTCTTTGTAAGCAGACTCATCAAGATCATTTTTGTATTTGCTCCATTGTATGTTGGCATTCCAGGACCAGTCGCTTTTGTAGGCGGAGCTGAATTGTGCCAATGCAAATTGTTGTTGCATGCCATCCCTGTCATAGCCTTTTTTTCCTGTGCTGTCGATGGCTGCAGAAAAACCATTTATTGCAGATCTGCTGTACTGCAATTTGTAATTGATATTGTTCATCTTTCCTGAACTGGAGAGGTCAACTGCTCTTGCGCCAAAGGATCCTGTAGACAGGTGCAGTCCCAGCGCAGGTTTACCGTTTTCATTTTTTCTGGTGATGATGTTGATGACTCCTGCCACTGCATCAGAACCGTAGAGGGTGGATTGTCCGCCCTTCAGGATTTCAATTCTTTCTACTTCACCCAAGGGTAAAAAATTGATGTCGAAAGTGGAACGGATTGTAGACCCGTCATAGGCAGGAAACCCATCTACCAAGACAAGGGTCTTGCCGGTTCCTCCACCACGGACATAGAGATCATTGTTGGTGCCAGGTGCATTGTTGGCACCGATGACAGTGACGCCAGATTGTCTTGCCAGCAACTCTCCGACGGACGCAAATGGGGAGCGCTCAATCTCTTGTTTGTTGATCACGGTCATTACTTTTCCCGTATTGACCTGTTTCTGTGGGAACCTGTTGGCGGTGACAATGATTTCGTTCAGCTGTTTGCTTGAATCGGTTTGTGCGGTTGTGCCCAATCCAATGAGCAGCAAGAATGCAATGAAATTTTTGGTCATAGTTATTTTACTATGAACCTTCGGATAATACAGAAATGGTTGACTGCTGTGGCAGAAAATTCATCCCAGCTTTTCTCCCGAAAGCCCTGGTTAATTAATGTTGCATCAGGCAGGTCTTCTGGCTCAACCCCATTTCCAGCCTTCCCGCTTGCGCAGTGGCTGTGGAGGAAATGGTCTCGCTTGAAGCGAGAAGGTTTTTACAGCTACGGGGATAGCGCCGGAATGGAACCGGACTTCCCTTTTAATGAATCTCGTTTGCACGATTTTCAACCGTAATGCAGAGCAAAGGTATGGGATAGAGATTTGCCTAGTTGATCAGGATGTCCACATCCTGTGGATTCCTGAAAAATCAACTGGCATGTTCCCTCCCTCATCGCTTTTTATTATCTTCAACGCATGACCCCATCAAAGAAAACCCAACTCAACCTTTTTGACCTCACCATGATCGTCATCGGATTGGTGATCGGCATGGGTATTTTCAGGACAGCATCAGATTCTGCGCGTGCAGCCATCACGCCCAATGTATTTTTTATCAGCTGGATTGTGGGCGGATTCATTGCCCTATGCGGCGCACTTACCTATGCAGAAATCGGATCGCGTTATCCCATCACTGGTGGATATTATAAAATATTTGCCACCTGTTACCATCCCTCCATTGCGTTTGCTGTCAACTGCATCATCCTCATTTCCAATGCAGCCTCCCTTTCAGGCGTTGCTTTGATTGGCAGTGAATACATTTCACAGATTATTTTTGCCGTCCCACCAACAGACTTTGTAAAGGCTTTGATTGCTATGGTAGCGATTGCCATGTTTTACGGCATCAACTTGCTGGGTTTGCGCATGAGCTCTACGGCACAGAATATTTTGATGCTCATCAAGATATCCATGATCCTGCTGATTGTATCTGCCATTTTTTTTCCTGTTAAAAACATCGCGCCTGCCATTACCATTCCAACCGGGGATTTCAAGTTCATCGATTATGTAAAGTCTTTTGGTTTGGCACTGATTGCTGTTTCCTTTACCTACGGCGGATACCAGCAAACCATCAATTTTGGAGATGAAGTAAAGAATCCACAAAAGAACCTTCCCAAGGGTATTTTCATTGGTATCATGGTGATCATCCTATTGTACCTTTCTGTCAGTTACGCTTACTACAGGGTCATTGGATTTGAGGAACTGAAAAATGCAAAAGGCATTGCTGCCATTGTTGCCGAGCGGATGTTCGGGCCTACCGGTAGGTATGCATTTTCAATCTTATTGTTCATAGCAGTATTGGCCTATGTGAATGTATTGTTGCTCAGCAATCCGCGTGTCATGTATGCCATGAGCCAGGATGGCATCCTGCCAAAAGCCTTTGCAAAAAAAGATGAGAAACGCGATGTGCTCACTGTGAGCCTCACTGTTTATGCGCTGATCAGCGTGGTGGTGCTGTTTTTTGCCGACACCTTTGATAAGATCCTGAGCTTTACCATTTTTCTGGATTCGATTGGCATGGCCTTTTCTGCAGCCACGATTTTCATCATTAGGAAACGCACCCAACACCTCGATAAATCACAGATCTATTCCATGCGTTTTTTCCCCGTGATGCCGATCATCTTTATCGCTGCATATGTTTTTGTTGCCACCAATATCGCCATGGATAAACCAGAAACGGCGCTCACTGCAACAGCTGTATTGGCAGGATTTCTGCTGTTGTTTTTCCTGACCAGAAAAAAGAAAAGCATCCATGCATAACGAAGCGCAAGACATCTCCTTCATCATCAATCACCTGGGTGAAGACCATGCATCTTATTTCAATGCCATTGCTCCACCCATCATACAGACCAGCAATTTTGCTTTTGAAACTGTTGCCGAAATGCGAAAGGCTTTTGAAGACGAGATGGGTGGCTATCTCTACAGCAGGGGGCTGAATCCAACGGTGGATATCCTCAGAAAAAAGCTTGCAGCATTGGATGGCGCAGAAGATGCACTTGTCTTCAACAATGGTGCTGCTGCAACTTTCGCGGGTATTGTTGCCAACGTAAAAGCAGGGGATCATGTTTTGAGTGTGACCCATCCCTACTCCTGGACTGCGCACCTGTTTGACCAGATTCTTTCAAGATTTGGCGTAACAGTAACTTATGCCGATGGCGCTGATACTGCATCATTCCTTTCGCATGTGCAAGACAATACCACCTTGATTTACCTGGAGTCTCCCAATTCCTGGTGGTTGGATATTCAAGACCTCAGGGCCATTGCAGCTTTTGCAAAACCCAGGGGTATCATCACCATCATTGACAACAGCTATTGCACACCGATTTATCAAAAGCCGATTGAACTTGGCATCGATATTGCGATGCAGACTGCCACCAAATACATTGGCGGTCACAGCGACACGCTGGGAGGTGTGCTTTGCGGCACCGCTGCCATGATGCGAAAAATATTCAACAGCGAATACCTCTGTGCAGGCAATGGGATTCAACCCTTTAATGCATGGTTGTTATTGCGCGGCCTGAGAACCCTTCCTGCAAGGATAGACAGGATTACAGCGTCCACGCAAAAAGTACTGGCATTTCTTAAGACAGTGGAGCGCATTGAATCATTGATCTTTCCACTTGATCCATCGCATGCACAGTTTACACTTGCTCAAAGCCAGATGAAAAATGCCTGTGGGCTGATCTCTTTTTATATCAAAGCGCAGGAAATCCAGGAAATTGAAAAATTCTGCAATTCCCTTCAGCATTTCAGGATGGCAGTGAGTTGGGGCGGTCACGAGTCTCTGGTGATTCCAAAATGCGCAAGCATCCCACAGCATGAGTTTGACCCGCTCAACCCCATACATCGCTTGGTCCGGATCTATGTTGGCCTGGAGGATCCTGACTTTCTGATCAGGGACCTCGGACAGGCCTTCAGCGCCATTGAACTGTTGTAAGCGGTCGTTAGCAAGGACGAACGATTTTGATAATCCCCCATTTAGTTGAATCTTTGCAATGTATTTCAGGAACCTCCTGGAAAGTGATGATTCAACTCAATTCTATGATATCGAGGGTTTTAGTCGGTCTATTCTTTTGCACAGCCATTACAGGAGCATTCGGTCAAGACAACAAATGGGATCTCAGGCGATGTGTTGATTACGGGATGAAAAATAATATTTCAGTTAGGCAGGCAGCCATCCAAGCTGAGCAATCTGTAATTGATTATCAGCAGTCTTCTTTGCAGAAACTGCCAAGCCTCTCATATGGTCTAACCCATGGCTTCTCATTCGGACGAACCCTGGACAGGACTACAAACGTCTTTACCAGTCGATCTGCCATGTTTGAGCAAATGTCAATTTCCTCCAATGTGCTGTTGTTCAATTTTAAGAGCAGGAAAAATACGGAAGCTGCCAGTAAGCTTACGCTTGAGGCGGATAAGGCGGCAGTAGACAAGGCCAGCAATGATATCGCCTTGAGCATCGCCCAGCTCTATCTCCGTGCCTTGTTGAGTTATGAGCAGGTGGAGATTAGCAGAATTGTGCTGGAGCAAACCAATGCCCAGTCAAAGAATACCCGCAAACTGGTTGATGCTGGCAGCCTTCCTGAGCTCAATGCTGCTGAATTGGAAGCCACTGTCGCTCGTGATAGTGCCACCTATGTTCAGGCCAAATCCCAGGCGGAGTTGGACAAACTATCGCTCAAGGCATTGCTCAATCTGCCGGCAGATCAGGCTTTTGAACTGGTCATTCCTCCAGTGGATAAAATACCGGTTGATAACCTTTTGGAGATTCGTCCTGAAGATGTTTATCAAACGGCACTTGCTTCACAGCCCCAGATTAGGCTCAATGAATTGAGGAGAAAAGCGGCTGAAAAAGGATTGTTGGTTGCCGAAGCACAGATGAAACCTTCTGTTTCTGCATTTGGTCAATTGGCCACCAACTTCAATCAGTTTCTATTAAAGAGTACAGGTGTGAGGTATGTAGGTGAACAAAGCACAGGAGCATACATAAAGCAGGGTACAACCCAAGTGCCGGTCTATGCACCCAACTTTGATGTCAATTTTGTTGACCGCAAGTTCGGTCAATATTGGGATGGATACGGAAGACAGTTGAGGGATCAGTTTGGGCAAGGACTTGGTTTGTCCATCAATGTGCCCATTTTCAATGGGGGTCAGGCCCGAGGTAACATGAAGCGTGCAAGGTTGGACATCAAGCGCAGTGACCTTTCCATAGAAAGGGACAAGTTGCAGTTGAAACAGGACATCTATACGGCTTACTACAGTGCCAGTGGAGCCTTCCAGACCTATCTTGCAAGGGAGAAGTCAGTGTCTACAGCGCAGCGTTCGTTTGACCTTGCCAGCAGAAGGTATGAGCTGGGTGTGATGCAAACCATCGAATGGCTGAACAACCAGAACAACCTTACCAGGGCAAAAGTAGATAAGGTGGTTGCTCAGTATGAATATGTATTCAGAATGAAAGTCCTCGAATTCTATAAAGGGCAAGGGCTTCGTTTATAATCAAGTAAAGAAAAAGAAATGAACAAAAAATGGATCTGGATCCTTTCAGGAATTGCTGTTGTTGTCATCACATTGTTGGTGCTGAAGCAGAAAGGAATCATCGGAAAAGAAGAAGGAACGAAAGTAGCTGTAGAAAAAGCTTCTCGCAAGGACATCATTGAGGTTGTTACCGCCAGTGGAAAAGTATATCCTGAAATCGAGCTGAAAATCAGCCCGGATATATCTGGTGAAATCATGCAGCTCACTGTTCAAGAGGGCGACAGTGTTAGCAAAGGCCAACTACTGGCCATGGTGTATGCAGACATTTATGCCACACAGCGTGATCAGGCCGCAGCAGGTGTTGCACAACAAATGGCGCAGGTTGAAAATGCAAGTGCTTCTTTAGGCTCTTTCAAGGCGAGGCTGGACCAAGCAGAACGCCAGTACAACCGCCAAAAACAATTGTTCCAGGAAAAGGTCATCTCCAAATTGGAATTTGAGCAGGCAGAGAACGCCTTTCTTACTGCAAAAGCAGATTATAGTGCGGCAACGCAATCAATAAAAAGTGGACAAGCCGGAGTGGCCAGTGCCAGGGCAAGTCTTCAGCGTGCTGACAAGGATCTTGGCAGAACCAGTGTGTTTGCGCCCATGGATGGAATTGTTTCTTTGTTGAATGTGAAAAAGGGAGAGCGTGTTGTAGGCAACTCGATGATGGCAGGTACTGAAATGATGCGTATTGCAGACATGCGTGTGATTGAAGTAAGGGTTGACGTTGGTGAGAATGATATTCCTAAAGTGACCATTGGCGATACTGCCTTGGTGGAAGTGGATGCTTACAACAAAAGAAAATTCAAAGGAGTGGTGACACAGATCTCCAGCACCAGCCGAGGTACAGGTGGCGCTGTTTCGACTTCATCATCTGATGTAACGAATTATGAAGTAAGGATCAGGTTGATTCCAGCTTCTTATGCTGATTTGATTGATCCGTCAAAGCCCAAGAGTTTTCCGTTTCGTCCGGGGATGAGCGCCAATGCTGATATACAGACCAACACCCATTCCAATGTTATTTCTGTTCCCATCAATGCAGTAACCACCCGCGATAGGTCTGATACTGCTGCGGTTGGAAAAGAAGTGAAAAAAGAAAAGAAATCCGGCTCTCCTGAAGAAACTGCAGGTCCTGATGTAACGATCAAGGATATAGATGCTTTGGATGAAGTGGTGTTTGTCTTACAAAAAGATGGAACGGTTAAAAGAGTAAAGGTCAAAACTGCCATCCAAGACATCAACAACATTGAAATTCTTGACGGCATCAAAGAAGGAGACGAAGTGATTGTTGGACCCTATACAGTTGTCAGCAAAACACTCCGCACTGGAATGAAAGTTACAGTGGTAAAGAAGGAAGAGTTGTTTGAGGTAAAAAAATAGTATCTGAAATTGTTGAAGGGGTTGAAGGGGTTGAAGGGGTTGAAGCAGTTGAAGGAAACTTCTTAACTTCAACCACTTAAACCCCTTCAACCTCCCTCAACCTGAACATGAATATAGGCGTAATCGGCAGTGGCAGCTGGGGATCAGCTTTGGTAAAAATCCTTACAGACAATGAACACCAGGTTATCTGGTGTGTGCGTTCTGAAAAATTGGCGGCGCATATCCGTACCCGGCACCACAATCCCAAATACCTCAGTTCCGTTTATTTCGACAACAAGTTATTGTCCATTACCACGGATCCGGAAGCGGTATATGCGCAAGCAGAAGCAGTTGTGATTGCAGTACCTTCTGCTTATGCAGAGAATTACATTGAACCCTATCTAGCGCTGATTGCAAAAGGGATAAAAATCGTCTCAGCAGTCAAGGGAATGCTTCCTTCAACGAACATGCTCCTGAATGAGCGGCTTGCCATGGTTCCGGGCTTTGATCTGAACAATTATGTCACCATCATGGGCCCCTGTCATGCTGAAGAAGTGGCAGGTGAAAAGCTTTCCTATCTCACGTTTGCGGGCATCAACCCGCAGGTTACTGAATCCACAGCAGCTTGTTTCAAAACATCCTACATCAATACCGTGCTGAGCGAAGATGTTGTTGGTGTGCAATATGCTGCGGTACTCAAAAATATCTATGCCATGGGTGCTGGAATTGCACATGGCTTGGGGTATGGAGATAATTTTCAAAGTGTCTTGGTGGCCAATGCGGCTGCAGAGATGTCTCGTTTTTTGAAGGAAATTTCCGGTGAGGTTTCTTCATGTATCAATTATTCTTCTTCTGTTTATTTGGGAGATTTGTTGGTGACCTGTTATTCGCTTTTCAGCAGAAACCGATCTTTTGGAAACATGATCGGTAAGGGATACAGTGTTGAAGCCACAAAGCTCGCCATGCAAATGGTTGCTGAAGGATATCCTGCCTCAAAAAGCATTGCTGCATTGAACGAAAAGGTAAGGGCAGATATGCCGATTGCCACTGGTATATATAACATCCTCTGGGAAGCAGAGGATCCGGTCAGGGCCTTTGAAAAAATCGAGGTGGTATTGGTTTGATCAATCTTCCAGGAAAAAAAGGGAGGAAGCGATACCATCTGCAAAAAACCTTCCTTCGCCAGATAATAACCAGGCGTTCTCAGTTGAAATTATTTTTCCTGAGCTGATGAACTGTTCTATTTGTATGGATATGACCTCCAGTTTATCCTTGCCCCATCTTGTTTTGATAATTTCTTTTTGCATCCCTTTGATAGACCGCAAGGAAGTCATGATGTACTCGTTGAGCTGGTCTGTTTCCCGCAGTGTTTCTTCTTCAAAGGGCAGGATTCCGGCTTCGATGGATTGGATGTATTTCAAGTTATCGGCAATGTTCCAGCTTCTTTTTGTTCCGCTAAAAGAGTGTGCCGAAGGTCCGAAACCCAGATAGGGCTTGCCTTCCCAATAGGCACTGTTGTGTTTGCTCTCTTTTCCTGGTAAAGCAAGATTGGAGATTTCATAATGGATGTATCCGGCAGAGCTGGTCAATTGAACAAGTGCTTCAAATCTTTCGGCCTGTTCATCTGCACTAATTTTTTCTTTTTTACCGCTGTCAATCATATGGTGCAGTGCAGTCCCCTCTTCCACGGTAAGCGCATAACAGGAAAGATGGGGGATCTTCATTTCAATGGCTATTTCGAGGTCTTTGATCCACCCTTGCTGGGTTTGACCTGGTGTTCCATAGATCAGGTCAATGCTGAAATTTTCGAATCCCGCTTCCCGGATGGTCTGGATGCAATCCATTGACTGGCTGGCATCATGTGCCCTGTTCATCCATTGCAGGTTTTCATCAGCAAAGGACTGCACACCAATGCTGAAGCGGTTGATGCCCATTTGTTTCCAGGCCTTGGCTTTTGCTGCTGTTATATCGTCAGGATTCGCTTCCAGGGTGATTTCTGCATCATTGCTGACCGCATAATGGGCATTGATGGCCTGCAACATCTTGTTTATGGTTTCTGGCTCAAGGATAGAAGGAGTGCCTCCGCCAAAGTAAATCGTCTGAATCTCTTCTCTTGATTCGGATGAACGCAGGGAAATTTCTTTGAGGATGGACGTCACCACAGCCTCTACCTTTCCCAGGGAGGTTGAAAAATGGAAATTGCAGTAATGGCAAGCTTTTCTGCAGAAGGGGATATGGATGTAAATGCCGGCCATTTGATCTTGATTAGAAGAAGCTGTGTAGATTTGTGAACGTGCAACGCTCAATTTCATTTTTAATCTTCATCCTTTTCTGCTGCCCCTTTTCAACAATGGCCCAGGAAAAGCATAAGCTTGAATTGAACTGTACAGACAAAGGTAATACAGCTTTGTCCGAACTTGTCAGCATTCCTGCTGATTTCTCTACAAAAGAATCCATCGCTCTTTATTTGAAAGCAACTGTTGTTGAAAGCCTTCAACGCAAGGGTTATCTGGCCATTTCAGTGGACAGCATCTTGGTTGAGCAAAATCTTACAAAGGCCTGGATTTATTTAGGAGACCAATACAAATGGGGAGAATTGATAGTAGACAGTTCTGTTATTGATGTCGAAAGCATTAAAAGCAATATCATCCTACCCGTGGTCGGTGAGTTGTTGACCATGGCTTCCATCGCCTTGCTCAAAGAAACCATCCTCCGGAATTTTGAGGAAAATGGATATCCCTTTGCTTCTATTCAGCTTGACAGCAGTTATTTCAAGGGAAATGAGCTCTGTGCAAGACTGAGGGCGATCAAAGGACCTTTGTACAGGATAGATAGCCTACACATTGAAGGACAACGGTTCATCAAAAAAGGATTTTTGCAGCAATACCTCGCGCTTGGTGGTGGAGGGATTTACAGGAAAAGCAATTTGGATGCTTTGTCCGGCCGATTATTGTCATTGGGATTTGTAAAAGAATCACGGCCCTGGGACCTCAGTCTTCTGGGAACAGGCGCCTCTGTCAACCTTTACCTGGAGCCCCAGCGGAACAGCCGCTTTAACCTGCTGGCAGGCTTGATGCCTTCCAACCAACAATTGGGAGGAAAAATGTTGCTCACAGGAGAGGCAGATCTGGACCTTAAAAATACATTTGGTGCAGGAGAAAATTTCATGCTCAGCTGGCAACAACTACAGGTAAAATCACCGCGGCTACAGATTGGATTTCAAAAGCCTTATATGTTCAAGAGCAATGCAGGCGTTGATTTCAGGTTCAATTTGCTGAAAAAGGATTCCTCTTTCATCAACATCAATACAAGGCTCGGGCTGCAGTATGAGGTCAACAAAAAGCAGCTGGCAAAACTTTTTATTCTGCAGTATGCAAGCAACCTGATTGAAGTCGATACCAACTTCATCAAGCGCACTAAAAAACTGCCTGTGTTTTTAGACCTGCGCACCACCAATATTGGGGCAGAATTTCAGCACAATGGAACAGATTACCGGTTCAATCCCCGCAAAGGCATGGACTTCAACCTGACATTCTTGGGAGGAATCAGAAAGCTGCTGAAGAACAATGCCATCACCAGCCTGAAAAAGGATCAGCTCAACAATTCATTTGATTTTGCAGGGCTCTATGATACCATGACCCTTTCTACCGCTCAGTTCAGGATGAACATGAAGATTGATCAATTCATCCCACTGGGTAAAAATGCCACCATTCGCACTGGCGTACAGGCTGGCTGGATCAATGGAAAAAAACTCTTTCTGAATGAACTGTTCCAGGTGGGAGGGATAAAGACATTGAGGGGTTTTGATGAGGAAAGCTTTTTTGCCAGTGAGTTTGCCATTGCAACTATTGAGTATAGGTATCTCATTGGTAGCTCATCCTATTTGTTTTCCTTTCTTGATGCGGCCCATCTTGGCAGAAAATCGATCCAAGGAAATCTACAAGGAAAATATGCAGGAGTGGGGGTTGGGCTTGCTTTGGAAACCAAGGCCGGCATGTTCAATTTGGCCTATGCAGCCGGGAAAAACAAGGACCTTCCTTTCAATTTTCGGGAGTCAAAAATTCATTTTGGATTTGTAAGTCTGTTTTAGTTGATCCAATGAACTAATTTTGTTATGCAATATGTACAGGTTCAAATATCTTATGTTTATCGTTTTCCTGTTGGGCATGTCACCTGCAGCTGCCCAGGAGTCGAATTTTGCTGTTCCTGAATTGATTTCTGCCAACATTGATAGCCTGATTGCCGACTCCGTAAAAAAGGCATTCATCCTCAACCACCGCCCTATTGATTCTACTGAGCTCAACAGGATCGAACTCGTTCAGACCAAAGGATTTTATGGCAATTATGTATCCACATACTTGGCAAAAGTTCAATTTTACAAGACCAATGCCCAGGCCTTGGGGCAGTTTATTTCAAAGAGAAATCCCCCAAACCTGGAGTGGATTTTTTACAGCTTTGCTTTCCTGTTTTTGTTTCTTTCCCTGATCAATGCAGTTTTCGGGAGTTATCTTAAGAAAGTATTTCGGGTATTTGCGAATGAGGGGTTCGTCTACCGACAGGCAAAAGACCAAATGTCACAAGCGCCGATTGCTGCCTTTCTGATGAACCTTTTGTTTATCCTCTCTGGAACCATTTTTGTTTTTTTTGGTTTGGGAGGTAATCGGCTTTTTACTGGAATAGAACGGTGGCAGTTAATGGGATTGATATTTGTTTTTCTGGTTATTGTCTATGCATTCAAATATGTATTTCTACAGTTTATGGGATGGATATTCAATTTGCGAGAACCCTTTGATGGTTATGTTTTTATTATATTTCTCAACAACAAGATATCCGGTTTGCTGATGTTGTTTGCGTCATTTTTGATGGCTTTTGTTGAACCTGGTTTAAGTTTTTTCATTTTTAAGCTCTCCCTCTCTTTACTTGCCGTAATTTTTTTGATCCGATTCATCAGGGGATTTCAGGTTTTTTCCAAACAGGCCAGATTGGGCGTCTTCAACTTTTTTCTTGCTGTCATCTCCCTTGAAATTCTCCCATCTGCCGTGATGCTGAAATTCATAGCCAGAAGTTTCACGTTTTTATTGGGTGGCTACTTGTAAATTCAAATGCTTCAGTGTAAATACGCCAATTTTTTATAATTTTGTACAATATCAGCGCAAGCCATGGTTAAAAACGGAAAGAAATCGGAAGCAGGTGAAAAGAAGGCTGTCAAAAGGATTCTGATTACCCAACCCAAGCCCGAATCCATCAAATCTCCTTATTTCGAGTTGGCTGCTAAGTACAGTGTACAAATGGAATTCATGCCTTTTATTCAGCTGGAGGCCATCCAATCGAAAGATTTCAGGAAACAAAAAATTGATATTGCCGGCTATTCTGCTGTTATTCTAACCAGTAAAAATGCCATTGATCACTTCTTCCGCATTTGTGAAGAGATGAAGGTGGTTGTTTCTGCTGATACCAAATATTTTTGCATCAGTGAGTCTGTCGCTCTTTACCTTCAGAAGTTCATCCTGTATAGAAAGCGGAAAGTTTTCTTTAGTGCAGACGGAACGAACAAAGGGCTTTTTGATGCCATCAACAAGCACAAGGAAAATGAAAAATTCATTTATCCCTGCTCTGAAAACCAGCAGGACAATGAAATCGTTGGCTGGTTGAAAAATCATCATTGTGAGTTTGTAAATCCTTACATGTACAGGACGATCAGTTGCGACATCAAATCCAGGATTTCTGCACATGATTTTGATGTGATCTGTTTTTTTACTCCAAGTGGCGTGAAAAGTCTTTTGGAAAATTTTCCAGGATTTACCCAAAACGGAACTTTCATTGGAGCGTTTGGAAGCAATACTTCAAAAGCCATTGAAGAAGCTGGTCTCAACCTGCAAATCAAAGCACCAGATCCTCAGGTGCCTTCAATGGTTGCAGCCCTCGAGAAGTTTCTTACAGAGCGGAAGAAAGCCAAATAATCTAATTAACGCAATAATACAGCCCCGGAATTCCGGGGTTCTTTTTTATGAACACTACCAACCGCCTCATCAACGAAACCAGTCCTTACTTGCTGCAGCATGCCCATAATCCTGTTGATTGGTACCCCTGGGGAGATGAGGCACTGCAGAGGGCCAGACAGGAAGACAAGCCTATCCTTGTGAGCATTGGCTATGCGGCCTGCCATTGGTGCCATGTCATGGAGCGGGAGAGCTTTGAAGACTTCCAAACCGCCAGCTTGATGAACCAGTATTTCATTTGTATCAAGATAGACAGGGAAGAAAGGCCCGACCTGGATCATTTTTTCATAGATGCCCTGCAAGCCACAAGTGGCAATGGCGGATGGCCCCTGAACATGTTCCTGACCAGCGATGGCAGGCCATTTTATGGGGGTACTTATTTTCCTCCCCAAACCATGCACAACCGGATCTCATGGAAGGAGGTACTGGTCCAGATTCATGGGGCCTACCAAAAAAGAAGGGCAGACATTGAGGAGCAGGCGAACAACCTGATTGAGCACCTCCAAAAGGCAAACACCCTCAAATCCAACAGCGGTTTTCAAATATCCCAAGAGGAAATGTTTATCCAGCAGCAAACCCAGAAAATATTCAACAACATCATGGGGGCGGCAGATCAGGTGGAGGGTGGATTTGGCAATGCGCCCAAGTTTCCTCAAACCTATACCATTCAGTACCTGTTGCGGTATCACCATTTCACCGGCAACAAAGAAGCTTTGGAGCAGGCAACGCTTAGCCTGAAAAAAATGATGCGGGGTGGCATCTATGACCAATTGGGTGGAGGATTTTGCCGGTATTCTACCGATGCCCAATGGCTGGCACCCCATTTCGAGAAAATGACATACGACAATGCCTTGCTGCTCTTGGTTTTGGCTGAAGCATTTCAACTCACTGCAGACCAGGAGTACAAAAGGGTAGCGGAGGAGACCATTGGTTTTATGCAAAGGGAATTACAGTCTGCCAATGGCGGGTTTTACGCTGCATTGGATGCAGACAGCGAAGGGGAGGAGGGAAAGTTTTATACATGGGGCAAAAAGGAATTTGAACAAGTCCTGGGAGAGGATGCCGCTGCATTAGCCGTACTCTATGATGTGACCGAACAGGGGAACTGGGAAGATGTGAACATCCTGCACATGCAAAAAAGCATTCAGGAGTGGGCAAAGGATATCGGACTTTCCGAAGAATCGGCATTGAACTTCCTGTCTTTGGCCAAGGAAAAACTGATGGCTTGTCGGAGCAAAAGGGCGAGACCGGCAACGGATGATAAAATTATTTTGGGTTGGAATGCACTTTTCAACCAGGCCCTTTCCAAAGCCGGACAAGCATTTGGCAGAGAGGATTGGATTGCCATTGCAACCCAAAACATGGCATTTTTATTGAGCAATTTTGAGCACAAAACAAATGGTCAACTCTTGCATACCCACAAAGCGGGCATATCAAAGTATCCTGCATTTTTGGATGATGTGGCTTACCTGATCCAGGCACTGCTTTTTCTGTACGAGCCTACAGGAGAACTGGGTTATCTTGAAAAGGCGAGAGCGCTGATGCATTATGTTATCGAATATTTCAGTGACGAAGACCAACTGTTTTTCTACTACACCCCCAGTTTTCAAGCAGATATGCTGGTCAGAAAAAAAGACCTCTATGATGGGGCCATCCCCAGTGGGAATTCGATCATGGCCTGGAATCTTCACCGATTGGGCTTGCTGTTGGATCAGCAGGAATGGCGGAAAAGGGCGGAAATGATGCTGGAAACGGTCAAGGATGCAGCAGTGAAGTATCCTACATCTTATGGCATTTGGTCCAATTTGCTCCTGGAATTCACCCAGGGAACCCATGAAATCCTGGTGCTTGGCCCCCAAGCCTTGCCCATTGGCAAGGCATTGCTGTCACAATTTACCCCCAACAAGGTATTCATGGCTGCATCGGAACCAACAATGGGCTATCCATTGATGGAAGGTCGGCTGATAGCTTCTGATACCCAAATTTTCATATGCCGGGACTACACATGCAGCCTGCCTTTCACAAGCCTTAAGGATGCCATGACGTTTGTCTTAACAAAAAGATAGCGCTTGAAAAGCAATATGACCGGTAATTATCCGTTTTTGACGGTAATGTCCGGATGTTTCCGGCTTGTTAAAATTTAGATTATTAAGGGGTTAGGTTAAAAATTAGTACATTTTTTTATTATATATTTGTTGATATGCTCACAAATCAAGCAATAAAAATGAAAGGCAATTTTCTGTACATGATGGGATTGTTGTCACTCGGAATATTGATGACCGGGTGCGGAAAATCAAGCAAGTCAACCGGACCCATTGGTGACGGCCAGTTGCGTGGTGTTTCCCTGGGAGGAAAATACGTAATGCCAAAGCCTCCTGGCATGATTTATGTCCCTTCAGGAACCTTTCACATGGGTCCTTCTGATGAGGACATCAGCTACGCATTTACGGCAAGGAACAAACAGGTATCCATCAATGGATTCTGGATGGATGCAACGGAGATTACCAATGATGAATACCGCCAGTTTGTACTGTGGGTAAGGGATTCTATCGCAGGAAGTATTTTGAATTTCAAGAAAAATGCACCCGATGGATCCAGTGCAATCGACTGGGCTAAAGTGAGAACCATCAAATGGGCAGATCCAAAAATCCAAGAGCAATTGAGTGCATTGATTGTAACACCAGATAACAGGATCAATGGCAGAAAGGAAATTGATGCCAAGAAAATCATCTACCACTCTGAATGGCTTGATTACAAGGAAGCGGCCCAAAGGGAAAACGCTGACAAGCCAAGGTCAACATTTGTGGTAAAAAAGGATACGCCCATTTATCCAGACACACTGGTATGGATCCGTGATTTTTCTTACTCATACAATGAACCACATGCTAAAAAATACTTCTCCCATCCAGCCTATGGAGCCTATCCTGTGGTTGGTGTAAGCTGGAAGCAGGCAACTGCCTTCACAGAGTGGAGAACACATTACCTCAACTCATACCTTGAAAGGTCAAAACGCATGACTGAGTCAGACTTCAGGCTTCCTACAGAAGCCGAGTGGGAGTATGCAGCACGTGGCGGCCGTTCACAAGTTCCTTTCCCTTGGGGTGGTCCATACCTCCGCAACAAGAAAGGATGTTTGTTGGCCAATTTCAAACCAGGCCGCGGCAACTATCCTGAAGATGGTGGCATGTATACAGTAAGGGCAGATGCCTATTGGCCCAATGATTTTGGACTCTACAATATGGCAGGAAATGTTGCTGAGTGGACATCTTCGCTCTATTATGAAGGTGCATACAATTTCCAGCACGATATGAACCCAGATATCAGGTGGAATGCAAAAGATAATGATCCTCCAAGGATGAAAAGAAAAGTGGTGCGTGGCGGTAGTTGGAAGGATATCGGATTTTTCCTCCAAAACTCAACAAGGAATTATGAATACCAGGATACAACCAAGTCTTATTTGGGCTTTCGCTGTGTAATCGATCTTCCTCCAATGCAGACCAAGCGCTAATTTTCTTATTCTCCAACTTACTTCAATAAAAAATCAATTTATGTCATCATCCAACTCATCCTCCACATTCGAGAAATATGTAAACATTTTTGTAAGCGTAGGTGCCGCTGTAGTAATTTTTGGTGCCTGGGCAAAAATTCTCCATAAATCATTTGCTGATATCATGCTTACTGTTGGTTTGTTGACAGAGGCTGTTATCTTCCTTGTTTACGCATGGCTCGAGATGAAAAAACCGGTTACTCCTGAGGTAGCTGTTGCCAGCGGTAGCGCCAGTGCAACCCCAGGTGCTGATTTGCTGAAGGAGACCATTGAAAAATATTTGGATACAGATCAACTCAACAAGTTGAATGGTAATTTTTCAAAGTTCAATTCAACCGTTCAGGGCATGGCTTCGATGGGTGATGTTGCCGCGGCAACATCTGAGTTTGCAGGAAAAACAAAGGAAGCAACTGCTGCCCTCAACATCATGAAAGACGCTTATGCCAATGCAGCCGGATCGGTTCAGCATTTCAATACTGCAGCTGAGGGGTCAAAAGCTTTCCATGAGCAAGTACAGACATTGACCAAGAACCTCGGTTCTTTGAATAAAATGTATGAGTTGGAGTTGCAGGATTCTGGTAACCACATCAAGGCCATGAATGCATTCTATGACAACCTGATCAAGGCCAGCCAAGCCATGCAGGGTAGCGTGAATGATGCCATGAAAACACAGGAGCAGATTGCTTTGCTTGCAAAAAATCTCGGCAGCCTGAACAGTGTTTATGGAAATATGCTTGCAGCCATGCAAGGCCGTGGTTAATTGCCAGTTCACC
>JBIIQT010000026.1:0-34743 GCA_044341875.1 Chitinophagaceae bacterium | reverse complement strand
TTACAGACTCAATATCAGCTGGATTGATGGCATTGAAATCGTCCAGGGTCTGTATCGCTCCGTCAACCACTACTACGGGATCTGTTCCAGTGTAAGATGGGATACCCCTAACCAAAACGGTTGGCTTTGCGCCGGGTGAACCGTTGGAAACCACGGTAACACCAGAAGCCCGGCCTTGCAAGGCATCTTCAGCACGAACAGGTTTCAACTTATCAATATCTGACCCTTTTACGGTAGATACGGCACCAGAAACTTTGGTAACCTTCTGTACACCATATCCTACAACAACCACCTCATCAAGTTTGGAGGAGGATGGTTCAAGGGTGATGTTCATCATGCCGGTTGCAATCAAAACTTCCTTGGCTTCAAAGCCAACTGAAGAAACAACAATTGTTTTGGCTGATGATGGAACTGTTAAGGAGAAAATTCCCATTTCGTTGGTAGAAGTTCCAGCATTTGTGCCTTTTACCAGAATAGTTGCCTTGGATACAGGTAGCCCAGAAGGGTCGACCACCTTACCAGCAGCAGTTTTGTCTTGGGACCATGAGGTCAATCCCAGCATGATGAGAAATGAAAGAAGTGCAAACTTCTTTAGAGCCTTTTCCATACGCAAGTTTTAATTATTTTAATGATGAACCCTTCGTTAAAGGGAGGATAAAGGTATAATTAGTTGAACTATTGGATATTTTTGTAGTACTACACGACTACATCAACTATTTATATCGCATTGATTTTCAATAAATAAAAATTACATCAACAATACATCAAAACAATTTCGGCATTTAATTTGTTTAAGAATATTGATTAAATTGAGCTATTAAATGTTAAACAAACTTCAGATAAACGCAATAAGTATACATTATGAAAATTCTTCCAATCGCTGCTTGCCTGTTTTTACTCTCCAATCAAACCATAGGGCAAAATACCATTGGAATACCTCAAATCATCAATTTCAATAAAAATGATTTCAAAGCAGGTACCCAAACCTGGGACATTGATCAGGACAGTAAGGGAAGGATGTATTTTGCCAACAATGAGGGACTGCTCACATACGATGGAACTTTTTGGAAACTTCAATCATTACCCAATAAGACCATCATGCGATCCATCGCTATTGATGAAAAGGGAATAATTTATGCTGGCGGGCAGGGAGAAATGGGCTATTTCACTCCCAATGAGCGGGGTTTCCTTAATTATACCTCACTCACTCCGCTCTTACCGCTCAAAGAGAGGTCGTTCGCAGACATCTGGGATATAGAAATCATTGGAGAGTCTGTTTTTTTCAGGGCATCTGACAGAATGATCATGGAGCTGAAAAACAAGGCCATTTCGCTTCATCCACCCAACAGTGGATGGCAGTTCATGAAAAAAATGGGAAATATGCTGTATGCCCAGGACCAAAAGAACGGGCTATATGTATACAAGAACAATACCTGGCGACCAGCCATCAACAATCAACTGCTATCCGGCTCTATTATCTCAGGAATGCTTCAAACTGGCAAAGAAAGCAGCCTGATCCTAACCTATGACAGAAAATCCCTAATACTCAGGAGGGATTCCCTTTACAACAACAATGGTTTTGATCTACCATCTTCAGACATCAATTTGTTTAAAGTTACTGAGATGAACAAGGGCGAGTTTGTTGCTGCAACTACTGCAGAGGGTTGTCTTGTCATCAAAAATGATGGGAAATTCGTTCAAAAGATTTCCAGAAAAGAGGGACTTCAGAACAACAATGTCATCAGTGTATTTCTGGACAAGGATAAAAATCTATGGGCGGGGCTGAACAATGGGATCAGCTTCATTGCATACAATTCAGCCATAAAATACATCACGCCCAACAAAGAAAATGAAGCCGCAGGTTTCTCCACCAAAATTTTCAACAACAAGCTTTTTATTGGCTCTTCTGATGGATGTTATGCAGCCGAGCTTTCACCCCAGAACAAGGACCTGAGCTTTCTCAGGTCAAACTTTAGCCTGGTCAGCAACAGTTCCGGACAGGTATGGCGTCTTGAGGAGGTGAATCAACACCTGCTGATGGGACACAACAATGGCTGCTTTGATATTATAGGCAACCAAGCAAAACTGATCAGCAGGGATGCAGGATGGACCTTTCTTCCCACAAGTCCTGTACCTCCGGCACAAAACATCCTAACTGGAACCTACTCTGGATTGAAAATGTTGTTATTCACGAATGGCCAGTTCAGTGATAAGGGCAATTTAGAGGGGCTGTATGAATCCTTGCGATTCCTCACAGCAGACAGCGAGGGAAATATGTGGGCCTCACATCCCTATAGGGGGATTTATAAGATCAACATCAGTAGTGATGGCAAAAAATACAGCACCAGGCTTTTTACAGAAAAAGATGGATTGCCCTCTAAACTGGACAATCATGTCTTTAAAATAAAAAACAGGGTGGTTTTTGGTACCAATACCGGGGCATATGAATTTGATGCCCCCAATAACCGCTTCATACCCTCAAATTTTCTGCAACCCATCATCGGAAACACGGAGATTCGATACATGAATGAGGATGGACAAGGCAATATTTGGTTCTGCAGCGGCAAAAAAATAGGGATGATTGATTTTGCCGGAGGCAGTACAAACCCCAAGCCCATTTACTTTTCAGAAATTACAGGTCAGATTCTTTCCGGATTCGAGAACATCTATTCTTTCGACAAGTCCAATATTTTCATTGGATCTGAAAAAGGGGTAATACATCTCAATTACGAAAAATACAAAGCCAACAAACTTAAATTGAATATAATGCTTGGCGCTGTAAGGGCCATCGGAAAAACTGACAGCACTATTTTTGGCGGATACTTCAATCATGATTCATCAACAGAAACAATTGATAAAAGGAAAGCTTCAAATTCTTTACCCAGCAATTTCAATGCCTTCCATTTTGAATACAGCTGTCCGGGCTTTGGCATTCAAAAAAATATCGAATACAGCTACAGGCTGGAGGGTTATGAAAAGAATTGGAGCAACTGGAGCAACAAAACTGAAAAAGACTATACCAATCTCCCAGCAGGCAACTATGTCTTTCACGTAAAAGCGCATGACAACCTGGGCAATGAATCTGATGAAATTAATTACCACTTTATCATTCAAGCGCCTTGGTACAAAAGTATTTGGGCTTACCTATTTTACCTCATCATCATTGGCCTGGGGATACGAAAATACAGTGACTGGCAAAAGAAAAAATTACTGAGACAGAAGTCCATCTATGAAAAAAAACAACGCCAGATGAGTATTGAGCACCAGCTGGCAATCGAACAAAATGAAAAGGAAATTATTCGTCTAAAAAATGAAAAGCTTGAGGCTGAAATCATGCTGAAAACCAAAGAGCTTGCAGATACCTCCATGCAGTTGGTAGAAAGAAGTGATGCACTTTCCAAAGTAAAGGAGGAGTTACAGAAACTTTACAAAAACACCAACGAAAACCACGACATCAAAAAAACAATTCACCTGCTGAATGACATTGAAAAGAACAGTGCGAGTTGGGAAAAATTTGCTATTCATTTTGATGAGATCAACAACAATTTCCTGAAAAACCTCAAGTCTCATTTTCCAAAACTGACCAATACAGACCTCAAGGTTTGTGCTTACCTGCAACTCAATCTTGCGTCAAAAGAAATAGCCCAGTTGATGAATATCTCGGTGAGAGGGGTTGAGATAAGCAGGTATCGGCTCAGGAAAAAACTGGGATTGAATACAGAACAATCCATTTCAGAATTCCTTGATCTATACAAGGAGGAAAAGGGTTAATGCGAGTTTCTGAGATCTGGCTTATTTTTTTCCCTCTTCTGGCTCCAGCTTATGCTCTGCCTCAATGGCCTTCATGGTAGCTACTGCCCAATCAGCGAGGATCAGTTTTTCTTCCTCTGAAAGTTTGGCATCACGATGAACAATGGTATAACTTGATAAAGGCATCTCCCCTTCTTTAACCATTTCATTCACCTCTTCCATTTTGTGACGGGCCTTCTTTGGTTTGTAGGTCATGAAAGCATCGAAGTTCAATTCAGACTTGCCCTCTTTCACATGATCGGCCAACCACCAACCGATGGGCTGAATGGATGCATACCAGGGATATTTTGTATTGTTGGAGTGACAATCATTGCAGGAGCGCTCAAGGATTTTTTTTACATTATCCGGAGTGGCATAATGGGTTGCAATATTGGCATCAGAAGGAGCAGCAGCAATATTTTTTTCAGGACGAATGAACTGAATGATCAAGAGAATTACGGCAAAAGCGATCAGTATTTTCTTTAGCATGGGATGAAATTTGAACCAATGTACATTTTTATTGAAATAAAACCGCTGCCTTGACCAGTGATTCTGGCTTGCCCACATCAAGAATAATATCACCGCTGTGGTCATAGCCAACAACCAGTGAATTGGCCGCCAGCTGCAAATAAACATCTATAATGGAGAAGGTTCCAGAAGAGGGCATGAGTGCAAAGATGGCAGGATCAATCACATGAATCCCGGAAAAAGAGCGGGGCTGAACATCTTCTACTTCCCCGGCAGACCATTTTGTCTGTCCGGTAAGGTTGTTTCTCCACCCTACCAATCGCATCTCATCATCAAAAAGAAACTGCCTTGAGCTTTCCCGCTTTGTTACCGCAAGCGTTGCCAATGGATTGATCTTGTTGTGAAAATCAATCATCCCCATCAGATCAAGATTGGTCAACATGTCTACATTCATGACCACAAATGGCGATGATGAATCCCTGAAATGGGAAGCAGCAAATGCAAGCCCACCACCAGTTTCGTAAGGGCCCTCCACCTCATGTGAAACAGCAATGTGTGTATCTGCATTTTGGTAGCGCTTCAAAAAATCAATGACCTGATCAGCAAAATGGTGAACATTGACAACGATGTTGTTGATGCCAAAACTATTGAGATAGGCAATGTTTCTCTCAAGCAAGGTTTTTCCATTGACAACAGCCAATGCCTTGGGATGGTGTTCTGTAAAGGGTTTCAACCTTGTTCCCAGACCTGCTGCAAAGAGCATTGCTTTAATGGGCTGCATATTCATTCAGTTGATGGTGCTTGGAAGATGTATTGAACTAATACGGCTCATTCTTCCACTGTTTGGCCTCTTGTTCGATATGATTCACAACCGTCCTTACCTTGTATTTCTCATGGAGGTGTGCAGCAAGGCGATCTGCTGCAAACACGCTTCTGTGTTGACCGCCAGTACAACCAAAACTGATGGTCAACCCCTCGAAATCACGCTTCAGATAGTCTTCTACAGATATATCAATCATCCCAAAAACATGTTGCAGAAAAGTAGGCATATTGGTTTTATGCAATAAAAATTCTTGTACGGGCTTATCTCTGCCTGTCTGGGTTTTGTACTCATCAATTCTTCCAGGATTGAGGATGCCACGGCAATCAAAAACGTATCCGCCACCATTGCCAAATCGATCTTCTGGAATGCCTTTTTTATAGGAGAAACTATTGATATGCACGGTCAACTTTGAGGTTTCGCTGGCTGTAACCGGCTCAAACCTTGCCATGATCTCATCTGCAACAATGGCCTCCAATACTTTTTGTAGGGCAGGAAGCCTGATAGGAAAGTTTTTGTTTTCGAGGAACCATTTCAGGTTCTTCAACGCAAATGGAATGCTGGCAATGAAATGAGGCTTGCGTTCAAAAAGTCCACGGAAACCATATGCACCAAGGGTTTGAAGCATCCTGATCAAAACGAATCCATCATAATTGTTGAGGAATTCCTTCTTGTTCAATTTCCCATTCAAGCAGGCATTGGCCTGATCAAAATAATATCCCACCAATTCATCCCTCCAGTCGTAAGGCATCTGCGCCCTGGCCTGCCAAAGCAATGAAGCGATGTCATATTGCAGGGCTCCCTGCATTCCACCCTGGTAGTCGATAAAATGTGCCTCACCATCACGAACCATCACATTGCGGCTCTGGCAGTCCCTGTGCATGAAATACTGATTTTCCTCCTGCATGAGGTAGCTGCTCAGCATATCAAAATCATTCAGCAACAGGTTTTTGTCATATGGAAGATCCAGTGCGCGCACAAAATAATAAAGGAAATAAAGCAGGTCAGAGTAAATGGCTTGCTTGTCAAAAGACCTTGTTGCGATGCAATTGCTGTAATCAAGATCGTCTCCGCCTTCAATTTGCAACTTGGCCAATGAAGCACAGGTTTTCTTGAAAAGGTTCAGCACATTTTCAGAAAATCCTTCTTTGGTAATATGGTCAAAAAGGGAAATATCCCCCAGATCTGACTGCACATAAAACTGCATGGCATCATCTGTGTAGATGATAGATGGCACATTCAATCCTTTGCCTGCAAAATGCTGTGTGAACTCCACAAACGCATTGTTCTCAGGTGCATTGGCTGGATTGTAGGTAAGGATATAGCTTTCGCCATCGTGTTTAAAACGGAAATATTGCCTGTTGCTGCCGGCCTGGCGAAGCGACTCCAATACAATCTCATGGTTGGGCTGCCATTTTCTGAGAGAATCCAATATGTGCTGAAACGCTTCCTGCATAACTTGACAAAGGTATCTTTTATTCTGAAATGAAAAAAAGGAGAGCCTTATCTTTGTCTTATGCTAAAAAAGGGGATGGATGAATTGCAACGCTTGAGCACGGAGGAGTTTCATGCTTCCCAGAAATCACCCATCGTGGTAGTGCTCGAGAACGTGAGGAGCATGCACAATGTGGGCAGCGTTTTCAGAACGGCTGATGCCTTCAGGGTGGAAAAAATATACCTCTGCGGTTATACCCCAAGACCACCACACCGCGACATCAACAAGACCGCATTGGGTGCAACAGAAACCGTATCATGGACGGGCCATGAGGACGGATTGTCAGCGATTGCAGCATTGAAAGAGCAGGGTTATTCCGTTTATGCCATAGAGCAGGTTCACAACAGCATCTCATTGGAAAGTTTTAACTACCAGGCTGGTGATAAAATAGCCGTTGTATTTGGAAATGAGGCAGAGGGGGTTAGTGAAGAACTGATTGCAGCAACAGACGGATGCATCGAAATACCGCAGTTCGGCAGCAAGCATTCCTTCAACATCGGTGTAGCCGCCGGAATAGTTTTGTGGGAGCTTTTCAAGGCCACAGAAAAAATATCTGAATAATAATTTGAGTGAAGTGTAAACCATGGCCATGAAAAAAATCAACAAGTACCTTTCGCTCATCAAATTTTCCCATACCATTTTTGCCATGCCATTTGCACTGGTCGGGTTTTTCATGGGTGTGTTTTTCCTGAGCCAAAAAGAAGAAACCGGTAAACAAGGATGGGGTGTTGTTTCCACATATTTTTCATCCCATCTTGTCATTTTTGTGTTCGTCATCCTTTGCATGGTATTTGCAAGAAGTGCTGCCATGGCCTTCAACAGATACCTCGATAGGGAGTTTGATGCAAAAAATCCCCGCACCGCCATCCGCGAAATCCCCAGAGGCCTGATCAGCCCGGCCAGCGCCCTTCGTTTCACCATTCTCAATTCACTGCTTTTCATGGGGTCAGCATACATGATCAACAGCATTTGTTTTCTGCTCTCCCCTGTTGCCCTGCTGGTCATTCTGGGATACAGTCATACAAAAAGATTCACAGCCCTTTGCCATATTGTTTTGGGTGTTGGCCTTTCCCTGGCCCCCACAGGAGCTTTCATCGCTGTAACAGAAACCATAGACGCCTCAGTTGTCTTTCTTTCATTGGCCGTCATTGGTTGGGTCAGTGGATTCGACATCATCTATTCCCTGCAGGATGAAGCATTTGACAGCCAAGAAGGACTGTCTTCCATTCCTGCCAAACTGGGCAGAAAAAATGCTTTGCTGGTTTCTCGTGTGCTGCATGCATCAACCATCCTGCTTCTTTTCAGCAGTGGATATTTGTTTGGATTGCATTGGATTTTTGCAATAGGAGCTGCGCTTTTTTCAGGACTACTCATCTACCAGCAGAGCATTGTAAAAGTGGATGACTTGAGCAAGGTGAACATTGCCTTCATGACAGCCAATGGCATTGCCAGTATGGTATTTGCCTTGTTCACGATCACAGACCTCATCATTTTAAATTAGCAGATGGCAAGGATTATTGCATTGGATTATGGCAACAAAAGAACCGGAATAGCGGTCACCGATCCCATGAAGATTATTGCCACCGGTCTGACAACCGTTGACACGCAAAAACTTTTTGAATTTTTAAAAGCCTACGTTGCCAAAGAACCTGTAGAAAGAATCCTGATTGGTGAGCCCTATCAATTGGATGGAACGCCCACCCACTCTACTGAAGGAGCCAAGCATTGCATCAGGAGATTGAAGAATAGTTTCCCCGAGATCCCTATTGAAACGGTTGATGAAAGCCATTCTTCCAAGATGGCTTCAAGGGCGATGGTAGAGATGGGCATGAAGAAAAAAGACCGCCAGAAAAAAGGAATGATCGATGAAATTGCGGCCTGCCTCTTGCTGCAGGAGTACCTTGAAAGAAGCGAAAGTTAGCGACTTATTATTTTTTTGGGAGGATCATTTTATAGCCCGACTTAACCCTTCCAGCACTGATATCATCCAGTTTTTTCTTGAGCAATTTTTTCTTAAGCAATGAGATCCTGTCGATGAAAAGCTTTCCATCGATATGGTCATATTCATGCAGGATAACACGCGCATTGAGGCCCTTGAATGTTTCTGTTTTTTGAACGAAATTTTCGTCGCAGTACTGGATCGTGACCGTGCTTTCCCGGCTGACTTCTTCCCTGAACCCTGGCAGGCTCAAGCAGCCTTCATCGCAAGACCATGGCGTGCCATTCAAGGCTGTGATATGGGCATTGATGAAGATGGCTTTTCGTCCTTTTTCTCCTTCAAATTGCTTGCGCTCTTCTTCGTCGCTGTTGTTGTATACCTGCTCCGTATCGAAAACAAACAAGCGGATTGCTCTGTTGATCTGAGGAGCAGCCAAGCCCATGCCATGGGCATTGTACATGGTTTCCCACATGTCATCCAGCAATTTTTTGAGTTCAGGATAATCAGGTGTTATGTCAGTGCAAACCTGACGGAGTACAGGATGCCCGTATGCTACAATGGGGAGAATCATGTTGCAAATATAATAAAGTACTAGCCGTTATAGAGCAGGTCATAATACTCGGCCGCCATCCTGTTGGAATCGAACTTGAACCGGACGTCCTTCATTCCATTTTGCACAATCTGGCGCCAGGTATGCGGCGCTTCATAGTACAAAGGAAGCACCTCCTCTTTGAGGATCCTGTACAATTCATCCAGATCATATTGATCCTGGTCTTGCACATGCATATTTTCATAGTCTTGTGGAGGCACTACAAAACCATTGTTGCCATGGTTGATGAATTCAACGATCCATCCATCATTGGTGGATACGTTAACAGCGCCATTCATGGCGGCAGTCATACCGCTTGTGCCTGAAGCTTCACGCGGTACGCGGGGATTGTTCAGCCAAACGTCAGAAGCCTGCTTGAGGCGCTTGCTCAGCCCCAATTCATAGCCTGTACAAACGGCCATGTTATGATAGGCCTTGCTCACATGAACAAGGTGATTGAACTCTGTGATGGCGGGATAGTCTACCGGATAAGGCTTTCCAGCCCAGATGATTTGCACTGGATATTTTGAATTGTTCAGCAATTCCTCAAATCTTTCCCTGTCGCGGGTAAGCAGGTCTGCGCGTTTGTAGCCTGCAAAACGGCGTGCCCAAACGATGGTAAATACGTCAGGGTCCATCAATTTTCCAGTCTGGTCAGCAACCATATCAAATGCTCTTTTCTTCAGGAATCTTTTCCTATCGATAAAGCGCTCGTCATTTTGCTCATCCATGGAAAAATACAATTGCTTGTCTGCCCAATAGCGCCAGTTTTGGGAATTGGTGATGTGGATGATCGGGCAAACCCCCTCATGCTTGTTCCACATTTTTCGGCTCACATGACCATGCAATTCAGAAACGGCATTGGAAAGGCGGGCAAAGCGCAAGGCTACCAACGAGTGGTTGAATTGATCATCCTCCAGGCCTGTGATTTCCCTGACCTTTTCAAGGGGCATGCCACAGAAATAAGACATTTTATTGCAGAGGTAAATGTCATGCTTTTCGTTGCCAGCCTCTTCGGGTGTATGGGTGGTAAACACCAACTGCTTTTTCAACGCAGCCAGGTTTCCGCCGTTTTTATTCAGGAGGTAGAAGGCTGCTGAAATGGCATGTGCCTCATTGAGGTGATACACATCGGGCTTGAATCCCAATTCATCGACCAGCTTGGCTCCACCAACACCCAGCAAAATAAACTGGGCAACCTTGGTGGCGACATTGGCGTCATACAGCCTATGGGTAATGGTTTGGGAGACATAATCATTTTCCGGACAATCCGTGCTCAACAGGAAAAGTGGTGCTGATTTGAATGTTTCAGGATTCAGGTAAAGTACTTTCACCCAAACAGGTGCATCATGGATCATGATCTGAAACTTGATGCCGGTATCTTCCAGGAAATTATAGATTTTTTCATTCCACTGCACCTGAAGGGTTTGGTCCTGGTTCCTTGCCTGATCATAGTATCCGTATTTCCAAAGGATCCCAATGCCAATGAGGTTTTGGCGCAGTTCGTAGGCACTTCTCAGGTGAGATCCAGAGAGAAATCCCAGTCCTCCACTGTATATCTTCAAAGGCTGGTGAATGGCAAATTCCATGGAGAAATATGCTGCCTTTTTTATGTATTGAGAATCTATTGCGTAGGGTAATTTGTAATGCTTGAAATTTGACATGCCTGAGCTGATTAATGAGCCTGCAAGATACCCCGTTTTTTTTGGAACGAAATTTGCAAATGATTTAGGATGTACTTAAATTGGCTCCAATTCATGAATATGCAAAGATTAACAATCTGTGCGCTACTCCTTGTTTTAATGGTCTCTTGCGGAAAAAAGTCGAAAGACATCAATACAGATGAGGCTATTGAGACAATCGACTTCATTGAATCCTTCCCCCTGCGCGCACTGCCCATCATGATCCAACAGAAAGATTTGAAAAAAAATGAATCTGATAGTTTTTTCATAAAAAACACAGTTGTTTCTCAATTTTTGCCAGATAGTATTTTCAAAGCTGCCTTCCCGAGAACAAAAGATGTTCGTTTTCACAGGAAAGGAAGATACAAGGCAGAAGAAACAGGAGAAACCTACCTTTTCCTTTCTGCAGAAAAGAAGGACAAAAAGATGATTTACCTGCTTTGCTTTGATGCCAACAATGTTTTCAAGGCTTCCATGCCACTCGTTGAAAAAAACAACAATCCGGGCGTATTAACAGAGGGTGGCATTGACAAAAGACTTACTGTCATCAAGACCAGGAATACCCAATCAAAGGATGGAAAAGCCTACTACAACAAGAGTGCCTATGTCTACAATACAGAGGGCCTGTTCACCCTGATCCTTACAGAAAGCAATGAGCCAGTTGAAGAAAAAACTGTTTTCAACCCCATTGATACCCTATCAAGAAAGGATGCTTTGAGCGGAGACTATAAACAGGATAAGAAAAATTTTGTTTCGATCCGGGATGGAGGAAAACCCGGCAAACTCCTGTTTTTTATTAATATTGAAAAGCCAGGCAATGGCTGCGATGGAAGTTTAAGGGGCGATATGGTTCAGGTCAAGCCTCGGGTGTATCATTACAACAAAGCAGATGACCATTGTTTACTGGAGTTCAGTTTCAATGGAAAGTCTGTGCAGGTGAAGGAATTGGAAGCCTGTGGCAATCACCGTGGTGTAAGGTGTTCTTTTGATGGCAGGTTCAGAAAATAATTTATTTCTTGCTTAAATTCGGTTTGAGCAATTACACCTGAGGTTACTCCAATACGACACCCTGCAAAATATCTTCCAGGTTCTCTCTTCTGCGGATCAATTTCATTTCACCGTTTGACACCAATACTTCCGCAGGACGACAGCGGGAATTGAATCTTGAACTCATCTCGAAGCCATAAGCTCCTGCATTGTTAAAAAGAATAATATCGTTAGGGCGCACTTCATTGAGTTCCCTGTCCCAGGCAAAAGTGTCGGTTTCACAGATATTTCCTACGATGTTATAGGTCTTCAGCTCCCCTCCGGGATTGGATATATTTGAAATCTTGTGGTATGCATCATAAAACATCGGACGGATCAGGTGATTGAACCCACTGTTCACACCAACAAAAGTCCTTGAAGGCCCTTGCTTGATGATATTGGACCTAACGAGGAAATAGCCCGCCTGGCTGACCAGGAATTTCCCGGGTTCAAACCAAACCTGAAATTTCTTGCCCGTTGAATGTTCAAAAGCTTCAAAGGTATCGGCCAGTTTTTCTCCCAATGCTTCCATGTCGGTACCCACCTCATCTGGTTTGTATGGCACCTTGAAACCGCCACCCAGATCAACAATGGTCAGGTCTGGAAAATATTTTGTCTGTTCCAACACCAGCTCCAGTCCCTTCACAAAAACTTCCAGGTCTTTGATTTCACTGCCGGTATGGATGTGCAGGCCTTTTACCGAGACCTTGGTGCGGTGCATTACATCTATGATCTGCTGCACTTGTTCCATAGAGATCCCAAATTTGGAATCGACATGCCCGGTTGAAATCTTGATGTTTCCACCTGCCATGATGTGCGGATTCAAGCGAATGATGACAGGATAAGCAGCCCCAAAATGATTTCCAAATTCCTCCAAGAGGGAAAGGTTGTCAATGTTGATGTTCACGTTCAAGGCCGTTGCCTCCAGGTACTCATCAAAGGCTACACTGTTGGGCGTAAAGATGATGCGGTCTGAGGAAAAACCAGCTTTGAGGGCCAGCTGTACTTCATTGATGCTGACACAATCAATACCAGATCCCTGTTGTTCAAGGATTTTGAGGATGTTGATATTGGTCAGGGCCTTGCAGGCATAGAATATTTTGACATCCGATCGGCGAAACGCTTGCTTCAGGGAAGCATATTGGAACTTGATTTGCGCTTCATCATACACATACAAGGGGGTTCCAAATTCGGCTGCAGCGTTAAGTAGAGTATCGTTGGAGAGCATTTTAGTCGGGAAGATTGAAAGATGTGTCTTCTTCAGGCAATGAGGAGGGCGCTTCAGGATCAGTTTCATTCACACCAGCAGTTGTATTGTCCACCGTTGCGTCGGTCTCAAAATGTTCTGCATTAACCAGGGTTGGTGCAACTATTTGTTCAGCCAGTACTTCACTGATTTTGGGCAGCTCTTCTGAGGAGTTGATGCCAAAATAATCCATGAAATGACGGGAAGTGCTGTAAATAAGTGGTTTACCCACCATGGTTTCGTTGCGTCCGGAGATGATGATCAACTCTTTTTCAAGCAACTTCTGGATAGAATAATCACAGTTTACACCACGGATGGCTTCTATATCAGATTTGGTAATGGGCTGCTTGTAGGCGATGATGGCCAAGGTTTCCAAAGCTGCTGTGGAGAGTCGTTTCAGGAACTTGTCGCCGTTGAGCTGTGCAATGGTCTGGTGGTATTCCCTTTTGGTCAGGAACTGCCATCCTCCGCCACTTTCCCTCAACTCGAAGGGGAAGAATTCAGAATTGTACTTTTCCTTTACTCCCTCAATAGAAGTTTCCACCTGATCAATCACCACCTTATCATCCATGAAACCGAAGGCACTGTTCACCAATTCAGTGATCTCAATAGCAGTAAGAGGCTTCTCACTGGCGAAGATCAGGGCTTCAATGTGTGTGATGAGGTTGGCTATTTCCATTGCTTTAGTAATGCTGTGCTGGCTTTTGGCCGGGTTTATCGGCGATAAATGTAGTGCAAAAACCTGATTTTATCCTTGTAAAGCCGCTGCACCACTCACAATTTCTGTGAGTTCTGTGGTGATGGCCGCCTGGCGGGCACGGTTATAAGAGATTTTTAATGATTTCAGGAGTTCATTGGCATTCTCAGAGGCCTTGTCCATTGCCGTCATCCTGGCACCATGCTCTGAGGCATTGCCATCCAGAACAGCCTTGAACAGCTGTGTATTCAAGATCTTGGGCATGAGTTCTGCGATCAACAGATCTTTGTCTGGTTCAAAAATGAAATCAGACTTCTTTGAACTTCCACCTTTTGCAGGCTCATTCTTGGGAATAGGCAAAAATACTTCAGAAGCAAACCTTTGCGTAGCCGCATTCTTGAATTCACTGTATACAATCTCTATGGCATCAAATTCTTTCTGCCTGAAGGCCTGCACTGCAGCCTGGGCACATGCCTGAACCGTTTCAAAAGAGAGTTTAAGGAAAGTGTCCTTGAAACGGACATCAACATTGTAACCGCGCTTCTGGAAAAACTCTGCCCCTTTCTTGCCAATGGCCCAGATGGTGAGGTTCCCGGCAGCTTGAACGGCCGCATATTTTTCAGCGATGGTAGCAATCGCCATTTTCTGGATGTTGGCATTGTAGGCACCACAGAGGCCACGATCGCTGGTCACAACAATCATCAATACTTTCTTCACCTGCCTCTCTTCGGCCAGGGCGATGCTGTTTCCACCTTCAGAATTGCTCACTATATTGCTGAGCATTTCCTGCAGTTTAGAGGCATAGGGGCGCATTTGGATGATGGCATCCTGGGCGCGACGCAACTTGGCGGCACTCACCATCTTCATTGCCTTCGTGATCTGCTGGGTAGACTGTACCGATTTAATCCGGTTTCTTACTTCTTTTAACTGGCCTGCCATTGAGGTTCAAATTTGCGGCAAAGTTATGAAAAGGTTTTCAATGTTGAGCTGTGAGTTGAAGAGTTGGGGCACTAAAAAAGCCCCCGCCGTGAAGCGGGAGCTTTTCATCCATTAGAATGGTAGTATGATTCTATTGGTTGTGGCTGGGGGTAAAAATCCCCGGCCTCTTATTTTTGGACGACGATCCGTTGGATGGATTGTTCGCCCGTTTCAGGGTAGGTCATTTTGATGGTGTAGACACCAGATTTTTGAATATTGAGTTTGTAATTGGCATCAGTGATGTTGTTCACCTGCCTGATGGTTGAACCAGACTGATCGATCACTTGGATGTTCATTTTCTTTCCGTCAGCGGTCCTGCTGATGTTCACCGCACCATTGCTCGGGTTAGGGAACACCATGGATACAGACTGACCATTCAATTTCACCACACGCACTTCACTATAGGTCTTTTTGCCATCAAGGTCTTCCTGAACAAGGCGGTACATGTTGGTTCCTTTCTTTGCAGTCACATCCTTGAAGCTGTAGGCAAGTGTAGTCTGGCTGTTTCCACCTTCGGCTTTGGAAGCGATGAATCCAAGAGACTGGAACTTACCGCTGCCTTCTTCTTGACGCTCGATGCTGAAACCCTTGTTCACGCTTTCTGAAGAAGTAACCCATGCAAGAGAAACATTGTTGTCAGTAGTTTGCTTGGCGGTGAAGGAAGAGAGGGTGACGGGGAGGGCAGCGGCTTGAGCACCATTAGCGGACATCTGATAACTCAAATTGTCAAGCAAGAGTGTAATGTTTTGTGCGTTAGGATCGAATCCAACATCAAATCTAAATGAATTCAACTTTGTAGCACTACTAGCTAAGTCACCTACAACATCTATATCATTTTCTATTATTACACCATCTAGATAAATATCAAATTTTTTGGCCCCAACACTTGATGAGGTACCGTTAGAAAAACTGTAAGATGCACTTGCAGATGCTGCATTGTTCGCCAAAATAAACATTCTGTGTTTCCCTGAAGAAATACTACTCCACGCACTGCTGGTTAAGTTGGTAGAATTCCACGTCTCATCATTTTTCCAGGTTGTGGCGGTTGTAGCACCATTTGTTATGTTAATTTTAATTCCCATAAATATAGAAGATTTATCATATTCCGTCAAACTATGCATATGGTCTTTTTGGAAACCTTTGTTGTTATTATCGTCATCGTTACCAACCATCAATACAATTTCACCATCTTGATTTGCAGCATTAGTTCCGGCTTTGTTTATATAGAAATCAAAAGCAACAGAAATAGAAGTGTTGGCGCCAGAAATATTATAGATTGATAAAGAATTTGAAGATATAGGATCACTATTATTACCTGGCTCTCCCCTTAAATACATCCGCGTTCCAGAGCCAAAATCACTTGGAAAGTAGGGAACAGAGGTACTGGTTATTGTCGAAGGTCCTGATGATGTTATTAAACCTACCAGAGCAGTATTAGGAGGATCAGAGTGAAAATTCACTTGATAGATTCCCCCATTGGTTGGTGTAGCCAATGAATTTGTTGCCCCCGAAAAGAAATTTGTCTGTTTTGATTTGGTCGATTTGGAATTGGTTGCATTTGTTCCAAAATTGTAAGAATAAGATGCAGCACCTTGAGAGAAACTTGCAAAACTGAAAGAAAGAAAAAAAACAAAAGATAAAACTGTTTTCATAATAAATTTCCTTTAATGTGATGAAAAAGATGTGGTCATCATCGGACAGATCAAATGCATGGCAGTGCTGCCAAGAAATGACGATAGGATTGGAGGAAATTCGAGAGGATGGGGAGGATTTGGGTACGTATAAATACTTAATTTTATTAAGTACTTCTTTGTAGGATTGGGTGTAAAACTAATAGTAGGTTTTTAAAATTGCAAGTTTATACGATAAATTTTTAAATTATTTTTTATTCCCCCTATATACAATTGAATATCAACTACTTAATAAATAAAATTATTACTGATCCAAATTTTGATTAGTATCATCTACCAGTAGTGGTTCTGCATTTAGTTTTTAACATTCAATGGTAACATTCACCCATTCAGGGTCGAACTTGGCATTGAATTTCTTGTAAAAATTAATAGCGGGCTCATTCCAGTCAAGCACCTGCCAAGTGATGCGTTTGAAGCCTTTTTCTTTGGCCTCTTCTATCAGTTTTTCGATAAGCATCTTGCCAATTCCCTTGCCACGCATGGATCCTGTAACGATAATGTCTTCCAAATACATGGTCTGGCCTTTCCAGGTGGAGTAGCGGATGTAGTAGAGGGCGAAGGCGATCAGGGAGGTTGAAGGGGTTGAAGTGGTTGAAGGGGTTGAGGGAGGTTGAGAGAGGTTGAGAGAGGTTGAGGGATGTTTAACAACTGAAGAAACTTCAAACTCTTCAACCACTTCAACGTTTTCAACTACAAACGCCCACCAAACCGGCTTCTCTCCAAATCCGCTTTCCTCAAAATGCTTGGGATCCACCGTTACCTCCTCAGGGGCTTTCTCGTATTCCGCGAGTTCACGGATGAGCTTTAACATCCCTGGACAATCTTCTATGGTGGCTTTTCTAACTTTCATGATACATTTATATACATGCAAATTAAGCATTGGGCTGGCTTTTGCAATGGCTAGATAAAATCCTCAGGGATTGGGGATGAAAATACATTTTTAAAGGGGGTTAATCACCGTTGAGAAGCCTGGTATGGATCTGATATTTGTTTTAAAAAATGAACATCATTGACTCCAAATCAGACCTGGGATTTAAGAAAGTATTTGCAGAAAGGCCTCACCTGCTCATGAGCTTGTTGAACAATCTGCTGCCCCTCAGCAACCCCATCATTTCACTTGAATACCTCAGTCCGGAACTCACACCAGACCAAGGTGATGGCAAAAACACCATCGTTGATGTCAGATGCACCGATACACAGAACCGGCATTTTATTGTTGAAATGCAGGTCAGCAAACAAGCTGGCTTTGTGAAAAGGGTCATTACCAACATGACCAAAGTCTATTCAAGACAACTTTCTAAGGTTGACCCCTATATTTTGGCTCAACCGGTCTATTCGCTCAATCTCTTGGACCATGCCTTATCAAACAATGAAAATAAGTGGTTTCATCATTACACTTTGACCGAAAGAGAATTGCATGAAGATTATATCGATGAATTAAATCTCATTGTCATCGAACTACCCAAATGGAGAAAATTAAATACTTTTGATTTGCAAAAACCCAAAGACCGTTGGCTTATGTACCTCTCAGACCCAAATATGTTCAGCAAATTTCTTACTGAAAAAGAACTTGCACGATACAATGAAATCAGTGAAGCCATCGAAGTATTGGAAACAAAGAATTTCACGCCAGAACAAATACGGGGTTATGAGCTTTATATCGATAACATGCGGTCATATGTTACAAACATGTCCGAAGCGAGAAGAGAAGGGATAGAGCAAGGGATGGAACAGGGGAAGAAAGAGGGGATCTCAGAGGGCATCGAGGTAGGCAAAAACCAAATCATGGGCAATACCTTCGCAATACTGGATGAGCTCAAAAACAAAGCATTATCCATGGAGCAAATCGCTGAAAAATACAATGTAAACATTGATTACGTTCAGCAGCTGAAAAAATACAGCAGCTAATATTAAACCCCTCAGCCTTCGGCTGACAAGTTCAACCTCTTCAACCCCTTCAACGCCGAAGGCCCTAAAGCGCCTGCTCAAAATCAGCCAGAATATCTTCGATATTTTCTATTCCTACACTAAGGCGGATGAGACCGTCAGTAATGCCATATTCAAGCCTGTTTTCTCTGGGCACGGAGCTGTGAGACATGGAGGCAGGATGTGAAAGCAGTGTATCGCAGGTGCCCAGCGACACGGTCCTGGTGCACATTTGGAGCTTGTTCATGAACTTTACACCTGCATCAAATCCACCCTTCAATTCAAAACTCATCATGGCGCCGGGGTGTTTCATTTGCTTCTGCGAAACAGCATAATCAGGATGAGTCGAAAGCCCGTTGTAATTCACTTTTGAAATGGCAGGATGAGCGTCTAAAAATTCAGCCACTTTCATGGCGTTCTCACAATGGCGTTGCATCCGCACTTCCAGGGTGCGCATGCCGTTGGTCAACAAAAACGCATCGAAGGCATTGCTGTTGCCGCCCAACAAACGATGGGTTTTGGTAGCCCTGGTATTCATGAATTCAATATCAGTACCTACCAACACCCCACCAATGGCGGTTCCGTGGCCATTCAAAAACTTGGTGGTGGAATGGATCACAAAATCAATACCGAACTTAAATGGTTGCTGTAAATAAGGTGTTGCAAATGTATTGTCACAGGCGGTAAGCTTGCCGTATTGCTTGGCCATTTTAGCCAATGCTGCAAGGTCTACACATTGGAGTGTAGGATTGGCGGGTGTTTCAAGATAAACAAGCTTGATGGCAGGATCTTCCTTCAAACATTTTTCTGCCAATGCAAGGTCTCGTAGATCAACGATGATGGCTTCAACCTCCAATGGTTCAAGCAGCGATTTCATAAAATCCTGTGTGCCGCTGTAGAGTGAATAATGGGTTAGTATTTTATCGCCCCGCTTCAAGGTTGCAAGAAACAACGAGCTGATGGCCGCCATGCCAGATGCATGCAAAATTGCTTTGGCTTCCAAAGGCTTGCCATCAACTTCAATGCCAAAAGTCTCCATGGCCGCGATCTTCTGCTCAGATTCATTCATGGTTGGGTTTCCCCAGCGGGCATAAATATAACCGGGCTCTTTACCAGAGAATCTCCTCATCCCCTGCTCCGCCTCGTCATACACATAGGTTGAAGATGCATAGATGGGCGTAAGGTGCGCGTACATGGGGTCTTTTACATGACCAGCATGAATGGCGAGGGAGGAGAAGCCTTTGTATGAGTGGGGCATATTGTTGAAGGAGGTTTAGAGAGGTTGAGGGAGGTTAAATAAACCACTTCACCCAGGTGGCGCCCCAAGTGAATCCACCACCGAAGGCGGCGAGTACAATATTATCGCCTTTTTTCATCCTGTCCTGGTAATCCCAGATGCAGAGTGGAATGGTGGCGGCCGTTGTATTGCCGTATCGCTGGATGTTCATCAATACTTTTTCGTCTGACAATCCCATGCGCCTGGCAGTAGCATCGATGATGCGCTTGTTGGCCTGGTGGGGAACCAAAAAGGCAATATCATCTGCGGTAAGGTTGTTGCGTTGGATCAGCTCATAGCTCACATCGGCCATGCCTGTAACAGCAAATTTAAACACGGGTTGGCCATCCTGGAACACGTAATGCATTTTGTTGGCAATGGTTTCAGCAGATGTAGGATGGAGTGATCCGCCTCCTTTCATGTTCAGGTATTTACCGCCGCTTCCATCACTTTTCAAAATACTGTCCAGCACACCATATCCGTCCGTATTGGGTTCGAGCAATACTGCACCGGCGCCATCCCCAAACAAAATACAGGTAGTCCTGTCTGTATAATCCGTAATGGCACTCATTTTATCTGCACCCACTACCACCACTTTCTTGTACCGTCCGCTTTCAACAAGGGCAGCGCCAGTGGTGAGGCTGTACAAAAAGCCAGAACAAGCGGCGAGCACATCAAACCCCCAGGCATTCTTGATGCCCAGTTTGTCGCAGGCCACATTGGCGGTATTGGGGAAAAACATATCGGGAGTGATGGTTGCCACAATCATGCAATCAATCTCATTGGGGTCGATGCCTCTTCTCTTGCAAAGATCTTGTACCGCAGGCACCACCAGGTCTGAGGTGGCAAGGCCTTCACCCTTGAGGATATGCCTCTCCTCTATGCCTGTTCTTGTCTTGATCCACTCATCATTGGTGTCCACCATCTTTTCAAAGTCGGCATTGGTAAGTACATCCTTTGGCACGAATCCGCCAACTGCCGTAATTGCTGCTGTGATTTTTTGCATGTAGTTGATTTGGAGCACAAATTTAAGAAAATTAAGCACGTCAGGCGCGAGCAGCATGACAATCGTTATTTGTCTGCATGATGCTGTCAAGAGGATGCTAAAGCGCAGGCCTATTGCGCCTCGTCTGAACGGATTTTACTAACTTTACGGCATCATGATAGCAAGCCTGACAGGATCATTTGTGCTGAAAACACCATCGTATATCCATATTGATGTTCACGGCGTTGGATATGAGGTGCAAATCAGCCTTAATACCTATTCTAGGATTCAGGATTTGAAGGAAGGCACCCTGCTGACCCACCTGCAAATCAAAGAAGATGGACATACCCTTTTTGGATTTGCTGAATTGGCGGAAAAAGAACTTTTTGTGCAGCTGATCAATGTGAATGGCGTGGGTGCTTCTACTGCCAGGATGATGCTTTCCTCCATGCAACCCTCAGAGTTGCGGTCGGCTATTGCGTCAGGGAACACGGGTGCACTGGAAAAAATAAAAGGGATCGGTCGCAAATCTGCCGAAAGACTCATCCTTGAACTGCGCGAAAAAATGGTAAAAGCAGGTGTTGAAAGCACAGCTCCAGGATTTGCACGCAATAGTTTGGAAAATGATGCGTTAAATGCTCTGATGGCACTTGGAATCCAAAAAAATACCGCTGAAGCCGCCCTCAAAAAGACAAGAGCCAATGCCCCTGAAGACAATGTACTTGAATCCATCATCAAAAAATCACTTCAGTTCATCTGATCTGCGGTAAAAAGACCATTCCCATTTGAAAAAGTTGTCCTTAAAGATAACCTTGTTGGCTACCCTGCTGTATGCGCACCTGACGGCGGATGCAATGGCCAATGGGCATGCAAGTCTTTTTTCGTTTCAGCAAGATAGTCTTCCCAAAAATGATACACTGCGTTTTCCCCTGAAAGACCGAAGGGGGGATAAACTGACCCAAAAGAACAAGAATCCATTTGACCTTAGGGATCCTTCCAATTTCAGCGACTCCATCGTTTACGATCCAAAGACCAAAGAGTACTATATCGTTGAAAAAGTTGGTGGGAAGTATTTCCGGAAACCGACTTCTCTGACATTTGATGAATACATGCGCATCCAATCGCGCAAAGCCGAGTCTGATTATTTTCAAAAGCGTGCCAATACATCGAGCCTCTTGAACAGGAAACTGGTCAAGCCCAAACTGAACATGGGCGAGGATCTGTTCAATCGCTTGTTTGGGACAGGTAAAATTGACATCAAGCCTCAAGGTGAAGTGAACATTACTGCGGGTTACCAGGGGCAGAACATCAAGAACCCTACCCTTCCTGAACGGGCAAGAAGGAATGGTGGCCTGGATTTTGATATGGCAGCCAACCTGAATGTAATTGGTAACATCGGGGACAAGATGAAATTCCCGATCAGCTACAATACCCTCTCCACCTTTGATTTCGAAAACCAGCTCAAGCTGGACTATTCGGGAGGTGCGGAAGATATTTTTAAAAAAATTGAAGTGGGCAACACTTCATTTGCTTCGAAAGGAACCTTGATTCCTGGGGCGCAACAGCTTTTTGGTATCAAGACCCAGATGCAATTCGGAAAACTTTGGGTCTCTACTGTATTTGCCAGCCAGCGTTCCCAAAGACAATCTGCAGGATTCAACGGCGGCTCAAGCAGTACGCCATTTGAATTCAAGGCTGACGAATACGAGGAGAACAGGCACTTCATGCTGGCTCAGCAATTCAGAAGGGACTACAACAAGGCGATGAAAAACCTTCCGGTAATCAATTCTCAGGTGCAGTTGCTGCGCCTTGAGGTATGGGTCACCAACAGAAGTGGTGCCACCGCCAATGCCCGTGATGTGGTGGGCCTGATGGACCTTGGGGAAGACAAGCCCTTTCAACAACCACCGGTCATCAATCCCAGACCGGGATTGACTTTCCCCTCTAACGGAACCAATGACCTGTACACCAAGATCATCAACAACCCTGGCAGCAGAAACCCTGCACAGATTGTCAGCTACCTCAACACCATCGGCCTGCAGCCTGTCCGCGATTTTGAAAAAACATTCGCCAGAAAACTCGATACCACACAATATTATTTCAACAGGCAACTGGGTTTCATCTCATTGAACGTTACGCTTCAACCAGATGAGGTTTTGGGCGTTGCCTATCAGTATACCGTGAATGGCAAAGTTTTCCAGGTGGGTGAATTTGCACAGGACATCCCGGTGGATTCTACCAGTGGTGTGCAAAAAATTCTTTTCCTCAAATTGCTGAAGGCCACATCACAAAGGACTTCATTGCCCATCTGGGACCTGATGATGAAAAACATCTATCCTGTAGGTTCCGGGCAACTCGAAAGACAGGATTTTCAGTTCAATGTACTTTACCAGGAGCCAGGTGGGGGTGAAAAGCGGTATATCCCGGAAGGAGACCAGGCGGGTGTCCCGCTGCTGACCCTGGTGAACCTGGACCGGCTGAACAACCAGAACGACCCACAACCCGATGGGGTATTTGATTTTGTGGAGGGATATACGGTCAACTCCTACCAAAGCCGGGTCATCTTTCCTGTCCTTGAGCCCTTCGGGCACGACCTGGATTATGCTTTCACCACCGATCCTAGCCTGCGGAGTAAATACCTTTTTTATCCGCTCTACGATACCATCAAAGCCATTGCACAGACCTATGCCAACCTCAACCGCTTCCTGATCAGGGGTAGCTCAAAATCATCCGGCGGATCGAGTGGGGAAATATCGCTGAATGCGTTCAACATCCCACCAGGATCTGTAACGGTAACAGCAGGTGGACAAACCCTGCAGGAAAATATTGACTATACCATTGACTACATGTCGGGGACCCTGAGGATCATCAACAGCGCCATCAAAAACTCCGGACTTCCCGTCAACGCTCAGTTTGAGAACAATGCAACTTTTGGCGTGCAGCAAAGGACCTTTATGGGATTGCGGTGGGATTATTTGTTCAACGACAAACTTTCCATTGGTGGAAGTTCGGTCAGGCTGAGTGAAAGACCTTTTTTCACAAAAATGGAATATGGCTCAGATCCGATCCGTAACAGCATGACGGGGATTGACATGACCTACAACAGTGAGCTTCCGAGGCTGAACAAATGGTTGAGCAAACTACCATTTTATGAGGCCAATGGGACATCTTCCATCAGTGCATCTGCAGAAGCTGCCAAGATGACGCCGGGCCATGCCCCTCAAATTGGAAAAGGCAGCGACGGATTGATTTACTTGGATGATTTTGAAGGAACCAAAGCAAGCATTGATCTTCGTTTTCCTATCGTAGGATGGACCTTGGCCTCCACTCCATTTGGGGCTACAGACCGCTTCGGGAATACCATGTTTCCTGAGGCCAATTCCTATGACAACCTTGATTATGGAAAGAACAGGGCCAAACTGGCCTGGTACAATATTGAGCCCATCCTGCAGGAAAAAAGAAATGCAAACAATCCCATCAGGAACGACCTGGTTCAACTTTCTGACCCACGGGTAAGGAGTGTAGGCCAACAGGAAATCTTCCCGAGAAGGACACCTGATTTTGGACAGAGCCAGATGGTTACGTTTGATCTTGCCTATTTTCCAAAAGAAAGAGGCCCCTATAATTTTGATGCCTCGAACATTGATAACGCAGGCCTGCTCAGGAATCCCAACAAACGCTGGGGTGGTATCATGCGGGGCATCGACCAGACTGATTTTGAAACGGCCAATGTTGAATTTGTTGAGTTCTGGGTATTGGATCCCTTCATCAAGGGCACCAATCCTTCAGGCGGATCGCTTTACCTGAACCTGGGCAATATTTCAGAAGACATACTCAAAGACTCGAGAAGGTTTTATGAAAATGGTTTGCCTACTCCAACAATCCCTTCTGCCACTTCCACTTCCACCTGGGGAAAATCGCCATTGAATCCTATTCAGATAACACAGGGCTTCAGCAATGACCCTGCAGACAGGCCTTTCCAGGACGTTGGACTGGATGGCCTCACAGACTCTGCCGAGAGCAGGCTCAGGGTTCAGTACCTGAACGACATGGCTGCAAGACTGGGCGTTACATCCAAGGCTTATCAGGATGCAAAAGCAGATCCTTCTTCAGACAATTTCAAATACTACAGGGACCCTACCTATGATGCGCAGAACGCAGGAATTTTATCCAGATATAAAAACTTCAACAGCCCTGAGGGCAACTCTCCTATTGCAAAGGCAGGCGACAATTTTGCTTCTGCCTTTACCATGTATCCTGATGGGGAAGACCTTAACCGTGACAATACCCTCAACGAATCGGAAGAATATTTCCAGTACAGGATTGACATGAAGCCAAGTGGTGACCCCAACATGCAGGTGGGTCAAAACTTTATTGCAGACAAAAAATCAGTCAATGTAACATTGGCCGACGGTACCAAGCAGAACCAGATCTGGTATCAGTTTCGTGTTCCAATTACTGCTTACAACAGCAAAGTGGGGGAAATTCCTGATTTCAAATCCATCCGCTTTTTCAGGATGTTCCTTACTGATTTTGCAGACTCAGTTGTGTTGCGTTTTGCCAAATTGGAGTTGGTGAGAAACAACTGGAGAAGGTTTGCCTTCGACCTGGACACAACGGGTTCATACAAAACCATCGACCTGTCCAGCAACATCACCAGGTTCAATGTGTCTGCCGTCAACATTGAAGAAAACGACCGCCGGGACCCCATTCCTTACCGCACGCCACCCGGCATTGAGCGTGTACAAACGCTGAGCAATGGCGGCATCAACATCCTCCAGAATGAACAGGCCCTCAGCATCAATGTGATCAACCTCAATGAAGGTGATGGAAGAGCTGTTTTCAAATCTTTCAACCATGATCTGAGGCAATACAAACGCATCTCCATGTTCTATCATGCCGAAAGCCTAAGAGAATACAACAAACTCAGGGATGGTGAAGTGTATGCCGTGGTAAGAATCGGGAACGACTACATCAACAATTACTACGAGATCAAATATCCGCTGAAAATTACACCATTTGGCACAACAGATGAGAAGGTGATTTGGCCGGCGGAGAATGAACTGAATTTTGACATCACAGAACTGATCAAACTCAAGAACGAACGCAACCTCAATACCGGAAACCCGACAACCATTTACAGGAAAACCATCAATGGCAAAATCTTCTCCATCATGGGCAACCCGAATCTTGGAGAGGTAAAAGGCATCCTTGCTGGTTTGGAGAATCCCAAAGATCCAACTGGTGGAAGGCCCGTCAATGCAGAGGTCTGGATCAATGAGCTGAGGCTGTCTGGGCTTGATGAAAAAGGTGGTTGGGCTGCAGTGGGTCAAATGAACCTGCAATTGGCCGATTTGGGAACGGTTTCCATGTCCGCCAATATCCATACAATAGGGTTTGGTCAACTTGAACAAAGGGTGAATGACAGGTTCCGTGATGACCTGAAACAATTTGATGTTTCTACCAATCTTCAATTGGGAAAACTGCTTCCAAAAAAACTTGGATTGGAAATCCCATTTTTTGCCAACTTCTCACAAACCATCAGTTCGCCTCAATTTGATCCTTATGACAAGGACATCACCTTGAAAGACAAACTGAATATTTACAAGAACAAACGTGATTCCATCAAGGCGGATGCCGTTGATTTTACCGGCATAAAAACCTTCAACTTCACCAATGTTCGGTTCACCCAACCTCAAGACAAAAAAGTACGTCTTTGGAGCATATCCAACTTTGATTTCAGTTACTCATTCACAGAAACACAACAGCACAACCCGCTGATTGAAAACAACGAAGTAAGCAAGACACAAGGTGGTCTGGGATACAATTACAGTGCACAACCCAAATACATTGAGCCACTCAAAAAACTAATCAAGGCCCCTACTCCTTGGCTTGATTTCATCCGCAACGTAAACTTCAATCCCGTGCCATCTTTGATTGGCATCAGGATGGACAGCAGAAGGCAGTTTGGTGCCATCCGACCAAGAAATGTTGGCGGCGGAAAATTCAAGATTCCTGAAACCTATGACAAATATTTTGTGGTGGACAGGAATTACAACATGCGCTGGGACCTTACCAAATCACTGAACCTCGACTTCAAGGCCATCAACAATTCCAGGATCGATGAACCCATTGGAAGGATCGACTCAAAAAGCAAACGCGATTCACTGGTGCGCAATTTCATGAAAGGTGGCAGGAATACCATCTACACACAAAACACAGACATCACCTACAACCTGCCCACCGCCATGATTCCGCTGCTGGACTGGACAACACTGAACCTGGCCTACCGCAGCAGCTACAATTGGATCGGGGCTTCAAGACTGGCCGTCAGTCTAGGGAATACCATACAGAACAGTGGACAAACGGGTGCTACCGCAGAACTTAACCTGACACAGTTGTATTCAAAATCAAAAACACTCAGAAAGCTTGACGACACCAATACACCGGATGTTGCCCCTACAGAGCCACAGGAAGTCAGCAAGAAAAATCAGGCCCGGATCAAAAAAATAAAAACCAAACTCAATAAGCTTACGACCAGGTTCAAGAAAAAGAAAAGTCCTTCTGAAAAAGACATTATCGCGAACCAAGCCGCTGTAGAGAAATTAGAAAAAAGAATTGCAGCACTCAATGTTCCTGAAAAAACAAAGGCTGTATCTACATTATCAGCACCCGTCAAATCAGCCTTGAAGGTGCTTACTGCGGTCAAAAGGGTTGGAGCAACGTATAATGAGGGAGGTACCACTTTCCTTCCCGGCTATACGGATAGCACCCGTTTCTTTGGACAGAATTTCAGCAGCATGGCACCAGGTATCGGATTCACTATGGGCAAACAACCTGACCAAGCCTGGCTGCAAGACATTGCCAGTAAAGGATTGATCACCAAGGATCCCATGCTCAACAACCTGTTCTTACAGAACTATGAGCAAAAGCTCAACGTCACTGCACAGGTTGAGCCGTTCAGGGATTTCCTTGTAGACCTGAACCTAGATAGAAACCTATCCAAAAACTACTCCACCCTATTCAAGGATACCGTGGGCACAGGACAGTTTAATGCCCTGAACCCCTATGCTGGTGGCGGTTTCAGCATCAGCTACATTTCATTCCAAACACTTTTTGCCAAATTCGACCCCAACAATACCAGTGAAACTTTCAAGAAATTCGAAAGCAACAGGCTTGTGCTTTCAAAGAGATTGGGAGAGCAAAATCCTTACAGCAAAACAGCAGGTGCAGATGGCTATTACAAAGGATATGGAAGGTATGCGCAAGATGTCATCGTGCCGGCATTTCTCGCTGCCTATACCAACAAGGATCCGAATGCCATTTCTTTATTGACTACAGGAGAGAGGGGATCAGTAAAAACAAATCCATTCAAGGGGTACATGCCAAAGCCCAATTGGAGATTGACCTACAATGGCTTGAGCAGGATTGAATCCCTTCAACAATACCTGAGCAATTTTACCCTCTCGCATGGCTACAACTCTACGCTGAGCATGAACAGTTTCAATTCAGCACTCCTGTTCCAGGATACCTTGTTGTATGGATTCCCATCCTTTATTGATACGGTGTCAGGAAATTATATTCCTTATTTCCTTGTGCCCAACCTCTTGATTTCTGAGCAGTTTGCACCTTTGATTGGCATCGATTTCTCTACACCTGGTCAATTGTCAGGTAGATTTGAATACAGGAAATCAAGACAGCTCAGCATGAGCCTTGTCGACTTTCAATTGAGTGAGGTGCACTCCACTGAAATCACTTTTGGCATGCGGTGGAGGAAACGTGGATTCCCATTGCCTTTCAAGGTGAAGATTGGCAAAGGGGATGCCAGCAGCAAGCTCGACAATGACATTACTTTTGCACTGGACTTCAGTGTGCGGGATGATGTCAACTCCAACTCAAGGTTGGACCAATCCAATGCATTTGCCACCGGTGGACAAAGGGTTGTCAGCATTCGGCCCACCATCGATTATGTATTGAGCAACAGGGTCAATATCCAACTCTATTTTGACCAAAGAAGATTGAATCCCTATGTATCCACCTCCGCACCGTCTGTCAATACAAGGGGTGGTGTGCAGATCAGAATTTCCCTGGCACAATAAAAAGGTGTTTACTTGTACAAGTAGAAGCTGTTGGCTTGTGAGGTGCAGGTCATCACGACACTGTTGATGCAAACATGTTCAGGAAGATTGGCACAATAATGAACAGTGTCAGCAATGTCATCAGCCTGCAAAGGTTTGTAACCTTCATAGACAGATTTGGCCGTCTTTTCATCGCCCTTGAACCTCACCATTGAAAATTCTGTTTCGGCTGCTCCCGGGTGAATGACGGTTACTTTTATGCGGTGCTTCAACAAGTCGATGCGCATGGATTGGCTGATGGCATCTACTGCAGTTTTTGTTGCGCAATAGACATTTCCTTTTTCATAGGCTTCTTTTCCTGCAGTAGAACCAATATTGATAATATGGCCTTTCCCATTGCTGATCAGGCCAGGAAGTACTGCCCTTGTAACATAAAGCAGGCCCTTGAGGTTGGTATCAATCATGGTCTCCCAATCATCGATATTTCCCTTGTCAAAATGATCACGACCCAGTGCCAACCCCGCATTGTTTACCAGCAGATCGAGATTTTCCAGGGCAGGGTCTCCATGCAATGCCGCAAAGACTTGTTCGCGGTTTTGTACATCAAATACCTTTACCAACACATCAATGCCAAAACTTTCCCGCAGTTCGGCAGCCAGTGCTTCAAGCCTGTCTGCCCTTCTTCCTGTAATGATGAGGTCATTGCCTGCTGCTGCAAACTTTCTTGCAATGGCATTTCCAAATCCTGAACTGGCACCCGTTACAAGTATTTTTTTACGCATCATTTTATCTTATTAAAGTTGATTGACCTTTCCTGAACACCGGACTGCCCAGATAATCCACACCCAGTGCATGCCAGACAAAGGATTCATTGCCCTGGTCGCGGCCCTTGTAGACACCATTCCAACCCCTGCCAATCTCTTCTGTGCTGAATACCAGTTCACCGTATCGGTTGTAAACCTTGAAGTAAACAATCTTTGCAATCCCCACAGGAATTGGTATCAGCCTGTCGTTCAGGCCATCGTCATTTGGTGTAAAGGCAGTAGGAACAAATATCTCAGGAGGGGTTTTGTATACTTTAACCTTCACTGTATCAAAGGCAAAACATCCCTCTTTGGTGGCAACCCTCACCACATAGCTGATATCATCATTCAACTTGGCAATAGGATTGGGGATCAAGCCATTGTTGAGGAAGGACGTTGGAGACCAACTGTAATTCAATCCTCCTGTCGCCAACAGTTGCAATGGCTGGCCAATCACAGATACTGTATCATTGCCCGCAAAGGCCTTCACCCTTGGTACAACGCTGACCCTTACCGTATCGTATACAGGCCGGGGGCAACCCTTGTCTTCGTAGACCCCAACCACATAATTTGTCGTGTCCCAGGGGCTTGCTATCGGGTCTTGCCGGGTCTGGTCATCCAGGGTATTGCCAGGATACCAGAGATACCTGGCGCCGCCAGTAGCGCGCAACCGTACCTGTGAACCATAGCAGATAAAAGTATCCAGGCCTGCATTCCCAATCGGATAGGGAACCGTAGTAACCACAAAACCATCATTGGCCTGACACTTGCCAATCGTCGCCAAAACCGAATAACGGGTAGTCTGCGTGGGCCTGGCCCAAACATTCTTTGCAAGAGGATTTGAAACCGTGGCAGATGGCGACCATTGGTAGTTCACCCCATCGGAGGAAGGACGAAGTAAAATACTATCGCCCAAACATATTGTCGTGTCCCTCCCTGCCTTCAACGAAACAAAGGTCTTCACATCCACAAAAACTGAAGCAGTGTTGATGCAGCCGGGTGACTGCGTTAACGTAACGGTATACCGCGTAGGAACATCAGGACTCACCAATGGATTTGAAACACCCGTATTGCTGATGTTATAATTCGGAGACCAAGAATGAACCCCAATGCCAGAAGCGGTGAGTCGTAAAGTATCAATGTTGCAGATCAAGGTGTCTTTGGGTACAATCAATGTTGGCTTATCGGCCACAGTGATTTGCTTCAAGACCGTATCTACACAGCCATTGCTGTTGGAAACAATCAGAGAGACAGTGAATACACCTGTCTGAGGATAGATATATGTCGAAGTAGCATTGATAGAAGTATCATCATTGGCATTGACATTGCCAAAATCCCATTTCCATTTGTTAACAGTCCCGTAGATGGTTTTTGAGCCATCTGTAAATGTATAGGGAACTCCTTTACAAGTTTCCTGAACGGTAAAATCTGTTGTAAAGCCTGGATACACTTTTGCAACTGTATAGCCAGTATCAGAGCACTGGTCATTCCTATTGGTAATCAAACGGACAGTATAATCCCCAGCAGCAGGAAATGTGAAAGAAGGCGATGGATCTGTTGACACATCAGTTGTCGAAGATGCGATTCCAAAGTCCCAATCAAATGTCTTGATCAGTGGGCTTGTAGAATTGTTTTTAAAATTGACGGTAAAGCCATCGCATGAAATGCTAATGGGATCAAGGTCTGCACCGGCGATACTACAATCGGCAATTTTCAGGTGTAGGTCTTTTCTGTGTACGTTGATCACTTGCCCATTCCTTTTCTCTACTACTGCCACCGTGATAACATAAATACCTGCCACAGGAGCAGTTCCGGTTATCATTCCGGTATTTGCATTGATTTGAACCAAGGGCCCCAGTGGATTTTGAGCACTGAATCCGAAATTATAATTCAGGGAATTGTAGGGAGGTGCACTGGCAACAGTTGGTGCAGGTCCCATCGAAGTTCCACCCAGATAGGCTTCTTCAAACTGGTAGGTCAATTCATCCTTATCCGCATCGGTAGCGGCAAAATCATAATTGAAATAATTGTTTGCACAAATAACAACAGTATCGCTGGTTTTGAAAACAGGAGAACTGTTGACAGGCGCATTGGGACCACTGCTGGTACCCGGAATATTGGCTGTATAGGTAACCCCGGCATTTTGAGAATTAACAACATTGAATATCCCATCTATCCTGCAGCAACGCTGGTAAGAAATAGCATAACCCGAAGCATTAAATGGCAGGTCAATTTCAAAGGTATAAAACCCAACTTCATAACAGATCACAGGAGGATTGCTGATGCATGGGTCGGGCTTAACAAGGGCAATTGTTTGCTTGGATGTCAGCGGTATGCTTCTGTTGGCAAAAAAGTTGGTACTCCCTACAGGATAAATGGTGATGGTAGCATTGGCATCGAGTTGTGCGCCATCAGTATTGCAATCACGGTACAACTTGAGTGTAACGCTGTATCGACCGGAATTGGATGCACTGCCGGAAGGGCCAAGGTAGGTATAACTCATCTCCCCCCCAGCTATATGCTTTGCGAAAGAGGGAAGCGAAAAGAAAAATAAGGCAATCAGTATAGAAAGAATCCGTTTCTTCACCAATTTGAGTTAATCGTATTGTTAGCGTGCTTGGTGATAAAATTAACCTTTTGTTTTTTCAAATGCCAACTTCTCCACAGAAGTATCCATGCGCTTCAATGCTTTAACATTTTTTTTCATCCTTGCTCAACATCCAAGACCTGAAGGAAAATACCAGGATGAGGGGATACAAACCAACATTAATGATACCAGGCTGCAACAAAACGGGGATCATCAAGAACAGGAGCAGAAAGCTGTAGAACCTGAGGTATGTTTTCAGCCATTTTCTGGTTCTATTTAGGCTAAATGCAACCAGCAGGTTGATCGGCATTGCCCAAATCAAGTTGATGTTGTTGGCAAAACTCTGGTGATCGGTTCTGAACCACATGAAAAGCAACAACAGGCCAAGCAATCCGGATAAAACAAAAATGATCCTGTCCATGACCGATTGAAATGAAACCATCTCATTCGATCGGAAAAAAGAAGGAAGAATGACCAAAAAAGAGAGGAATGAAAAGAAAAACAAGGGTGTTTGCCAGAAAGGTAGTTTTATGGGAAGGTCTTGCGCATTCGGCAAATGCACCTGGTTCTTTTCGACCAACTTTGCCTTTCCTTTACCTTCGAGAGAAACCCCCTGGGCAAGGTAATCTGGCAAGAACATGGACTCAGGTGTGGTCATGGCTTTATCGGCAGCAATACCCAACAACAGATCGATGCCAAGGGTTGTCCATTGCATCTCAGCCCTTGAAAGATAGTTGTGGAGATAATCACGGAAAGTAGCCCCGTTTTCAGCAAATGAAATGGGTTCAGAGGCATTGTCTTTGTTGGTCTTGAAAATAATATCCCTCAGCCTGGTTGCACAGTTATCGTATAAAAAATCATACTTATAATAGCGGTTCTCTTCCCGCACATTTTCAAAAAGGCTGCGCTGTATAACTGTTTTTTCGGTTGGACTTAACTGCAAAACCTGCTCGGTCACCCCTCTCTTGAAATAAGCATACTCGTAAAGAAAATCCGGAAAGCTTTGCTGACTTAGAAAATACATCAGCTTGCCCCTGACAAATTTTGAATAGAAATCAGGATCATCAAAATTGAAGGTCCCATAGTTGTAGATGATATCGGTATTGGCTGCAGAGTCTACAATCCTCAAAGCAGTATGTCCAAATACTGAATACAATTCAGCACCTGGGGCACAAGTGATCAGGCTCACCTGCAAGCGACTGCTGTCTGTAGCAGCATGGCTGGAGCCTGCAACAAGCAGCATTAACCAAGCAATGAAATAAGTTTTCAGGATACGCATGGTTTAGCGGCTGTAGTTGGGCGCTTCTTTGGTAATGGCAACATCGTGCGCATGACTTTCCCTGATGCCAGCATGGGTTATCCGGATGAACTGTGCCTTCTGGAGCTCTTGTACATTTTTCGCACCACAGTAGCCCATACCAGCCCTCAATCCTCCAACATATTGGGTGATCACCTCACTGAGATGCCCTTTGAACGGAACCCTTCCTTCAATACCTTCCGGTACGAGCTTCTTGATCCCTTCTTCAACATCCTGAAAATACCTGTCACTGCTGCCCTGTTGCATGGCCCCAATCGAACCCATGCCACGGTATTGCTTGAATTTTCTTCCTTCATAAATGATGGTCTCTCCAGGGCTTTCCTCCACACCAGCAAAAACACTGCCCATCATGACGGTGGATGCACCAGCTGCAATGGCCTTGACAAAATCCCCCGTATACCGAATCCCACCATCTGCAATGATGGGAACATTCATTTTTTTCAATGTGGAAGAGGCTTCAAGGATGGCGGTAATTTGAGGAACTCCTGCACCTGCAACAATGCGGGTTGTACAGATTGAACCCGGTCCAATACCCACTTTCACACAATCAGCGCCTGCATCGGCAAGCGCTTTTGCCCCGGCAGCTGTTGCTACATTCCCTGCAATGATGCGCAGGTTCTTGAAATTCTTTTTCAACAATTTCAATGAATCCACCACCCCTTTGGTATGACCATGGGCACTGTCGAGACAGACCACATCAACTCCAATCTGCTGAAGGGCAGCTGTTCTGTCAAGCATGTCTTTTGTGATGCCCAAGGCTGCACCCACCCTCAACCTACCGAATTCATCCTTCACCGCATTGGGGAAGCTCTGCAATTGCAAAATATCGCGGTAAGTGATCAGTCCTTTGAGCTGTCCATTTCTGGCCACAACTGGCAATTTCTCAATCTTATAGTTCTGGAGTATTTTCTCAGCCTTCCTGAGGTCGGTTCCCTCGGGTGCGGTAACCAGGTTTTCACTGGTCATCACCTCACTGACTTTTTTCTTTTTGTTGGTTTCAAACCTCAGATCACGGTTGGTCAGAATACCAACCAGCTTGTTGGATGCACTCACAATAGGAATACCGCCAATCTTGTTTTCTTTCATCAACCTGAGGGCATCTGCAATGGTTGCGTCCTCCTGCAATACAACAGGATCAATGATCATGCCGCTCTCACTTCTTTTCACCCGACGAACCTGTTCGGCTTGTTGTTCAATGCCCATGTTCTTGTGCAGGATGCCTATTCCACCTTCCCTTGCCAATGCGATGGCCAGTGTGGCTTCAGTTACGGTATCCATTGCTGCAGAGAGCAGTGGTATGTTCAAAACGATGTCTTTGGTAAGATGCGTAGCGATGTTGACCTCCCTGGG
>JBIIQT010000009.1:0-67079 GCA_044341875.1 Chitinophagaceae bacterium | reverse complement strand
CGTAGATTTTGATATCTCGGAATGCTGAATGTCCAATTTTTTGGGCAAACCATATGTTTTCCCTGAACATGATGTCTTCATTGTCTCTGCAGAATTCAGTGGTCTGATCCTTGTGCAATCCAATGGTCATAAGGTGTTGATCAAGGTAAACATAATCAAAGCCCGCCTTGATAAGCCTTGAATTGTAATCTACATCCACCAGCCAAATGAATTTTTCATCATAGCGTACAACAGACTTCACCTCAGCCCTTAACATTACATTGCTGGGTGGCCCCATTACCTGGGCCAACAACAGCCGATTGGGATACGATTTTAAATTATTCAAAAGAGATGGTATGGCCTGCAAAACCATGTACTCCCCATTGGCCTTCTGGGCAATGTTCTTGCAAAAAGCAAAGGAGGCAGTTGGATGTTTGGTCAATGCACTGATGAAAATGGAAAGGGCTTGTGGATTTTCAAACCAGTCGTCCTGGTGAACCAACATGAAAAAATCCCCGCATGACCGATCTATGGCGCTGTTCCAGTTCTTTGGGCTGCCGAGAGCAGGAACATTCCTGAAGTAATGGATGGTCAATTGACCTGAATAGGGTGCAATTGCCTGTTGAATGTCGTCATTGGGGGAGTCATCCGTGATCACCACCTCAACATCCTTGTAGTCCTGCAACAAGAGAGCATCAAGCAGCCGAATGACAAAATCAGGTTTTTTGTAGGCTGGAACACAAATGGAGACCATGGACAGACAGATTAAATCGTATTTTTGGCCTCATAAAGATAGTCAATCTACTGGCATTCTTAAAACGATGACATGGAAGGACTGTCGACATTTAACTGAAGAAAATGTCCAACAACAATCTCAAATACTTTATTTCAGTCGTCATCCCCTGCTATAATGACGGCATTTACCTTGAGGAAACTTTGCTGCATTTAAAAAAACAAAGCTTTCAACATTTCGAGATTATCATTGTAAATGATGGGTCAACTGACCCATTCACCTTGGATTTGTTGAGCAAAATTGATCCAGGAATGGCTACGGTATTGCACAAGGAAAATGGAAGAATGTCTTCGGCCAGAAATTTTGGCGTAAAGCATGCAAAAGGCAATATCATTGTGGCCTTGGATTCGGACGACTATTTTGAAGCAAGTTTTTTTGAAAAAGGATTGAAAGTGCTGGATGCAAACCCTGAAGTTGCCGTTGTAACCAGCCACATGAAAATGTTTGGCAAGGACAATAAAATTTCAAAGCCCCGTGGTGGGGATCAATACAACTTCCTGTTCAGCAGTGAATGCCCTGCCTGTGCTATGGTCAGAAAATCGTGCTGGGATGCAGTTGGTGGGTATGATGAATCCATGACACTGGGATATGAGGATTGGGAGTTTTACATCAGAATCACCCAACAAAATTGGACGGTTCATGTGATCAAAGAAGTGTTGTTTTTTTACAGGCAAACAGAAAAATCAACACATAAAAACAAAACACTTCCCAACCGAAAAATTATTATTCAATACATCCTAAATAAACACCAAGATTGGTACCTTAGAAATCTGGCAGCATTGATATCAGAAAATAAAATTATTTACACTGAAAGAAGGACAGCTTACAATACAATCCTCAAACTATTTGTTGATAGGATTACCCATAAATTCAATTAATCAAAGACGGCCAATTACAAAATAATACCATTATGTTTTCAAAAAATCCAACTGGAGAACGATTAGAACAAGGAGACTTAAGCCAAGGCATGGCAGAACATCTTCATCGTTATAAAATTGCTGAAATGTTTTGCAGCGGCAAAACAGTACTAGATATTGCCTGCGGAGAGGGTTATGGAACAAATTTATTATCAAAATTTGCGAAAACAATTGCAGGTGTAGACATAGACAAACAAACGGTTGTAGAAGCAAAATTAAAATACAGTGCTGAAAACATCCAGTTTGCTCAAGGAGACACATCCAACATCCCCTTCCCAGATTCAACTTTCGACGTAGTTGTCAGCTTTGAAACAATAGAACATCATGACAAGCATGATGAAATGATCACAGAAATCAAGAGAGTCCTCAAGCCCGATGGAGTCTTTATTATATCCACCCCAGACAAATATGTTTATACGGACCTTAAAGGTGTCAAAAATAAATTCCATGTCAAGGAGTTGTATAAAAAAGAATTTATTGAGCTGATCAAGCGTTTTTTTTCAAACACAACAATCCTTAACCAAAAATTCATTACTGGATCTTATATATACAATGAATCATCAACAACCAATTCGCCCAAAATTTGGTACAGCGGAAATTTCAACAAAGTAGAACAAACAGTAAGACCGGAGGGTGAGTATACTATCGTGATTGCCAGCAATGCAGCCCTTAGTATTCCAACAGATTTGGAAAAAGAGAGTTTCTTCATTGAATCGAACTTTATCGATAAGCTTACGGCTCAGTTCAAAAGCTTGTCAATCCGCTACAAAGTTGGATATGCAGTACTCTCACCACTAAGAATTTTGAAAAACATCTTTGTTAAGCCGGGAAAATAATATGCTTGATGTAGCGCTGAAAAGTTGAAAATATTAATTTATTTTTTTCAAATAGCCCATCGTGTTGAACGTTGCACTCTTTCCAAACATGTTGATCCATTGATCATCAATTAGAAAATCAGTGTTGTTCTTCAAGTACTGCTTGATTGCTTTAACCGGACCACCACCAAAGTCATCGGATTGGCCCAATGCGTCAACTATACCATCTTCAACGATTAAATAAGAGCCCTTTGAAACAAGATGGCCAAGCTTATTCAGTGCACCCAAGGATGATTGAAATTGATGCGAACCATCTTCAATAACAAGGATCTTCTGGAAGCCCTTTGTATTTTCAACATCATAACCCTCCCATCCATTGTGAAAAAATTTAATGCGCTGATTCTTCTTTACCAAATCGTATGCTCGATCATCTATGTCGATGGTATGAATTTCACCTCCCCCAATGTTTTCCAGAATATCTGCAAGATAAAGAGCACTTCCACCACAATTTGTTCCGACTTCTATGATCAAATCAGGACGGACCTCATTCAGTATCATTTGATAAATAACATAATCAAATGGACACTTGATACAGGGCACTCCCCGATATGTCATGAGATGATGTCCTTTGACAATTCCCTTTAATGAATAGGTTTTATTGGCAATCAAATGTTTTACCTTTCTCCAAATTGAACTCATTGATGTTAAATTTTAATTTGAATGACAGTAGCGTTTTTTCATTCTTTTCAGCATGATCTCACTCGTGAAAATGAAAATGGCAAACAATCAAATGTTTTTAAGGAATGATAAATAGAGACTCATGCTTTCCCTCATATCTTCTGTTAATAAATAGGAAATATTTTTCCGAAAATACATATCCATTGGGTAACTTGATTCATTATTGTGACTGATTATCAAATTTATTTTGTTTAATCCCATTCCATTGGCCTCGTTGAACAAGGGAATGAATGCTCCACTTATTTCCTTTTTCCTTACCCATACCGCAAAAACAAAGGGCAAGCCTGTCATTTCTTTCCAACCCAAGCCAAGATCATAAATATAGTTGAACCTATCCCTTATGTTCAGTGCCCTATCCCCTATAACCAAACCCGCCACATTCCCTTTTATCCTTTCAATATATGAATTGTCTTGTGCATCAATGAATTGAACCGATTTGTTCCAATGTTTTTCAAACAAAATCTTACAAAGCAGCACTGATGTCCTGGATTGATAATCCAAGAACACTGTATCAATCTCTTCCATGGGCACCTCACTAAACACCGCCACTGATGCAACTTCTCCCTCAGTTCCAATGCAATAGTCAGATATAATGTGATGTTCTCCCAATGAAGGAAGTGCGCCAACGGGGATCAACCCTATGTCAATTTGGTTTGAATTCAACAATCGGACCAGATTTGCAGGATAGTCAAGCACCAACTCAACTTGATCACTCAACTGGCCATGCGCTAAACCATACAGCAATGGCTTCGTATTCAAATAACTCACTGCACCTATCCTTATTTTCCTTTCCAAGATATTGACGTAATTTAGCCGCAAATTTACACCAATTAAGCCTTACAATGGAACTCAATACACTTACAGCCATTTCCCCTATTGATGGCCGCTACCGTTCACAGGTAGAGGTTCTTTCACCATATTTCTCAGAATTTGCCCTGATGCAGTACCGTTTGAGGGTTGAAACAGAGTATTTCATCGCCCTTTCGCAGAAAAAATTATTCAGCCTGAGCGCGGCCAATGCAAACAAGCTCAGAAAAATATACCTGGATTTTAGCCCTGAAACTGCCATGGAAATCAAAAACCTGGAGAAGGTTACCAACCACGATGTAAAGGCGCTGGAGTACTACATGAAAAAAGAACTGGAGAAACACGAATTGGGTGATTTGAAAGAATTCATTCATTTCGGCCTCACCTCACAGGACGTGAACAATACGGCTGTACCGATGATGTGGAAGGAATCCCTGGAGAATGAATACCTGCCCGCCATCAGCAACCTCAGCCTCTCGCTCAGGAAACTGGCGAACAGCTGGAAAAATATCCCCATGTTGGCCAGAACCCATGGCCAGCCAGCATCTCCCACCAATCTTGGAAAGGAAATCATGGTATTCGTTGAGCGCATTGAAGACCAGCTTTCCCTCTTAAACCAGGTCCCCTATTCATGCAAATTTGGTGGCGCTACAGGTAATTTCAATGCGCATGTAGTAGCCTATCCCAAAACCAATTGGGTGAGATTTGCCAATGCATTTTGCGAGAGTAAGTTAGGGCTTCAACGCCAGCAATACACCACACAGATTGAGCACTATGACCATCTTGCCGCTCATTTTGATGGCATAAAAAGGATCAATACCATCCTGATTGACCTTTGCAGGGATGTCTGGACCTATATTTCAATGGAATATTTCAGACAAAAGACAAGGAAAGGAGAAGTTGGATCTTCGGCCATGCCCCATAAGGTCAACCCCATCGATTTTGAAAATGCAGAAGGCAACCTTGGAATTGCGAATGCCCTTTTTGAACATTTTTCTGCAAAGCTTCCCATCTCAAGGCTGCAAAGAGACCTGACCGACTCAACCGTGATCAGAAACATAGGTATCCCTCTTGCCCATACCATGATTTCATTGAACTCCATCAACAAAGGTATTTCCAAACTAGTCTTGAATGAAGATGCCATCAGGGCAGACCTGGACAAGAATTGGGCTGTGGTTGCAGAGGCCATACAAACCATCCTTCGCAGAGAAAACTATCCTCAGCCTTATGAGGCACTGAAGGAATTGACAAGAGGGAAGTCTACCATAGACAAGAAAACGATCCATGAATTCATCGCCACGCTGAAGGTTAAAGCCACTGTTAAAGCTGAACTGAAGCGGATTACCCCTTTTAATTATACAGGAGTTTAGGGAAATTATTTATGGATTTCTGAGCTGAAGTGGAATTGAATGCCCGGATTATTGGCGATTTCTGTATTCAGGAACCAATCACTTTGGGCGAGATAAACCACATGTCCGTCCTTATCAATCACCGTGTTAGCGGTTTTGAAACGGGTGAATTCCTCTAATTTTGACTTGTCTTCTGCAGTCAACCAACAGGCTTTGTAGAAAGGTAAAGAGTTGAACTGCACAGATGCGCCATACTCTTGCAAAAGCCTGTACTGAATTACTTCAAACTGCAGGTCTCCAACACAACCAATGATTTTCCTGTTGCCATTGTGCTGGGTGAAAAGCTGGGCAACACCCTCGTCCGTAAGCTGGTTCAGCCCTTTTTCAAGCTGCTTTGTTTTCATCGGATCCTTGTTCACCACCTCCTTGAAGATTTCAGGAGAGAAACTGGGTATCCCGGTAAAATAAAAATTTTCCCCTTCAGTCAAGGTATCGCCAATCTTGAAATTGCCTGTGTCAAACAAACCTACCACATCACCGGGATAGGCTGTCTCAATCACATCCTTGTCCCGGGCCAAAAAGCTATAAGGATTGCTGAACCGCACATCCCTGTCGAGGCGCACATGATGAAAATATTTGTTCCGCTCGAACTTTCCGGAGCAGACCCTCAAGAAGGCAATCCTGTCCCTGTGTTTGGGATCCAGGTTAGCATGTATCTTGAAAATAAAACCACTGAATTTGTCCTCTTGCACATCTACATGGCGGGCTGTGGTATCGCGGCTCCTGGGTTCCGGAGAAATACGGATGAAAGTATCCAGCAACTCCTTTACACCAAAATTATTGATCGCACTGCCAAAGAAAACTGGCGCCTTGATGCCACTCAGGTAGGCTTCATTGTCAAAATTGCCATAAACCCCATCAATCAGGGAAGCATCATCCCTGAGTTGATCCGCATCTTTCTCACCCACCAGGTTGTTCAACAATGGATCATCGAGGCTATCGATTTGGACACTGTCTTCAGCAGTTGCTTTCTGGTTGGCATTGAAGAGTAGCAAACTTTTATCGTAAAGACTGTAAACCCCTTTAAAATCCTTACCGGAATTGATGGGCCAGCTCAAGGGATGCAAGAGAATCTTGAGTTCTTTTTCAATCTCATCCAGGAGGTCAAAAGGATCTTTTCCGTCGCGGTCTAGCTTGTTGACAAAAACAATCACAGGTGTATCGCGCATGCGGCAAACCTCCATCAGTTTTCTGGTTTGCTCTTCCACCCCTTTTACCCCATCAATCACCAAAACAACACTATCAACAGCGGTTAAGGTGCGGTAAGTATCCTCAGCAAAATCTTTGTGACCGGGAGTATCCAACAGGTTGATCAGCACTCCCCTGTACTCGAAAGTCATTACAGAGGTGGCAACACTGATGCCCCTCTGGCGCTCAATCTCCATAAAATCACTGGTGGCGTGCTTCTTGATCTTGTTGCTCTTTACAGCACCTGCCGTTTGAATGGCGCCACCAAAAAGGAGGAACTTTTCAGTAAGGGTTGTCTTTCCCGCATCCGGATGCGAGATGATGGCAAAAGTCCTGCGTTTGCTTATTTCGTTTTCGTACTTCATTGTTTCGAGTGGGCAAAGGTATGACAAGAACATTCATTATTTTTGGACAATGGGAAGAAAACTGATACACCCGCTTAAATTGCCATTAAAAACATCCAACGCCTTGTATACCTTCAAGAATTTGGTCTTTATTGCCTTGGGCGTTTTATCAGCTGGTTTTGGATTGAAAAGTTTTTTACTTCCCAATCATTTTATTGATGGGGGAGCCACAGGCATTTCCCTGCTGCTCAGTGAAATCACCCAACTACCCTTTTCACTCGTCATCATCATCATCAACCTTCCTTTTTTAGCACTAGGCTACAAGCAATACGGCAAAAGCCTGTTTTGGTATGCGTTTGTTGCCATTGTTGCGCTGTCTATGGCTGTAACCTTGATCCCCTACCCTGAAATCACGGAAGACAAGTTGCTGGTGGCCACCTTCGGTGGATTTTTCCTCGGGGCGGGTATAGGCCTGGCTATACGCGGCGGTGGAGTACTTGATGGAACAGAGATCCTTGCTTTGACCTTGAGCAGACGAATTTCAGCATCGATTGGAGACATCATTCTGGTTTTCAATATGATCGTCTTTGCTGTTGCGGCCTACATCCTTGGCATCGAATCGGCGCTTTATTCCATATTAACCTACCTCGTAGCCTCAAAAGCTGTAGACTTTTTTGTTGAGGGTATTGAGGAGTATACTGCGATCACCATCGTATCCAACCAGCATGTGGAGGAAATCAGCACCATGATCATTGAACAATTTGGAAGAGGAATCACCATGTACAAGGGATCCAAGGGGCATGGAAAAAAAGGAACTGTAAATAGGGAAACCGATATTATTTACACCGTAGTAACCAGGCTCGAAGTGAACAAGATCAAAAATGAGATTCTTACCATAGACCCTGATGTATTCATGGTCATCAATAGCGTTAGGGAAATCCGTGGAGGAATTATCAAAAAACGTCCGCTGCACATGCACTGACGCCCGTTTGTCATCCGCAGTATCCCTTCAGCATTTTTTACACTTTCGCTAACGCAAATCAAGTAAATTTGTAGCATGAGGAAAACATTTGAAATATTGTGGAACACCCTTAAACTTGCAGTGCAGGAGTTGGGAAAAAACAAGCTGAGAACCTTCCTCTCTCTTTTTGGGGTCACCATTGGGATTTTTTGCATCATCGGCGTACTCGCCACCGTCAGCAGTTTAGAGAAAAATGTACAAGATGGCGTAAAATCCCTTGGTTCAAATACAATCTATATAGACAAATGGGATTACCAGGGAGGAGCAGAATATCCCTGGTGGAAATATGTAAACCGCCCCAGTCCTAAGCTTATCGAAACCAAATTGCTCAGGGAGAAAATCAGTGCAGACATCAATATTGTCTTCAATTTTTCAACCCAGTCTTTCATCGAGTTTGACAACAACAAATTGGATGGAATCAACTACCACGGCATTACTGAGGAGTTTGACAAGATTCAACCCATTGATATCCAATATGGCAGGTACCTCAATCAAATGGAATTTGATTACGGTAGCCCAAGCATCATCATTGGATATGATAACGCAGAAAAGCTGTTTGGAAATCCGGAGAAAGCGGTTGGAAAAGAAGTAGACCTAAGAAACAAGAAAGCCATTATTGTGGGTGTGATGAAAAAGCAGGGTAAAAGTTTCATCGAAGGCTGGCAATTCGACCAAAGCATTGTGCTTTCATACCGGTTCATGAAACAAATGTTGTTCAATGAAAGGTTCAACAATCCCAAAATCATTGTGAAGGGTCCGGAAAACATGAGCACTGATGCATTGAAGGATGAACTCAAAGGGGCAATGCGATCCATCCATCGCCTGGGCCCGATAGAGGAAGATGATTTTGCACTCAATGCCATCAGCGACTTCAGTAAAGCCGTAAGCTCTCTTTTTGGAAGCATCAATTTGGGTGGATGGATGATTGGGCTCCTCAGCCTCATTGTAGGCGCCTTCGGCATTGCCAACATCATGTTTGTAACAGTAAGGGAGAGAACGCCCATCATAGGGCTTAAAAAAGCCATTGGTGCCAAGAAACGAACCATTCTGATTGAATTCCTTTTGGAAAGTGCATTGATTTGCATCATTGGCGGATTAATCGGCATTGTTTTGGTGGTTGTACTGGCGCAAATCCTGAGCAGTGCTTTTAATTTCCCCATCTTCGTATCGGCCAATATTCTGGCATTGGCGATTGCCATCTGCGTGAGTATTGGGGTGCTTGCAGGCATCATCCCAGCCATGATTGCTGCTAAAATGGATCCAGTTGTGGCCATACGATCGAAATAGGACAAAAGCAAATACCTACTCATTATCGTAGCTACTCTATTTCTATAATCTCCAAGAAGAAGTTGGATTTTAACTTTACGCATTTAATCCAGATATGCAATCTCTCAACTTGAGATAGCCCAAGGTCTTATGCGTAGATTTGGATTGCTCGCAACAAATCCTTAACCATCCAAGAAAACGAATCAAGATGCCAAAGCCAACCACCCAAAAATCACAACTTTCTGGAATTGTCCTGATTTCATTTATCATCCTGGGCACCTCTACTGTTTTTAGCCTCTCCAAGGAAGAAAATAATGACGCTTCTGGCTCATGTGTGCATGAGATGGAGGGTAAAATTTCAATTTCATCCTCCGATAACACAAAACTCATCGTGATGGACAACAAAGGCAATGATTATTTTCCGGTTATTGTTGGTGAAAAAACCATCCTGACAGAAACCAATACAGCAAGAATCTGCTACAAAGAAATCAATGCATCAAACCCTAGCCATAAGATCATTTACGTTGAAAAGGTAGTCTCCTTACCTTCGCAGAATGAAAAGAGGTGAAGACACCTACATATTGGGCATTGAATCTTCATGTGACGAAACATCTGCTTCGGTTTGTCACAATGGAAAAATTCTTTCAAACATCATCGCTACACAGGCAGTCCATACCGAATATGGGGGCGTTGTGCCAGAATTGGCCAGCCGCGCCCACATGCAAAATATTGTTCCGGTTGTAGACCAAGCCATTGTTGAAGCTGGCATTAGCCTTGATCAATTAGATGCCATAGCTTTTACAAGTTCTCCAGGGTTGATTGGTGCACTCCTGGTGGGAACAGGCTTTGCAAAATCACTTGCCCTTTCGCTTGATATCCCGCTGATAGCAGTGCACCACATGCAAGCCCATGTATTGTCCAATTTGATTGCTGATCCACAACCAGAATTCCCTTTTCTCTGTCTGACGGTAAGTGGAGGACATACCCAGATTGTGCTGTGCAAGGATGCTTTAACCATGGAAATCTTGGGTGAAACCCTTGATGATGCTGCCGGTGAAGCTTTTGACAAGACAGCCAAGCTCCTAGGGCTTCCTTACCCAGGTGGCCCCTTGATTGATCGATATGCCAAGGAAGGTGATCCCAAGAAATTCCATTTCCCTGAACCACAAATCGAAGGACTCAATTTCAGTTTTAGCGGAGTCAAGACCTCCATCCTGTATTTCCTGCAAAAGCAATTGAAAGTTGATCCTGATTTTATCAGCAATCACTTGCCAGATATCTGCGCGTCTGCGCAATATTGCATTGTCAACATCCTCTTGCACAAACTAAAAAAAGCCAGCATTCAAACCGGTATCAAGAATATCTGTCTTGCAGGTGGGGTCTCTGCCAACAAAGGACTCAGGAATGCATTACAGGAGATGGCTGAAAAATACCACTGGAAATTATTCATCCCTGAAATGGAATACTGCACAGACAATGCCGCAATGATTGCCATTACAGGCTATCATAAATTTCTGGCAGGATTTAGCAGCCCTCTCACCGTTTCTGCTACAGCAAGGGCAGCTTGGTAATTATTGGATCATCATGGGAAATTCCTATTTCAGTTTCAAACAGTTCACCGTAAATCAGGATAACTGTGCCATGAAGGTTACTACAGATGCTTGTCTGTTTGGTGCCTGGGCCAATTCAAAAATTCAATCAGCAGAAACCCTGTTGGATATTGGTTCGGGTACTGGCTTGCTCTCCCTCATGCTTTCACAAAACAGGCCAATCAAGATTGATGCCATTGAGATAGAATCTTCCTGCTATGGTCAGCTATGCCAGAACATACAATCTTCTTCCTTCAGCAGCACCATCAATGCGATACATGGAGACATCAAGGACTGGGAAACAGACACACGATACCAGGTTGTTATTTCCAATCCCCCATTTTACGAAAAGCAGCTCAGGTCTGATCAAGCAGGCGTAAATCTGGCAAGGCATAGTGACGGGCTAACCCTTGAATCACTTTTTACCCATGCAAAAAGGCTGATGAACAGCGATGGTTTTTTTTATGTCTTGATGCCCTTTTACAGAAAAGCCGAATGCATGGATATGGCGAGCCGATTTCAACTATTCCCAGTTAGTATTGCGGATGTAAAACAAAGTCCATTTCACGATCCATTCAGGGTAATGATACAGTTTTATACCACCAAGAGTGATACCGAAATTGAAACCATCATCATCAAAAAAAATGCATCAGAATATTCTGATACATTCAAATTGCTGTTGGAGCAATATTATTTAAACCTCTAGGTTACTTACTTCTTCCCCAACCCAACCAGTCATTTGCATTCGCATAAATCATCAAACCGAAAAGAATAACCATCCCCACGATTTGTGCATATTCCAAAAACTTCTCATTGGGTTTCTTTCCGGTAATCATCTCAATCAAGGTAAACACCACATGCCCACCATCCAAAGCAGGAATGGGCAAGAGGTTCATGAACGCCAATACGATGGAGAAAAATGCTGTGATGTTCCAGAAAGCTTCCCAGTCCCAACCATATTTAGGGAAAATAGATCCCATTGACTTGAATCCGCCCAAGCCTTTGTAAGCACCTGTTGATGGGTTCAGGATTTTTTTGAATTGTGCGATATAGAAACCGAGCTTATCAAAAGTCTTGCTTACGCCTGCTGGAAATGAAGCAAAGAAACCAAACTTCCTTGTTTCAAAAGCATAGAGGCCCTGTTGCTGCATCTCATCCATGCTGGGAACAGCAGGAAAAAAGCCAATGGAAGTATCGGCATTAACAACAGTATTGATGACCATTTCATTTCCATTGCGCAATACATGAAGGGCGATGCTGTCACCAGCCCTGTTCAAAACAGCGGGCTTTACCTGATCGAAGAAATCAATCTTCATGGAATCAATGCCAATGATTTTATCCTTGGCGAGTAATCCATTTTTGGCAGCAGCTGTACCAGCACCAACTTCCCCTACTATACAAGGTACACGGGGCATCAGCAATACAGACCTCTTTCCTTTTTCGACAATTTTCTCAATGAAATTAACCGGAATAACAAGGTCTTTGGTTTCGCCATTACGGTCAATCGTCATCTTCTCACCCAACAACATGGCTGCATTGAGGTCTTCAAAATATTTTACAGGCTCGTTATTGACTGAAACGATTTTATCTCCTGTTTTCAGCCCGACCTCATTGACAACAGTATCCACCACCCAAACTCCATTGGTGAGGCTTTGGTTGGGTAATTTGGTTTCTCCCCAGGTAAAAAGAATCATGGCATAAATGAAAAAAGCAAGCAACACATTGACCGTTACACCACCGATCATGATGATCAGGCGCTGCCAGGCTGGCTTGCTGCGAAACTCCCAAGACTGTGCAGGCTGTTTCAACTGCTCTTTGTCCATGCTTTCATCAATCATACCGGCTATTTTCACATAGCCGCCCAGTGGCAACCAGCCAATGCCATATTCTGTTTCACCTTTTTTCTTTTTGAAAAGTGAAAACCATGGATCAAAAAAAAGATAGAATTTATCTACCCTGCATCCGAAGATTTTGGCAGGAATAAAGTGTCCCAACTCATGAAGAATGACCAGTATCGAAAGGGAAAGAATCAGTTGACCAGCTTGCAATCCAACTGCATTCCAATTGATATCCAACAGCACGTTTAAGTTCATTGTAAAATATTAGAATGTAAATATAAAGAATAAAGGGAGGGATGACAACTGAAATGGGACAAGTGGACGAACCAGCTTACAGGTTGATCAATGTAGCCGCAAAACTCCTGGCTTCACCATCGCTGTCAAAATACTCTTGCAAGGTTGGGCGTTCAATGAAAGCAACTTGGGCCATGGTTTGTTCAATCACTTCCGTCATGTCAAGAAAACCAAGCCTGTTTTTGAGAAAGCCGTAAACAGCTATTTCGTTGGCAGCATTGAGGATGCAAGGCATGTTGCCGCCCTTGTGAAGGGCGGATATGGCAAGGCCCAGGTTTCTGAATGTCTTATAATCAGGGGGGTCAAAACTCAAGCTGGCGGATTTGGCAAAATTAAACCGGGGGAAATCATTGGGAATCCTCCGGGGATAGGCCATTGCATACTGAATGGGCAATTTCATGTCTGGCAGGCCCATCTGGGCTTTGATGCTGTTGTCCTTGAACTGAACCATGCTGTGGATGATGCTCTGCGGATGGATGACAACCTCAATTTGTGAGGGCTCCAGGTTGAAAAGCCATTTGGCTTCAATCATCTCCAGGCCTTTGTTCATCAGTGTTGATGAGTCAATGGAAATCTTGGCCCCCATGCTCCAGTTTGGATGGGCGATGGCATGCTCCCGTTTAACATTTACCAGGTAGTTGGGTTTTCTTCCTATGAACGGACCACCCGAGGCGGTAAGGATGATTTTTTCAATGGGATTGGATGCTTCACCCACAAGGCATTGGAAAATGGCAGAGTGCTCAGAATCAACGGGGATGATTGCAACCCCTTTTTCAGCAGCCATTGCCATCACCACATCACCAGCTACAACGAGGGTTTCTTTGTTGGCCAATGCAATGTCTTTGCCGGTTTCAATCGCCTTCAGCGTAGGTTTTAATCCTGCAAAACCTACAATGGCAGCCATCATCAAGTCAAAGCAATCCATTGAAGCAGCTTCTTCAAGTGCTGCTTCACCGGCCAAAACCTTGATTCCTTTGGGCGAAAGCGCCTCCTTTACCAATGTATATTTTGATGACTGGGTGATGACCACAACCGCAGGTAAAAATTCCAGGGCTTGCTCTATCAGCAGCTCATGGTTGGAATGTGCAGTTAGCAAGGTGGCTGAAAAAAGAGATGGATTGGCCCTGATGACCTCCAGCGTCTGCTTCCCTATTGAACCTGTAGAACCAAATAGACCCACCCGCTTGATTGAGGGCGGATTGATTCCGTCAGCATCAAACTGGTCTGAGAAGTCGAATTCCATTTGGTAAATTTATAAGTTGTTGGTCATCTTTTCAAGTTCTGAGGCAATCTTCCTGTCATTGCTCAATCTCGGTACTTTGTTTTGACCGCCCAATTTGCCTTGAGAACGCATAAAATCAATAAAGGCATTTTTCTTAAGCGGTGTTATCACCAATGGTTTCAGGATATTGCCCCTGATCAGGTCATCATAATAAATATTCTTTGATCGCATGTGCTGGTCAACTTCTGCAGCGAATGCGGCAAGGTCTTGCGGATTCTCCTCAAATTCTACAAACCACTCATGATAAGATTTGCCCTGGTCTTGCGTAACCATGGGTGCCACCGTAAATTCAACCACACGGATTCCTTTTTCGTTGGCTGCTTTCATGAGGCTGTATTCAACTTCCTCTCCAATTACATGTTCGCCGAAGGCAGAAATGAAATGCTTGATGCGGCCAGAAACGATGATTCTGTAGGGATCAAGAGAAACAAACTTCACAGTATCACCAATATTGTAACCCCAGAGACCTGCGTTGTTGTTGATGATCAGGGCATAGTTCTCTCCGATTTTTACATCTTTCAATGAAAGCCTTGTAGGATTTTCATTGAAAACCTCCCCGGCAGGAATGAATTCAAAAAATATGCCTGAGTTGGTATTGAGCAAAAGCCCCTCCTCTTCCCTGGTGTCCTGAAAAGCAAAAAACCCTTCAGAAGCAGGAAAAGTTTCTATTGTGTCTATTTCCCTACCGATGCTTTCCATCAACTTAGCGCGATATGGGCTAAAATTAACGCCTCCATGAACCAATACACTGAAATCTGGAAAAAGATCTCCAATTTTTTTTCCTGTCTTTTCCATCAACCTGTCAAAATACATTTGCATCCACGGTGGGATGCCGCTGATCAATGTCATGTTACGGGCAACTGTTTCCTCAACAATTTTTTCCAGCTTGGATTCCCAGTCTTCGATACAATTGGTTTCGAATGTAGGAAGCTGGTTCTTTTTAAGGTAACTGGGAATGTGATGGTTGACAATTCCACTGAGCCTACCGGTTGGGATGCCACCAATACGGTCTAGCGTAGGTGAACCAGAAAGGAAAATCATGTTCCCATTGGCGAAATCAGCATTCCCTGAAGTGGCGATGTAGCAAAGCAAGGCGTTCCTTGCTGTACCAATATGGTTGGGTATGGAATCAGCAGTGATCGGGATATATTTGGCTCCAGATGTTGTTCCAGAGGTTTTGGCAAGGTAAATGGGCTTGCCTGGCCATAGAATATTGGCCTTCCCTTCCTTGATTTTGGCGATGTATGGGCTCAGTTTTTCATAGTCCCTGATCGGGACTGCTTGTGTAAAAGACTGGTGATCAGATACTTCTGCAAGATGATGTTCTTTCCCAAACTCAGAAACCTTGCCTTTTTTTATCAGCGCTGATAGGATGCTCTCTTGATCATCCAGAGCAGAGCGCATGGATTTTTGTACTTTTTTATAGACGATATTTGCAAAAGGCTTGGCCAGATACGATTTGATCTTCATATTGAATCATTCGTGGGAATAACAAAGATAGGCTCCCCCACCCAAACCAATAGAAATAGCCCCCAAGAATTTTTAGTTTTAAAATTGGGGGAAAATTAAATTATGCTTACCTTCGCACTCCTAAATTTTGAATTATCATGTTTGCAATTGTAAAAATAGCAGGTCACCAGTACAAGGTTGAAGCCGGACAGCAGCTGTACGTTTCCCATATTGAGGGAAGTGTAGGCGACAAGATTGAAATCCCAGAGGTTTTGCTTGTTGACAACGATGGAAAACTTTCCGTTGGAAAGGATGTAACAGTTAAAGTCAGTGCTGAAATCCTCAGTGAGGTTCAGGGCGACAAAGTGATTGCATTCAAAATGAAAAGAAGGAAGGGATTCCGTAAAAAAATCGGACACCGCAAATTGTATACCAAGCTCAGGATTGAAAGCATCGCCTGATCCATTTAAAAGTTATCACTTAAAAAACAAGCGTCATGGCACATAAGAAAGGTGAAGGTAGCGTTAAAAACGGTCGCGATTCACACAGCAAAAGACTTGGCATCAAGATCTTTGGTGGGCAACCAGCTATTTCAGGAAACATCATTTTGCGTCAGCGTGGTACACAGTATCACCCTGGTAAGAATGTTGGAGTAGGCAAAGACTGGACTATTTTCGCAACATCGGACGGTGTTGTTGAATTTAGAAAATCAAAGAACAACAAGACATTCGTGTCCATTGAACCTGTTGTAACTGCCGGATAATCATTGCTTAAAATAATTTTTTTTGCATATTAGAAAAACTGTTTATACTTTTACTACGTTAAACATTTTCTAAACCATTAAATTCTAAACAAAATGGCAACTGCAAAAAAAGCTGCACCTAAAAAGGCTGCAAAGAAAGCTGCTCCTAAAAAAGCTGCTAAAGCTGCTCCTAAGAAAGCTGCTGTTAAAGCTGCTCCTAAGAAAGCTGCAAAGAAAGCTGCTCCTAAAAAAGCTGCAAAGAAAGCTGCTCCTAAGAAAGCTGCTAAAGCTGCACCAAAGAAAGCCGCTAAAGCTGCTCCAAAAAAAGCTGCTAAAGCCGCTCCTAAGAAAGCTGCTAAAGCTGCTCCGAAGAAAGCTGCAAAGTAATCTTCCAACAGTTAAAAGTATAGAGTCCCGCTTCGTGCGGGACTTTTTTTTGTCAAAGAACAACTGCACATCATGCCAGACAATTACGCCATTGCCGATCAATTCAGTCTCTTGAGCAAATTGATGGATATTCACCAGGAAAACAGCTTCAAATCAAAGTCTTATGGGAGCGCCGCATTTTCCATTGAAAAACTACCCCTGCAGCTCGAATCCATTCCAAAAGAGCAAATTGCATCACTGAAAGGAATTGGAGATTCTACTGCAAGAAAAATCATTGAAATTCTGGAAACAGGAAAGCTATCAGTACTGGAAGAATTGATTTCAAAAACGCCAGAAGGCGTGTTGGAGATGATGCAAATAAAAGGCATTGGCCCCAAAAAGATCTCTACCATTTGGAAAGAAATGGGCATTGAAGGACTTGGCGAGCTGCTTTATGCCTGCAACGAAAACAGGTTGTTGCTGTATAAAGGCTTTGGCGAGAAAACACAGAAAAATGTAAAGGAAGCGATAGAATTTTATTTCCGGCACCAGGGGCATTTTCTCTATGCAGACATTGAAACCTATGCTTTGCACATGCAAGAAGTTTTTGCATCACAATTCAAGGAAAACAAGTTCATGCTTTGCGGAGATTTTATCAGACAAATGCCTACCCTGGAAAAACTTTGCTGGGTGACGGATTGCAATGCACAACAGCTTGGTACATTTCTTAAGGATAATGGGTTTGAAACAGTTGATGAAACTGATGAGGCGTTACATGCAAAAGGCATTGAAAACGTGATGCTGGAGTTCCAATTTTCTACAACAGAACAAATCCAAAAAAGAAGTTTTATCCTCAATGGCTCTGCAGCATTTGTCGATGCTTGGTTGAACAAATATCCGGCTTCATTGGATAATATGCATACAGACCAGGATGCATTCTCAGCAGCATCCATCCACTATATCCCATCGTTCCTCAGGGAGGACCCCGCCATCATTGAAAGGGCGACCAATGGATCTGTTATGGATATTGTACAACCAACAGACATCAAATCAATCATCCATAGCCACAGCGATTGGAGTGACGGAACCAATACCATTGAAGAAATGGCCAAAGCCTGTATCGATAAAGGATTTGAATACTTGGTCATCAGCGACCACAGCAAATCAGCTTTCTATGCCAATGGATTGACTGAAGAAAGGGTGAAAGCGCAGCACCAGTACATTGAAGAGTTGAACAGAAAATATGCCCCATTCAAGATTTTCAAAAGCATTGAAAGCGATATCCTCAACGATGGATCACTAGATTATTCAGACAACCTGCTCAGCACATTTGACCTGGTCATTGCTTCTGTTCATTCCAACCTTAAAATGAATGAAGAGAAGGCCATGCAGCGGGTGATCGCGGCGATTGAAAATCCATTCACCACCATTCTAGGACACCCAACTGGCAGACTGTTGTTGAGCAGAAAGGGCTATCCCCTTGATCATGAAAAGATCATAGATGCCTGCATTGCCAATAAGGTAGTCATTGAAATCAATGCTCATCCCAGAAGGCTTGACTTGGATTGGACCTGGGTTGCCAGGGCCCAAGAAAAGGGAGCGATGTTATCGATTAATCCAGATGCACACAATGTTGATGGATACAATGATATCCGTTATGGCACCCTCGCGGCACAGAAAGGTGGATTGAAAAAAGAAAACAACCTTTCCAGTTTTAGCCTATCAGATTTTGAAGCCTATTTAAAAGGTTGATGGAATCAGTGGTTTTTGACCTCATTCCAGATTTCATCCATTTGCTCCAGGGTTAGGTCCGTCATGCGCTGACCCTTTTCAGTGATGATTTTTTCCATGGACTGAAATCTGGTCAAGAATTTTTTATTGGTTCTTGCCAAAGCATTGTCGGGATCAATATTCAAAAACCTGGCATAGTTGATGACCGAAAACAGCAGGTCACCTATCTCCTCTTCAATTTTCATTTTTTGATGTTCACCAACATCAGGCTTGTCTGATGAATCCAATTGTTGTGCATCATATTGTTCAACCTCTACCCTCACCTCTTCCATTTCCTCCTTCACTTTTTCCCATACCTGCTCTTTTTTCTCCCATTCAAAGCCCACCTGCTTGGCTTTTTCCTGAATCCGCATGGCCTGTACCATCGGAGGCAAAGACCTTGGAACCCCACTCATCACTGAGGTTTTACCTTCCTTGAGTTTTAAATTTTCCCAATTGCGTTTTACTTCTTCTTCATCTTTGACAACAACGTCACCATAAATATGTGGATGGCGAAAAATCAACTTATCACAAATCCCATTGATGACATCCTCAAAGGTGAACTGCTTTTGCTCAGTGCCTATTTTGGTATAAAAAAGGATATGCAATAAGATGTCACCCAATTCCTCGCGAATACCGTTCCAGTTTTCATCGGTGATCACATCAGCCAGCTCATGGCATTCTTCAATGGTCAACTGTCTGAGGGTATGAATGGTTTGTTTACGGTCCCAGGGGCATTGCTCACGCAATTCATCCATTATTTTTTCCAACCTAACGATGGCATGACTACTCATTGGATTTGTATTTTTTTGACAGGTCAAGAAGCTCAATGTTTTTAAAATCAATTTCCTGGCCTTCGCTCTGCAAGGCGATGAAACCACTCTTGAGCAATTTACCATCAATCTTGATGGCTGGATCATACCCATTGGCAACGCCGCCACCAATTTGTGGCTTGGTGTATTGCAAAACAGTATCACCATTGATGATATGGGTAACCAGGGAATCGCCAAGCACAATCAATTCTGCATGCACCCATTGATCTCCATAATAGGTTTTAGACGTTGAACTGATACAATGTCTTGGATCTTTTTTTCCTTGAAAGAAAACATCAGTTCCAGGTGAACACATGTTTCCAGTAGGCCTTGATAGTCCATCTTCTAATCCCCCCAAGACCTGAAACTCAACAGAAATAGGCCAATCCTGTTCCTTTAGAATAGTGCGTGGATCCTGGGAATGGTACATCACACCAGAATTGATCTTGGTATACGATGGGGCATCATTGCGCCAGATTCCTGTAAAACGGTAATCAAACTTCAACTTAAAATAAGAGAACGGTTTGTTGTAAAAAAGATGGCCGTAGCGGTTGTTAAACTGCTCATACTTGTCATACCGGACTTTAATCACGCCATCTTCCGCACGAAATGTATTTCCATAATTATCTCCCACTTCATGGTGAAAAATCTTTACTGTCCAATTGTTGAGGTCTTTGCCGTTGAAGAGTTTGATCCATTTTTCTTTTGGAGGGAAACTGAAAGACAGGAATAAAATGGCAATGATGAATAAGCCAAGGAATCTTTGCATGAGAAAAGAATATGAGATGGAAGGTACGGAATTGCCCAGAATATGATAGCGTTAGGGATTTTCTAGAGATATTGTAAAATATAAGTACATTCAGGATGAGAAAATTTAAATTTTATACGCTCATGGGAAAGATTTGGTATCACATATTGCATTCTATTAGAAATACTCATTGGGTATCCCTTATCATACTACAGCAATGCTTTTCAATAGCAGCACAAGCACAAAATCGACCTAATGTCATTTTCATTCTAACTGACCAATGGAGATCTACAGCTTTTGGTTTTGCAGGCGATACACAAGTAAAAACGCCCTACATTGACCAATTCTCAAAAGAGTCTGTCATCTTCAAGAACTGTGTATCTGTTATGCCCATTTGTACTCCCTACAGGGCTGCGCTAATGACCGGAAGATTTCCGACTTCAACAGGCATGTTCATGAATGATCTTTATCTGCCGGAAAAGGAATTGTGCATGGCTGAAATTTTTAAAAAGCAAGGCTATGCCACTGCTTTTTACGGAAAGTGGCATCTTGACGGGCACGGGCGGCTGAACAATGTGCAACCCTTCAGAAGGCAGGGATTTGACTACTGGAAAGGCATCGAATGTACCCATGACTACAATAAAATGCCCTATTTTGAAAACAATGATCTGAAGGTTAAATACTGGGAAAAATACTCAGCTTTCGCTATTGTGGATGATGCGACAAACTACCTTGAACAGGCGTCAAAAAGCGATAATCCCTTTTTGCTTTTTCTCTCGATTGAATCACCTCATTTTTCCCAGCATACAGCACCCCAACAATACCAGGACATGTATCCCAAAGAAAAACTGGTGTTGAGCCCCAATGTGATCGAAGATAAATTCCCCAATATCAGAGAAAACCTTAAGCAGTATTATGCACATTGCACCGCAACGGATAAGGCTATTGGTGATTTAATAAACAAAATCAAGTCCTTGGGCTTATATGATAATTCCATCATCATTTTAACAGCTGATCATGGAGAAATGATGGGATCACATGGTGTCAGACCACATGAAAAGCAGATTTCCTGGGATGAGTCGGTCAAAACACCTTTTTTGATCCGCTATCCTGGAATCGGCAACAATGCCGGTAAGCTGACCCATACCCCTATCACCACACCGGATGTATTGCCTACCATGTTGTCATTGGCAGGTCTTTCGATACCGCAGACCATTGAAGGAAGGAATATTTCTTCAGCGATGAAAAACCCCACCCAGTCAAATAACAGGGCAGCCTTGTACATGAATGTATATCCCACTGCTCCAACTCCCTTTTCAGAATACAGGGCCATCAAGACCAACCGTTACACGTATGTAAAAACCCCCGACAAACCATTGATGTTGTTTGATCATGTTGCCGATTCTTTGGAACTCAACAATCTCATAGACAACAGCAATTACGCCCGGGTAAAGAAAAAAATGGATCGCTTGATGCAAAAGGAACTGAAGGCAATAGGCGACGAGCATTTCAAACCATCCGAGTATTATCTCAATAAATTCGGTTTAACGGAAATGGGTATCAAGCGTGGAGATATTATCAATACATCAGGCAATCTCGGAAAGGTTTATACACCCAAATCTGATTAAATGAAAGGACCCTGCAACGCATCTTTTATTTTACTGTCCCTGCTCACTTTGTTTTCATTAAAAGGGTTTTCTTCTCATCCTCCCTTGGGTGGTATCAAAAAGGGGAAAGCAAGACCCAATATCCTGATCATTACAGTTGATGATTTGACCTACAATTCCGTAGGGGCATTTGGATGTAAAATACCAGGAATTACTCCGAACATTGATGCACTTGCCAGGAGAGGAATGCGGTTTACCAGAGGCTTCATCAACACTGCCGTTTGCCAACCTTCCCGCCAAGCAATGCTTACAGGACTTTATCCCCATAACAATGGCTCTGAAGGGTTAGAACCCATGAGCATCGATGTAGTTACCCTTCCGGAAAAATTAAAAAAAGCAGGATATACCAACGGAGTACTTGGAAAGGAAATTCACTATCAACCCATGGAGAAATTCCAATGGGATTATATTCCCTTTGTCACCGAAAAAGATTCAACATGGAGAAAGGGAAACGGAAGAATTCCTTCTCTTTTTTACAATTACGCCATGACATTCTTTAAGCTGTCACAAAAAAACAATGAACCTTTTTTTCTGGTTGCCAACTCCCAAGATCCACACAGGCCATTTGCAGGCACTGAAGAAGACCTTAAGTCATTTGAGTATAATCCTCTCGGCCAAACCCGTCAATTTCAACCTGATGAAATTGACGTGCCCGCTTTTTTGCCTGACATACCTGACGTCAGAAAGGAAATGGCAGAATATTACAGTTCCGTTTACAGGGCTGATCTTTCTATTGGTGCAATATTCAAAGCCTTATCCGAAAGCGGCATGGCTGATAACACACTAATTGTATTCATGAGTGACAATGGGTCAGCTTTCCCATACGGGAAGTCTCAGTGCTATTATAATAGCAACAGAACGCCACTTATTGTTGCATGGCCGGGTGTTGTTAAGCCCGGTACAGTTGATTCCACCCATGCAGTATCTGGCATCGATCTGATGCCTACCATTCTTGATGCTTTGCAGCTTCCTCAGGAAACAAACGCAGATGGAAAAAGTTATCTGCCCTTGTTATTGGGCAAAAAGCAAAAAAACAAAAACCATGTCTACACGACCTACTATCAAATTTTTGCCAAAATAAGGTATCCGATGAGAAGTGTTTTAAATGATCGCTTTAGCTATATATACAACTTCTGGGCTGATGGCAAAACCAGTATGACGGGAGATGCAACGGGGGGGCTGACCTGGAAAGCCATGCTTGCTGCGGCCAAAACGGATTCTGCTATTGCCAAGCGTGTGAATTTCTATAAGTATAGAACACCAGAAGAACTTTACGATTATAAAAATGACCCCGATGCACTTCATAACCTCATCGATGATCCAGCGTATCAACAGGAAATAAAAAAGCTGCGAAAGCAAATGCTTAAGCTAATGATAAAGTACAAGGATCCAGCCTATGAAACATATCGGGATAGAAATAAAAAGGATGTGGTCAGTGACTTTATGAAGCAGCAAAAAGAAAAGGCCAAAAAAACAGGAAACAACATTTTATTTTAGAATTAAACTTGATCTTTTTGTTTACAATCCTGGAGGAACAAAAGCAATCTTGGATGCTGTTAAATGTGAAATCAATTTATTTTTTAAACCATTGATTGCTTCTTTGTACTTTTTTTCTTTGATCAGATTGTATTTTTCTCCGGGATCTGATTTTAAATCGGAAAAGACTTCCCTTTGATGTTCGCCATGCTTGTCATCAAGCTGGTATTTATAGCGGCCATTATGGATAAGGTATCCCAGCTGACTTTCAATGAAAATTTCAGTTCGCCAGTTGTTTGCTTTTTTTTCATTCAGCAATGGTACCAAAGACTTTCCCTGAAGCCCTTTGGGTGGCTGTATCTGTGCAAGTTCACAAAGTGTAGGAAAAATATCCAGTCCGTTGCTGACCAGATGTTGGTTATCGACTTTGCCGTTGTTTTTCAATCCAGGATAAGAAATGATAAATGGCACCCTTGCTGATTCCTCATAAAATACAGTTTTGTGTTCCAGCTTATGGGCTCCATCCATTTCTCCATGATCTGCTGTAAATAAAATGATGGTATTTTCCCTTAGTCCTGATCGATCAAGCGCACCCAATATCTGCCCAATAAGTACATCTACTTTTTCCGTAAGTCGCGCATATGCCCACCGGTGTAACCTCCAGTCTTCCTCCGTCCAGCTATCCCGAACCACTTTTCTAAACTTTCGAAGGCTGATCAGGCTGTCTACAGAATAAGATTCTCCGATCCTGGGCATATGATTATCAGGTAATGGCGGGCAATATTTTTTAAAAAACTCATTTCTTGAAACTCCTTCTGGGATTTTTTTGGCCTCAAAAAGATCTGGCGGTGTAGCTTTTGCTTCATTGCCTTCAGGCTCTCCAAAACTGATGGCATCAAAACAAATATCATGTGGGTTTATTAATGAAGTAAAAAGTAGGAAGGGTTTGCTTTCATGGTTTCTGTTCACAAGAAAATCAGATACATCCAATGCAAGATTTTCCCTATCATTTCTTGTGATTACATTATAGCCCCAATTCGTTGCATTGGGTCCTTCAATGGGAACATGAAATTTACCTCCATAATAAGTATCGTATCCGGCATTCCGGAATGTATGACCCAATGAACGGGAATACAGACTTTGAATAAGTGATTTTCTATCCGGAGTGATATTATAAGCATTTTCCCTGATACCGGCAGATGAAGCCAAAAGACCAGTTTGTATCGAGAAACGGGATGGCATACAAACGGGATTTGTTACATATGCTTTCTCAAAACGAATTCCGGCTGATGAAAGCGCATCGAGTGATGGTGTCTTCAACCATTTATTTCCTGTACAAGATAACATCGTAGCACTGTGCTGATCTGTCATGATGATCAGTATGTTTGGCCTTTTATGTTGATTGTTTATGATTCCCGTTGATACTGCATGCTGAGCCTTGAGTGGACTTATGGCCAATGATACAGCAGTGGTGAAAGTAAAGATTACAGATCGCATAATTTTTAACAATAGAAGTTTTACTTTAAATCACATCGTCATAAAGAGGGCCTGCATAAAGAATCATCCTTGAAGTTAAGCCATTCAGCCTTTGTGAAGCCTTTTTTTGATCAGCTTTTCCAATTCAACAGCATGAAAAAGTAAGACAGCACATGCTATACATACCAGTAATTCAAAGATTGTCAGTGGAGCTGTCTTCAAAACCCTGTTGGCCAATGGAAGGTAGATTACAACCAATTGAAGCATAAATGTGAAAAGTATTGCCAGGATAAGCGACATGTTGTTGAAAAATCCACTTTCGGCAATCAAACTTTTATCTCTTTTAATAGCCAATACATGTGCCAGTTGTGAAAGGGATAGCACTGTAAACACCATCGTTTGCCAATGTGTATTCTCATTGGCCAATGCCCATGCCTGCACGCCTAGTGTAATCCCAGCCATGCTCAAACCCACCCAAACTATATGAAAACCAAGGCCTCCTGAGAAAATACTTTCGTTGGTTTTCCGGGGAGGACGGTTCATGATATTGGGTTCCGCCTTTTCATTGGCAAGTGTTAGACCTGGTATCCCATCAGTTACCAAATTAATCCATAGAATATGTATAGGCAAAAGTGGGATTGGGAGTCCAAAAAATGGAGCAAGCAGGAGTGTCCAAATTTCTGCACTGTTACAGGTCATGATGTATTTGACAAACTTCCTAATATTATCATAGATTCGCCGACCCTCTTTTACACCTTTTACAATGCTAGCAAAATTGTCATCGAGCAAAATCATTTGGGCCACTTGCTTGCTGACGTCTGTTCCCGAAATACCCATAGCCACTCCAATATTTGCAGCTTTCAACGAAGGTGCATCATTGACACCATCACCCGTCATAGCCACAAAATGTTCTTTCTTTTGAAGAGCATGGACAATTCTTAATTTTTGAGCAGGAGAAACACGGGCATAGACACGAATTTTCTCGATATTTTCAGCGAACACAATGTCGCTCATTTCGTTAAGATCCTTGCCGGTTATCAACATTTCATTGGGTTGCATCAAACCAATTTGTGAAGCAATAGCACCAGCTGTTTTGGGATGATCGCCTGTAATCATTACCGTGTGTATTCCTGCAACCCTGCATTCGTGAATGGCTTGTTTTACTTCTTCCCTTGGAGGGTCTATCATCCCTGCCATCCCTGCAAAATGAAGAGAGGATTCCATTACTGCCAGGTCAGATGATTCGGGCATTTCATCAACCAATTTAAACCCGTAAACGATAACGCGCATGCCCTGACTGGACAAGCGATCTACATTTGCATTGATGGCTTTGACATCATATTCCGGAAGAAAATGATGTAGGATTGCTTCTGCCGCACCCTTTGTTATCACAAGATACTGTTGATCGAATCGATGAATGGTGGTCATGCACTTCCTATCCGCATCAAATGGAAACTCACAGATGCGTTCAAACTCAAAACGATGGGCATCCATATCTTCTTTGCCATAAGTAGCAGTGAAATGCTCAACAACTGCAATTTCAGTAGGGTCTCCTGACCACTGACCGCTTGCACTTTCCTTAACATCATGATTGAGTGCTATGCAAAGGTGTAAGGTTGGTATCCCTTTGAGGCTTTTTATTTTTTGCTCATCTGAATTGATGGAAACAACTGACATTTTATTTTGCGTAAGGGTACCTGTTTTGTCTGTACAGATATACGTAACGGACCCCAATGTTTCAACAGCATTCAGCTTTCGAATGAGAATATTTTTGGCTACCATTTTATTTGCTCCTCGTGCCAGTGCAATGGTAATGAGCGCTGGAAGTGCCTCAGGTATGGCAGCAACAGCCAGCGAAATGGCAGTCAGCAGCATTTGAACAGGATCTTCCCCCCTGACAAAACCAATGAAAAAAAGTGCGATGCAGATGATAAGGATGATATAAGACAGTTTTTTACTAAAGTCTGCCATCCTTTTTTGCAAAGGAGTTTCTCCCTCTTTGTGCTGAAGCAACCCAGCAATTTGCCCGATTTTAGTAAGCATCCCCGTTTCCACTACAATGCCTTTACCTCTTCCGCCGGTAACCAGGGTTCCCTTAAACGCCATATTGGTCATGTCTCCAGTAGAGAGCATTTGGTCATGAAGGTTATCCGTTTTTTTGAGGACAGGAAGGGATTCGCCAGTGAGCATGGCTTCGTCAATAAACAATTGATTGGTTACAAACAAGCGAAGATCTGCAGCCACCACATTACCTGTTTCAAGTATCACAATATCTCCTGGCACAATGTCCTCGGAAGGGATAATGGTTAGATTATTGTTTCGCATGACAGCAACGCGCAGTTCAGACAACTGCTTCAGGGCATTGATTGCCTTTTCGGCTTTAAACTCCTGTAAAAAACCAATAAGTGCATTGAGAACAACAATTATGCAAATGATGATAGCGTCTGTAATGTCCCCCGCGATACCTGCAATAATAGCGGCCAATATAAGAACGATAATCATGAAGTCGGTAAACTTCATCAAGAATTGAATTACAGGGTTGCGTTTTCTTTTTTCAACCAGCTTGTTTTTTCCGTATTCTTTCAGGTGTTGCTGTGCTTGACCAGCTGTCAGTCCAGATTCGTTCGAATGGGTATTTTCGAAAACTTTCTGAATATCAAGTGTATGCCAGAATCTTTTCGCCATGGTAAGAATTGAAAAACCAAGAACAGGTGCTGATGGTTATTCGGGAAGATAAGTGATGCAATATTTAAAGCAGGAGATTGACATTGGCCAATGGGATGATTTAAAGCAGGAAAATGCACAAAGTTGGATTGTATGCGGCGATTTGATTGGATTACTTTCAGTGATCCAGGGTGTCTTGCGGGGGGGCTACAAACGCCCTTCCCTCGCCTTCGGCGAGGAGGGGCGTTTTGATTTGTTCGCTTATGAATGCGAGCGTTCAACGCTCACAAATCAAAACGCCCTTCCAACTTCGTTGGAAGGGCGTTTGTGCCCAAGACTGGATTCGAACCAGCACGCCGTTTCCAGCGCTACCACCTCAAGGTAGTGCGTCTACCAATTTCGCCACCTGGGCCCGAGGGACGACGAAATTATGTAAAAATCGAGACATGAAAAAATGGACTGACAATTTTTAGGCAGATAGGACCTAAATTTGTTGAATACATGCACCCACCTGAATCTCATCCCAATCTTGCGGTAGTCATCCTGAACTGGAATGGCAAACACTACCTTGAACAATTCCTACCCTTTGTTTTGGCTTCCACCTACCCAAACATGGTTGTTTACGTGGCAGACAATGCCTCAACGGATGGATCTGCGGATTGGGTTGCATCTCAATACCCTTCCATCAAGATCATTCACAATACTTCCAACGAAGGTTTTGCAGGCGGATACAACATGGCTCTGAAGCATGTTGAGGAAGATTTCTTGGTACTCCTGAACTCTGACATTGAGGTCAGTCCGGGATGGATTGAGCCTGTAATGAATATGTTCAATGAAAATCCTGATGTTGCTGCCATACAGCCCAAAATATTGGACTATAAAAACAAGGAAAGTTTTGAATATGCGGGTGCAGCGGGTGGTTGGATAGACCGGTTTGGTTATCCTTTTTCTAAGGGCAGAATATTTGATGTACTGGAAAAAGACGAGCACCAATACGACATGCCAGCACCTATTTTTTGGGCATCCGGTGCCGCATTGTTTATCCGTCACTCCGCATTTGATGCAGTGGGCGGATTTGATGGGTATTTTTTTGCGCACCAGGAAGAGATTGACCTTTGCTGGAGGTTACAGTTGGCTGGCCACAAGATCATGTCTTGCCCGGCATCCATCATCTACCATATTGGTGGAGGAACCCTTGCCAAGAACAATCCGAAGAAAATTTACCTCAATTTCAGGAATAACCTGATCATGCTTTGGAAAAACCTTGAGGGAATGGATGCTATAATGACGGTCGGTTTTCGTTTCCTGCTGGATGCAATCAGTGCTTGGAAAAACCTGCTGTCAGGACAGTCTTATTTTTTTTCTGCAGTTGTGAAAGCCCATTTTGGCTTTTTCATTTGGCTGCTTTCCGGTCAGAAAAAAAGTATTTTCCCTTCCAAAAGAACAGGAAAACCCGCTGGAAGATACATGGGCAGTGTGGTTTGGCAACATTTTGTAAAAGGCAAAAACAGGTTTTCAGAAATTGTTGCAAACTGCAGTTGAAAAATAAACTTGATTCCTTATTTTTGCCGAGCAAAAGAAACATATGCAACACAATACAACTGACATCGCTGAAAAGAAAGACTTTGGCAGAAACTGGGTAATCTCTTCCCGATTCCTGTTTCACGTCCAGCTCTTCGCCTTTATGGCTTTTGTACTGGGTGGATGCTATGGCTTGTACAGCATGCACTACAAAGGAAAACCCAAAGTGGAAGTTCCTGAAAGTACACAGTACACTCCCAAATACAAATAAGAATTTTCTTTTTAGATTAAGATCTTATTCTTATTTTTGCACCCCCTATGTTCTTACACACATTGCGGAAGTAGCTCAGCTGGTAGAGCACAACCTTGCCAAGGTTGGGGTCGCGGGTTCGAATCTCGTCTTCCGCTCACAAAAATTCCATCAATGATGGAATTTTTAGTTTAAGTTCGATTGTTCTTTCATGCATTTCGCATGCCTCGGTGGTGGAATTGGTAGACACGCAGGACTTAAAATCCTGTTCGCCGAAAAAGCGAGTGCGGGTTCGATTCCCGCCCGAGGCACTTAAGAAATACCCGTTTCGGGTTTATTGTTGGGCCAGTTGTTTCTCTCCCAATACCATTTCAGCCAAAACAGCAAAGACCACCACTGCAATCGCCCCAATGGCATTCAGCCATAACCATCCGATGTTGGTAAACGCATACATGGCAATCACAACAACCTCTCCCATGATGGCTGCATAAAAAACAGCATTCCCTTTTACTTTTTTCAGGTAAAACGCAACAAGGAAAATACCCAGCATCACCCCATAAAACCATGAGCCCAGGATATTTACCGCTTCAATCAGGCTACCCAGGTTGGTGGCAAACTGGGCAAAAATGATGCAGAACATTCCCCAAAAAAGGGTGTACATCCGAGACAACTTAAACGCTTCCGCTTCGGAGGGATTTGCATTGATGTATTGTTTATGAAAATCGATCAAAGTTGATGCTGACAGTGAGTTCAGGGCTGCAGAAATGCTGCCCCAGGCAGCAAGAAAAATCACTGCGATCAATAGCCCTATCAAGCCTTTGGGCATATGGTCCATCACAAACCGGATGAACACATAATTGGTATCGGCATTCTCCACAAGAATCCCGGACTCCTTTACCATTTTTTTGACACTGAGGCGAAGAGCGGATTCTTTTTGTTGAATATCGTGCAGAGCAGATGTATAAACAACCTGGCCCTCCCCTTTCATTTTTGTCAATAAAGCCTGCTTCTGCAATGAAATGACCTTGTGCTCCTGTTCAAGGGCAACCACCTGATCATGATAAGCAGTTGTTTTCAACTTGTCAATGGCCAGTTGATTGAAAAAAAGTGGAGAAGCATTGAACATATAGTATACAAAAACCAAGACGCCTATGAAAAGTATAAAAAACTGCATCGGAATTTTTACAATCCCGTTCATGATAAGGGCAATCCGGCTTTCTTTGATGGAACTGCCTGATAAATATCTTCCCACCTGGCTTTGGTCTGTTCCAAAATAAGAAAGGGCCAAAAAGAAACCTCCAATCACCCCACTGATAATATTGAAACGATCCGACCAATCAAATCCCTGATCGGTCATCCCTGTGGTGATCACATTCATTTTCCCAAGTTCTTTGCCTATGGAAATCACTTCACCAAGACCTACCCCGTTTGGCATCATGTCAATCAATAAATAGGCTGCAAGAAATAGCCCGGAGAAAATGATGACCAGCTGCAGTTGCTGTGTATAAGCGACTGCCCTGGCTCCACCGCTGATGCTGTAAAGGATCACAATTCCACCCATCAAAACATTGGTGACATAAATGTTCCAACCCAAAACAGAAGACAGAATGATAGCAGGTGCATAAATACTGATGCCAGTTGATAAAGCCCTGGACAAAAGAAAAAGAAAAGCAGTGAAGGAACGGGTCTTTTTGTCAAACCGCTTTTCAAGAAACTCATAAGCGGTGTAGACATTGAGCTTGTGAAAGATCGGGACAAATGTGATGCACAAGACCAACATGGCCAGGGGCAATCCAAAATAATATTGCACAAACCGCATGCCATCTGAATAAGCCTGGCCAGGGCCAGATAAAAAAGTTACCGCACTGGCCTGGGTACCAATCACGCTGAGCATCACCATGTACCAACGGAGTTGCTTGCTGCTCCTGAAATAACCATCAATATCTTTGGTGGTTCTGCCTTTGTAAACACCATACAATACCACCAACACAATGGTGAGCACCAGCACTGACCAATCCAAGACACTCATCGTTTGTCCCTTTTGTAGATGATGGCAGCCACCAGGATTCCTATCAACAATCCCAATGCAATTTTTTTCCTGACCAAAGCAATCAGGAGACCAAGGCCCAAGCCAACCACCATGGCAAAAACAGGGGACCGCCTTTTGTTATTTTGAGCCATTGACTTTTTTATTCGGGTTGGAAATGATGTTGGCAAACAAACGGAACGCACCAGGAACTCCTGCAGGGAGCTCCCTGAAAAAAACAAGACCGGTATAAATAAACCTGCCCTTGCCTTCATTTCTCACGATCAGGCTTCCATTGAGGTCGGCCTCACCCTTGTCATGCATGGTGAACACAGCCTTGTAATCTGCAGAGAAATTTTCAGCATAATAAATGCCCCGTTCCTGTATCCATCCTGAAAAATCATTTTTGGTGATCTTGTTGGGAAAATTCAGCAATGGATCATTTTCATCCAGGAAAACTACATCGGCATCCTCTTCTGTTGTCCTTCCTCTGGAAATGGTAAAGGGCTTGGGACCAATCATTGTTTTTTGCATAGGACCTGCAAAACTATTGGTATTGTACTGCACCACGAGGTTGCCACCACTGGAAACATAATCCATCAGGATGGCATGCTTTTCAGCCATCCATTCATTGACATTGTAAGCCCTAACACCCACCACCACGGCATCAAACTGACTCAGCTTGCCTTGACTGATGTCAGCTCTTCCCAACTCTGTCACATCAAATCCCATCATCCTGATCATGTCGGGCAGCTTGTCTCCTGCACCAGTGATATAGCCGATGCGCTTGCCTGCGGTTTTCATGTCCTTGGGCATGTCAAATTTGATAATGTTGCTGAAATACGTGAGCGATGGAATATGCTCGTAGGCAATGGTTTCCATTTTTTTATCAGCCAATGGCGAGGCTGGCACCACATAAACAGGGTGAAAAAATTCTCCCTTTGCAGGATCGACGACCCGATAACGAACCGGTATATCAAACGCTATGGCCTCTCCCATTATATTCAATGATGCATTTACCGTGAAGGCAGGCTTGTTTTCAGGCATACCAATCAGCTGCTGGTCATCCACATTAAAATAACCTGCTTGCATTGGCAGTTCCAGCCAATAGGGCTGTGTTATTTTTTGGGTCAATGGCACCGGAACATAAAAACTATTTGTCCAGTTCACATTCTTTTTCAACCCCATGCCTTGGCCAGCTTTTGTATGTTGAAAACTGATTTCTCCAATATTGATTTCAGTACCTGCACGATTGTTGAGCAATACATTAACCCTGATGGAATCACCTTGTTTGACCAATGACCTGTCAGCCAAAGCCTCCAGGTGCAAGCCGGATACCAGCTGGATGACCCGGTCAACTTCTCCTAATTTTATCCTTTTCCAATGGACATCGCCAATAGCCTGGATGGCTTTTCTGATGGCAATCAATTGCTTCAAAGAAACTGAAGGATCATGAACCGAATAGGTTTCCACCAATTGATTGACCAGTGCATTGACAACCGATCCACCATCTACCCTAGCCCAGCTGCAGTCTACACCATCCATCGGATCTTTATCTGCTTTTTCGCCAAGCGTATGGATAAAATATTCTGTTGCGGATCCTCTAGTAGAGGCTGAACCAAATCCCTGGCTGCGGTGCTGGCTTCTGCCTTCAGCAGCGATTTCACCAATGCTTTTGCCCATCAAGGGAATATAGCTTCCTGCATCAATCTTGAGCTGGTTTTCAGCCGTTGTATTGGTTGAACCGAAACTGAAGGTATTCCACATGATGCGCTTTGCCTTCCATGGACCAACGCCAAATTTGAATTGCTCTGGAAACATCTTGGGATCAGCAGCAGCAACAAAGGCTTCCCTGGCGATCACAGCAGACCCGGAGTGGTGCCCATGACCTGCTCTGCTGTCTTCTGGAAACCGGGTGATGATGATATCCGGTTTAAAATTCCGAATTACCCAGACTGCATCTGACAATACTTTTTGCTTGTCCCACATGGCCAATGCCTCTTCGGTTCTTTTTGAAAATCCAAAATCATAGGCACGGGTAAAAAACTGCTCTGCACCATCCACCCTTCTGGCAGCCAGCAGTTCCTGGGTTCTTATCATCCCCAGCTCAATGCCTTGCTCATCCCCTATCAGGTTCTGTCCACCATCTCCCCGGGTCATGGCGAGATAGGCTGTTTTGTAGTTTCTATCTCTTGCCATATAAGCCAGCAAACGGGTATTCTCATCATCGGGGTGGGCGGCGATGTACATAACAGTGCCCAACACATTCAATCGCTTCATAGCATGCAGGATTTCACTGCTGCTGGCAGCTACCTGCTTTTGTGCAGTAACACTAACATTAAGCGTAAAAAAGAACAGCACAATCAAGAACAACCTTGGTACTGAAAGGGAGCGCATGAAAAATATTTTCATCAGAATAGAAGCTTGATTAAGTGAATAAAAATAATCAAATAGGGCTTAAGAACTAGGGCAGAAGGCATATTCTTTTAAAATGATTTCTATCTTTATGGAATGAAAAAGATTTCCAACCGTCTGCACAATGCCCATCTGTTGATGGCATCGATTTTGGTTTTATTGTCTTGGATGGCTTCGGCCCAGATCAACCCCTACCAATACGACATCAACAAAATGGCCAATGGCAGCAATGGCGCGGTTTCATCTGCGCATCCGCTCTCCAGCCAAGTGGGCCTGGAAATCCTTAAAAAAGGGGGAAATGCATTTGATGCAGCAATTGCCACACAATTGGCTTTGGCCGTTGTTTATCCCGGAGCAGGAAATATCGGAGGAGGTGGATTCCTCGTTGCTTATACAAACAAAGGGAAAGCCATTTCAATCGATTACAGGGAAAAGGCCCCAGGAAGTGCATCGCGCGATATGTACCTCGATAAGGATGGCAATCCTTTGCTGAACCTCAGCCAGAACGGTCATCTTGCCAGCGGGGTGCCAGGAACAGTTGCGGGGCTTTTTGCCTCTCACAAATACGGTAAGCTTGGATTTGAAGCACTGATCAAACCGGCCATCGATTTGGCTGAAAAAGGATTTGTGATCACTGCCGCTGAGGCAAGGTCTTTGAATGGCAGCAAATCTGCTTTTGTAAAATACAATACCGTCCGTCCTGCATTTGTAAAAGACAATGCCTGGAAAGCAGGCGACACGCTGGTACAGAAGGACCTGGCGGCTACCCTGTCAAGGATTCGCGACAATGGCATGAAAGGATTTTATGAAGGCGAAACTGCCAGGTTGATTACAGCAGAAATGAAAAGAGGTGGTGGGAAAATCAGTTTGGAAGACTTGAAAAATTATACTGCAGCAGAAAGAGATCCTATCATTTTTGATTACAAAGGCCATACGGTCATTGGCATGCCCATGCCCAGCAGTGGCGGGCTGTTAATGCAGCAGATGATGAAAATGATTGAAGACAGGGACATTGCATCAATGGGATTTCATTCATCCGCTGCCGTGCAATTGATGATTGAGGTGGAAAGGCGCGCTTATGCAGACAGGGCAGAATTCATGGGAGACAAGGACTTTGTAAAAGTACCAGTGAAGACCCTTTCGAGTGAAACTTATCTGAAAGAAAGGATGAAGGATTTTATTAGTGGGAAGGCAACCCCCAGTGATATGGTTAAACCGGGCAAGGTCAATCCTGAGAGTGATGAAACCACCCACTTGTCTGTGGCAGACCAATATGGCAATGTGGTCAGTGTGACAACAACCCTGAATGGCGGATACGGATCAAAGACCGTTGTTGGTGGTGCTGGTTTCCTGCTGAACAATGAGATGGATGATTTCAGTGTAAAGCCGGGTGTCCCAAACATGTTTGGTGCCGTTGGCAAAGAAGCCAATGCCATTGCACCAGGAAAAAGGATGCTCAGCTCCATGACACCAACTGTGGTGCTCAAGGACAAGAAACCCTGGCTGGTGGTAGGTACTCCTGGGGGCACGACCATACCCACTTCAGTTTTTCAAACCCTGGTAAACATTATCGACTTCAAGCAGTCCAGTCTTGATGCAGTCAACAATCCAAAGTTCCATCACCAGTGGCTTCCAGACCAAGTGATGGTTGAAAATGATTTCCCCAAAAGCCTGCAAACTTCATTGGAAAAAATGGGATACGCTTTCACCAATCGAGGTCAAATTGGAAGGACTGAAGTAATCAAACTGGAATGGAACGGAAAGAAATTAAAGTCGATTGAAGCGGTAGCTGATAGAAGGGGCGATGATCATGCAGCTGCCTATTGATATTTTTTCAGATTCAATTAACGGTTAATTCCTTGGCAGCGGCCATTCTCTAGTGGGGATTGGTTAACTTTACCACAAACACTTCCTCTGAGAAAAGCAGTTAAAATAGGCTCCTTTGTTTTAGGCGGCATCATTGCCTTGGTGCTGGCCCTCTGGCTGCTTATCCAAACCCCCTATGTCCAAAACAGGCTTGTTGATAATGTTTTAAAGACGATCAGCAAAAACCTGAATGCAAACATCAGCATAGGTTCCGTCAACTTCTCCCTTTTCAACAAATTCGCCATCAACGATGTACTGTTGAGGGACCGTTCAAAAGACACCCTCTTGCATGCCGGCCAGATAAGGCTAAACATCAGCGACTGGTTTTTCCTTAAAAAAAATATTTCAGTCAATTATGCCAGCCTGGAAGATGTTTACATCAACACCTACCGCAAGGATAGTATCTGGAATTACCAGTTCATCCTGGATGCCCTTTCCTCTGGGAAGCCAAGCAATGGAAATCCCGCTGAACTGAAACTAAACATCACTGTACTGGAATTAAAAAAAATCAGGTACAAGGTAAAAGATCAATGGCGAGGCGAAGACCAGAACTTGAGCATACCCAAGCTTCTTCTCTCATCTGCCCTCATAGACCTGAAGAATAAACAAATTCAGCTCAACCAGTTGACCATCAACCAACCCGATTTTGGTCTTCACCAATACACTGGCAGAAGACCCAAGTCCCTGATCCCCAAAACAGAAAAAAGAATCAATGGTACATTGTACTGGAATCCAGGACAGTGGAAAATCAGTGCCAAGTCCATCAGCCTTCAAAAAGGAAATTTTAAAAGCGATCTTGAAACCAGCAGAAAAGCCTACGACTATTTTGATGGTGCCCACCTGCATTTTTCAGACATCACCGGAAGCATCAATAACCTGGCATTGAACAACGACTCTTTAACTGGAAAGCTTTCGCTGAAGACAAAAGAAAGAAGTGGTTTAGAAGTCCGCTCTTTAATTGCCAGCGTGAAGATGGACCCCACAATCATGACTTTTTCAGACCTCTCTATCGAAACTCCATTTAGTAAAATAGGCAACGCCTTTTCCATGGGCTATGATTATTTCACAGACGACATGGCCGACTTCGTTAACAAGGTCAGGATGGAGGGTAATATTACCAATAGCAACGTAAACCTAAAGGATATTGCATTTTTCGCCCCTTCCCTAAAGGGAGAGAATACCGTCATTGGTTTAAATGGAAAAGTTAAGGGGACAGTTAGAGACCTGGCTGCAAAAGAAATGAGGATTGAATACGGTAACCTCACTTCCCTATCTGGAGAGCTACAGATCAAAGGGCTTCCTGATCTTGCAACGACCAGTTATCGGCTGATCAATGCAACAGCCATCAGTGCAGCCAAGGACATTTACACACTAGTACCCAGCCTTAAAAAATCTTTGGGCATTGATCTTGCACCAATGGGTGCAATCAGCTTCAAGGGTGATGTGATGGCTTGGGGAGAAAGCATGGACATAAAGGGCTTGTTGAATACTGCGTTAGGAAATGTAAGCACAATTACAAACCTAAAACAGATAGGAACCAATGATTTAAATATTAACAGTACCGGAACGATCAATGGATTGGAAGCCGGAAAACTGCTGAAAATAAAACAGCTTGGTAATATTGCCGGAAAATACAGTGTTTCAGGGAATACCAAAGCAGGAATCAATTTTAATGCAAACCTCAGCAAGCTGGCCTTCAACCAATACAATTATACAGACATCAATGCAAAGGGAAGCTACATAAACGATATCCTTGAAACTGCCCTGGATATTGATGATAAAAACCTGATTGCCGCACTGTCTACAAGGATCAACCTCGGTGGTAAAATGCCAAGAATCATTGTGGATGCACAAATTCATCTCTCCGACCTGCAAGCCCTCAAACTGACCAGCATGCCGCTGACCTTTTCAGGGAAAACACAGATGGATTTTCTTGGCAACGATCCGGACAATATAAATGGCATTGCCCGTTTTACAAATCTTAGTTTGTTCAGGGGAAATCAGGCCTTTGCATTTGATAGCCTCACATTCAAAGCTGAACAAGTTGAGGATTACCGATCGCTTTCCTTGGTTGGGAAGGATATTGATGCCAAAATGCAGGGGCACTTTGAATTTGCAGAACTGCCAGCTACTTTCAACCAATATTTCAGCAGTTATTATCCTCTTTATTTCAAAAAGGTTGCACCTCCCAAAAAAGACCAGGATCTCTATTTCAGCTTCGAGCTTAAAAATGCTACATCCCTTTTAGAGATCCTTGACCTTGGTGTAAGTGGATTAAATTATAGCAATATTGAAGGTACCATTGACACCAAGAACAAACATTTTGGTCTAACGGCAACCATCCCAAAGCTCCTTTATAAAAACCTGTCGGTTTATGATTTTGAAATGAACGCAGCAGGCGGATCAGACAGCCTGGTGATCACTTCCAAAACAAGTTCGGTGGTTTTCAACGACAGCCTGTTCTTTCCCAACAATGAAATCCGGATCAGGTCTTCCAAGGATGTTTCTGTAGTTGACATCAATACTTTTTCTGAATCATCCCAATACGGAGCCAAACTTTCTGCATCCGTCAACAACCTGAAAGACGGCATCCTGGTTCACTTCAATCCCTCATCACTCGTTTTCAACGAAAAAACATGGAACATTGAGAAAGATGGCGAGGTCTTGATCAGCAAAGCCAAATTTGACGCCAGCAATTTCAGGCTAAACAATGGTGAACAATCGATCAGTTTGATCACGCTCCCACCTGCTGCAGACAGGGAGCAGACCATCATCCTTACCCTGGACAAAGTCAACCTTGGCGAGCTTCTCCCCTTTGTACTAAAGGAGCCTAGGATACAGGGGATCACCTCTGGTGACCTAACCGTTGAAGATCCATTCAACAACCTCAAACTTTACCTCAATGCACAAACGGATAAAACAAGGTTTGAAAACGACTCGATCGGCCTAACATCCATCAATGCATTTTGGGACAGCAAGGAGAAAAGGGCCAGTTATTTTCTTGAATCAGATAACCCCAACTATCAATTTGGGATCAAAGGAAAACTTGATCTGAAAGACAGCAGCCAACAACAGATTGACACAGATATTGATATTGTGAATGTCAAACTTTCCTTGCTCCAACCCTATCTTGGCATAGTATTCAGCCAGATGGATGGTTTGGGGAACGGCAAGCTGCGCATCTCAGGAAACCTCAAAGAACCTGATTTTACAGGTGCTGTGAAAGTATCGAATGCAAAAGTTACGGTAGCTTATACCCAATGTAGTTATACACTCGCGGATCCCGTGATTGAATTTTCGCCTGGAAAGATCAATCTGGGAACCATCCAACTCAAAGATATCTACGGTAATCTGGCCACTGTAAAAGGAAGCCTTGACCACCATTTTTTCAGAGATTTTAGTTACAACATCAGTGCAACATCCAAAAAATTACTGGTACTCAATACTGGCAGAACAGACAACAACCTTTTTTATGGCAGGGCCATTGCGAAGTTTAATTTCAACATAACCGGCCCGGAAAATGAAATGAGGATGTATGTCAGCGGCTCACCAGTTGACAGTTCTACCATTGATATCCTCACCAGTACCAGCAGCAAACAGTCTGCAGACGTGGATTTTATCGTATGGAAATCATACGGGGATGAGATGAAAGCCAAGGCTTCAGAATCCATCTCAAACCTGATCATCGACCTCGACTTGTCGGCTTCTCCGTTGTTGAAAATGAATGTTGTGCTGGATGAACTGACGGGGGATGTTATTTCAGGCCAGGGCAATGGCAACTTGAAGATTCATACCGGCACCAAGGAAAACCTGTCCATGATCGGCCGCTTCAACATTGAAAGCGGAAGCTATAATTTCAATTTTCAGGATGTGTTCAAGAAGCCTTTCAAACTATTGGGTGGTGGCAGGAGCTACATCAGCTGGACGGGAGATCCTTTGAATGCTGAGATCAATATTGATGCACTTTATCTGGCCGAAAAAGTAAGGATGAGTACATTGTTCACCGATCCCAGCAGTTCAACTGTTTCTGGGGTCAGTGCCGATGTACTCCGGGAAATCAGTGATGTGGAAGTGCGTTGTAACCTTTCCGGAACCTTGTCCAGCCCCAATCCTACATTTCAGATTGCTATCCCTCAAAACAGTACGGTCAGGAACAATGCAACCATTGACAGCAAATTGAAAAATATCAACCGAGACCCCCTGGAGGTGAGCAAGCAATCCACCTATTTGATTGTATTTAAGAGCTTTGCACCGCAGGCTGCAGTTGTTTCAAGCAACCTCAACAGTGAACTGCTGAACACAACCATTTCCGGTGTCATCAATGGAATTCTTGCCAGTAGTGTCCAAAACTTTTTTTCAAAAGTCCTGGGATCTACTGTTGATGTCAATTTCAATTATTCAAGAACAATGACAGGTATCACTGGCTCAACTGGAAATACTGGAAGCGGACAGAATAATTTCAGGGAAAACGTGAGTTTACAGTTTATCAAATCCATGTTGGACGACAAGCTGATCATCACCTTTGGCAGTGATTTTAATTTTGCTGCTGCAGGAGGAAATACCTTTACCAACAGCGCCCAATCATTTCTTTTTCTTCCTGACGTGAATGTTGAGTACAAGATCACACCGGACGGAAAGTTCAGGACTTCCTTCTTTTACAGAAGCAGCTTTGATGTACTGTCCACTTCAGGAAAACGGGACCGTACCGGGGGAAATGTTTCTTTTAGGACTGAGTTTGACAGGTTGTTTGAACGCAAGAAACGACTCAAGCCAACTGAAGTACTGGAAAATTAAGACTGAATCATAAGAATATAAAAAGGGCCGGGAGTTGAATCCCGGCCCTTCTATTTTGATACCAATCAATTCAATTAGAAATTGTACCTGACAGTGAACTGACCTCTCCAACGGGTAGAGAGATAGTTGCTTCCGCGGATATCAAGAATATCAGCAGCTGTACGGTTTACCATATTCCTGTAGGTGAACCTTGGTGTGAGGGTTGAGCCTGTTACCCTGTATCCCTCCATGCTCACCAGTGAGTATGAATCTACACCTGGTGTTGCATTTACCCTACCCCAGTTCCTGTTGAGGAAATTGGTGAAGTTGAACATATCAAAGATGACAGAGAACCTGTGCTCGTTAACACCTTTTCCAAGAACAATGTCTTGCTGTACTTTGAGATCCAACAAATGGCTCCAAGGAAGAACAGCACCATTCCTGTCTACGAACTGACCTCTTTTCTTGTTCAGGTATTTATCGTTGGTGATGTACTTATCAAAAGCAGCCCACTGTTGAGCAACTGTATATGTTACGCCAGAAGAAGTATACGCTTCTGCGAATTTGCTCCAGTCAGCCAAGTCTTTTGGAACATAAATCAGATCAGTAGACTCACCATTTGCACCGTTTTGGTCATAGATCATGCTCCTTGAGTATACATAAGAGTAAGGTGAACCAGACTGACCATTGTAGAACATGCTAACAGTTGTGGCAAGCCTCTTGTCAGCATAGCTGAATTTCTTTGAAACAAAGCTGCTGAACCTGTGAAGCTGTGCGAAATCAGAACGGCTGAGCGCAATATTGTTCCTTCCGTTCTTGGTTTCGATGAACCTCCACTGGGAGTTGTTTTGGGAGCTGGTACCATCAAACAGTGTATAAGAATCACCGTAGCCATAGCTCAGGTTGAATGACCATCCCTTGCTGAAGCTCTTGTCGATAGCAGTAGTAAAATTGTAAGACAATCCCTTGTCTTTTTTACCATTGGTGATCAGGAAAATACCAGTAGCATAAGGGTTCTGAACGCCTGCTGTGGCCGGATTAAAATCGAACCTGGTATAGCTGGTTGACGTACCATTGATCGCCAGGTATACATCTTGCCCAAGTTCATTCTTGGTGGTTTGACCAGCGTATACATTGTAATACACTATTTCATTGATGTTTTTTTGGAACAAGAGGTCTGTTGTCCATTTCCAACCCTGTCCAAAATTTTTGTCAAAACCAAGAGATGCCTTCAATACTTTTGGCAACCTGAAGTTTTTGGCAATCAGGTCGATCTGGCCAGAAGGTGTAGCAGCAGTTACGCCTACATCTGAAGGATTGTACTGCTTGAATGGATCTGCCCTAAAAGTGATGTTTGGATTGTTCAATGCAATACCACCAACGTTAACGCCGGTATTGTTGTAAACTCCACCAGGCCATACCAATGGTACACGTCCTGTGAAGGCTCCAATACCACCACGAATCTTCAGGCTCTCTTCAGCTTGGTAGGTGAAGCCAATACGGGGAGACATGCTCAACTGTGGTTGAGGACGTTGACCGGAACGGGCACCTTGCATGTCCCACCTTGAGGAAATAACTGGAAGTGCGTTAGTATTGAAGAACTTGTCTTCATTTGGAGAGGTAAGGAATTCAAAATTGTCGAAACGAAGACCAAAGTTCAATTCGAACTTGTCTGAAACCTGCCATTGGTCACCAACGAAAAATCCAGCCCTGAGGGTATTGAATTCGGTTCCTGCTGCACTACCATCTCCAGTGATGTTATCCACCAAAGAGAAAGACCTTGAGTATTGTGCAGGCCTCAGATCTTGCAACCAATGGTTAACAAAGTTATAAGTATAGGTACCATAGTTGTCGCGTACAAAAAGGTTGTATGAATTGCTGTATTCAACATCCAAACCTACCTTGAACTGGTGGTTGCCTGTTGTGTAACGAAGCTCATCATAAATAGCAGTATTGTTTTGCTTTAGCTGGTTACCGGTTGAGAAGTTTTCAGTTCCAAACACATAGCTGGTTCCGTTCACTGAGTTCAAGGTAACGCGCGGGAAGTCTTTTCCAAGTGGGTCACGGTCATCAATCACATTGGTGAAAGTGGCCAACAACTTGTTGGAAAGCTTATTGGAGAACCTGCTGTTCAACTCAAGAGAGGCAGAATTTGTTTTGCTTGGAATCTGGTAGCCTGCATTGAAAAAGTTCACCCTTGTGCTGGTGCTGGCATTGGTAAGCGAACGCACTGAGTTGGCATAGCGGTAAGAGAAGTTCAACCTGTGCTTGGGGTTGATGTTCCAGGTGATTTTTGCAGCGATCTTGTCACTGTTCAAAAGATCCGGAATATCAAGGTATGCACCAGGATCGTAGCCCAATCCTTTCAGTTTGGCAACAATCAGATTGACTGAGTCTCTGAAAGCAGCACCGGGAGGCGTTCTGAAAGTAGAAGCATCAAAAGGCTGGGGCCTTTCATCACGCTGGAATTCTGCACTTACGAAATAGAACAATTTGTTTTTGATAAGGGCTCCACCAAGGGTTACTCCGAAAGTGTTCGCCTGAAAATTAGGAAGCTTTGTTGCTGCTGACTTCAAGCCAGAAGGAGTCTTTCCAGTGAAATCCTGGTTCCTGTTGATGAAGTAAGCTGATCCTTTGGTCTTGTTGGTACCACTCTTGGTGATAGCGTTGACAGAACCACCGGTAAAGTTACCGAAGGATACGTCGTAAGGAGAAACACCTACCTGGAATGACTCAATCGCATCGATGCTGATGGGGGATGAACCAGTCTGACCACCATTGGTTCCAGACTCAGAAAGACCGAAAACGTCGTTGTTTACGGCACCATCAAACATGATCTGGTTGTACCTGTTGTTTTGACCGGCAATGGATATGCCACCACCAAATGTTGTTTTGGCCTGTGGCGTAAGGCGGATGAAATCCGTAAGGTTTCTACCCACTGTCGGAAGGTTCTGCAATTTGTCTGCACCAATTGAAGTTCCAACACCACCATTCACAAATTGTGTTCCTTTTGAGCCGGTGATGACCACTTCCTTAAGGTCCTGGCTATTGCTCACCATGGAAAAATCAACCTTTCCGGTTTCACCCAGATCAAGGAAGATGTCTTTTTTGGTTTGCGCCTTGTAACCAACAAATGAAACCTCAACGGTGTAAGGACCTCCAGGTTGGATGTTGGAGACATTGAACCTTCCTGAAGCTGATGTCGCAGCCGTGATGGTGGTTCCTGTAGGCGTGTGGGTTACTTTAACAGAGGCACCAGACAAGGCTTCCCCGGCAGTAGAACGAACTGTTCCAGCCATTGAGCTTGTGGTTACCTGTGCATGAATACTGAGGGATGCCATAAAAGATATGGCAACCAATACAAATGACTTGAATAAGCGCATAAGAGTTAGTTTAAGTTGCAAATTTATCGGTTATTGGGATAAAACAATCAATTAGTATTAACAAACAATTAAGAACAACGAAGGTTCAACAGCGGGATCAGATTATATTACCTGAAGTATCGCCAAGGACCAACTCAGTCAACTGGTTGATATTCATTGCATTGTCAACTGTGAACTCCCCTATCCTGTCGCGTCTGAGTGCGGAAAGATAGGCTCCGCAACCGAGTGCATTCCCGAAATCAAAGGCAAGACTTCTTATATAGGTACCCGTGGTACAAACAACCCTGAAATCAACCCTTGGTAATTCAATCTTGGTTATTTCAAAGACTGAAATGGTTATTTTTCTGGGTTCCATCTTAACTTCTTTCCCTTTTCGGGCCAAAACATAGGCCGGCGTACCCCCTTTTTTGATGGCAGAATGGGCAGGTGGAATTTGCATGATTTCCCCTGTAAATGCCGCTGTGGCATTTTTGATCATTTCTTCAGTGAGGTGATTGGTCTCCGATTGAAAAACTGGTTCAGACTCCAGGTCATAAGTGGGAGTTGTAGATCCCAGGGTAAAACTGCCTGTATATTCTTTCTCAGCAGCCATATATTCATTGATCTTCTTTGTAAACTTTCCAGTACAAACAATCAACAAACCGGTTGCCAATGGATCCAATGTTCCGGCATGTCCTACCTTGCTGACCCTGGTCAGGATACGGATTTTCTTGACAACGTCAAAAGATGTCCACTGGAGGGGTTTGTCCATCAACAGGACCCGACCATCCAAGAAGGATTGGTTGTTGATTGCAGGATGTGAATTTTGCATGGGTGCAAAGGTACAGCGGAAAGCAGGCCGTAGGCAATTAATTTATTGCTTGACAAACTTGGTAGAAGAATTGGAAGCAATATCAGTAAGTCGAATCTGGTAGATACCAGGTGCCAGGGATTGAACATTGATGTCTTCCTCCATTTCCAGAAGATGGCCTGTTTTGACAATTTGACCATTTGAAGAGATGATGGCGAAGTTCTTTCCGTTGCTGCCAAGATTGGTATTCACCAGCAATTTAATATTTCCCGACTGTACCGGATTGGGATAAACCACCAAATCACGGGTGTTTACAGTTAGGATTTCTGGTTCCATGTGGTTGTTCCAGGCTGGAGCAAGTGCCTTGGAATTAAGAAGGCTGCTTCTTTTGCCATTGATTTCAAACTGCGCCCTCATGGCCTTTTTTTGACCAGCAGTAAACATGCCCATGCTGGCATCGTTGGAGAAATCCATGAAGTTCATGAACATTTCACCTTCTGCAGTATTGTTGCAGGCAGTGGTCTTAGGGAAGACAGGAGCACCTGCATTTCCGCTGCGTTGTTTGGGAGTATCCTCAATACCATCATCACCACATTGCTGGTCTCCCCAAAGATGCTTCAACCCCATCCAATGGCCTACCTCGTGCGTGAGGGTCCTGCCAAGGTTAAAAGGAGCACTCACCTTGCCAATGGTACCAAAAGCATCATACCTGATCACAATGCCATCAACTGCCCTTTCTGCTCCAGGAAAACTGGCATATCCTGATAATCCGGGAACGGTATTGCAAACCCAGATGTTCAAATAGGATTTTGCATCCCAAGTGGTACTGCCGCCATTGGCCTGGTACTTGATTTTGTCGTCATCCGACCACATCAGTCGGGTGGATTTTTTTCTAACGACCCCTGTAGTAGCCTTTCCCATAGGATCTGTCTTGGCCAGTTCGAATCGGATGCTGGTATTGGCAGCCAGTTTGGCAAAAACGGAAGGAACATTGGAAAAATCCTTGTTCGACTTAGCAAAATCTGCGTTGAGTGAATTGATCTGAGAAATGATTTGTGCCTCGCTGATATTTTCAACGGTATTGTTGTAAACAACATGAACCACAACGGGGATTGTAATGATTTTTTCGGGAGAAATGCTGTTGCTCTGGCCAGGAATCACCGGCATGGCTGTGTTGGCAGCTGCAGTACAATTGCGTTGAGCATTGACACTGAATACACTTATGAAAAACAAGAATAAGATGAAAAGCCTCATAATTACCGTTTGGAGATGAGGTTTTCCTAAGAGATTGAATTATTGGGGTATTTCTAAGGATTGGATTCCCTTACGGGATATTGCTGTATGTAAAACTTGCACTTAAAATCGGTATTTGCAAGTTGCAAAGCAGATTTTAATATTTTTATAACCAACAATCAACCCATTTTATCCAGAACTTAACAAATTGACTTGAACATCAAGATAAAATCAGGAAATTTGAGGCATGAAGAGGTTTTATACATGGCTAACGACAATATGGGTCTTTTTATTGTTATCCTGCGGAGGAAATACTGAACAAGTCCAAGACCAATCCAGCGCTGTTGAAAATCCCATTACAGCGCCGATAAACCTGTCTTATGCTGTAGTCAATTCCTACCCGCACGACACAGCAGCTTTCACCCAGGGACTGGAGGTATATCAAAATAGTTTTTTGGAAAGCACGGGGCTTTTTGGAAGATCCTCCCTTCGCAGGGTAGATATCACATCAGGGAAAATTTCAAAAACCCAAAAAATGGACAGCCTCATTTTTGCAGAAGGGCTGACCGTTTTTAATGACACAATCTACCAGTTGAGTTGGGAGAATCATTTGGTTTTCATGTATGCGGCAAAAGACTTCAGGCCTTTAGGCCAATTACCATGGACAGGTGAAGGATGGGGTATCACACATGACGACAACAGCCTGATCATCAGCGAAGGATCTGATAAGCTTTATTTTGTTGAACCCAAAACACTGAAACTGAAGAAAATTGTCAGTGTAAAAGACCAGTACGGTGCGGTCAACAATTTGAATGAATTGGAATTCATTGATGGATATATTTATGCCAATCGCTGGCAATATGATTACATCCTCAAGATTGATCCGAATAGCGGTTACGTAGTAGGCATCATCAACCTGCAAGACTTCCTTCAAAAAAACAGCCGGGTGGATCTCAGTTACCTCAAAAAAGAGGGATCAACTGCCATGCAGTCAGGCGCTGTGCTCAACGGAATTGCCCATAATAAAAAAGAAAAGACACTCTACATTACAGGCAAGCTTTGGCCAGAAATCTTTGAAATCAAATTACAATAATTGATAGAGGAATTGCGGATCCCAATTGATTCTTCGCATTTTTAAATTATTTTTGAAAGTATTAAGCTTTAGCCCAACCTATAATTATCCCGCAATGATCGATTCATTTGAGAAAATTCCCATTTCCATTCATGAAAGCGCTAAACAGGCCACCAAGCTCATTGCCGCTGAAATCTCCAATCTCATCAGAGACCGCGCAGCAGCAGGAAAGCAATGTGTCCTTGGCATGGCCACCGGATCTACCCCAAAAACACTTTACGCGGAACTGGTAAGGCTTCACAGGGAAGAAGGTTTGAGTTTTAAAAATGTAATCAGCTTTAACCTGGATGAGTATTACCCATTGAAACCTGATGCGGCCCAGAGTTACCACAGGTTCATGAACAGCTTTCTTTTCTCACATGTAGACATTGACCCCAAGAATGTACACATCCCGGATGGCACAATTGAAAAAGCCAATATCCATTCCTATGCAGCCTCCTATGAAAAAGCAATTGCTGATGCAGGAGGAATAGACATACAGATCCTGGGTATTGGTGTTAATGGACATATTGGATTCAACGAACCAGGCTCGAGCAGGAATTCCATCACAAGGATTGCAGCCTTAGACAATAGCACACGCCTTGCCAATGCCTATGAATTTGAAAACATCTCCCAGGTTCCACGGCTTGCCGTTACCATGGGAATTGCTTCTATCCTGAATGCAAAAAGAATCATCCTCATGGCATTCGGAGAAAGCAAGGCAACCATTGTTGCGGACTCCATTGAAGGGCAAATTACGGATAACGTTCCTGCCTCCCTTTTGCAGGAACACCATAATTGTATGTTTTACCTTGATGAAGCCTCCTCTCAGGAGCTCACCAGGTTCAAGGCTCCCTGGCTTGCTGGCCAAATAGACTGGAGAGAAAAAACAATCAGGAAAGCGGTTTGCAGCATGGCCATTGCTTTGGGAAAGCCGTTGCTGATGCTGAACAGGGAAGACTATTTGAACGAAGGCCTGGCAGATCTCCTGGAAAAACATGGCCCTGTGTCAGAGGTGAACCTGCGTGTGTTCAACGGACTCAGAGACACCATCACAGGCTGGCCTGGCGGTAAGCCGATGGAGGATATTCCAAGGCATCCGGAAAGAAGACATCCTGCCTCAAAAAGGGTCATCATCTTCTCCCCTCACCCTGATGATGATATCATTTCTATGGGTGGCACTTTTATACGCCTTGTGCAACAAGGACATGATGTGCATGTTGGTTACCAGACCTCCGGAAATATTGCAGTGAGCGATGAGTTTGTTATGCGACAAATCGATTTTGCAGTTGAATTTGACAGCTATTTTGAGATCGACAAAAGCAGGGCGGGCAATATTTGGAAAGACGCAGCAGGATTTATCAAAACCAAAACACAGTACCAAAAAGATACCCCAGAAATCAGGAGCATCAAAGGCATGATTCGCAGAACGGAGGCAAGGGCAACCTGCAGGTATGTGGGTGTTAAGGACGAGAACATGCATTTCATGAACCTCCCCTTTTATGAAACCGGATTGATTGAAAAGAATCCTCCTACGGAAGTGGATGTTCAGATACACATGGACCTGATCCGCAAGATCAAGCCTCACCAAATTTTTGCTGCAGGAGATTTTGCTGACCCCCATGGAACCCATAAGGTCTGTTTTGATGTTATGTATGCGGCGCTTCAAAGATTAAAGGCAGATGGCGATGAATCGGTTGCCAATTGCAATCTATGGCTGTACCGTGGAGCATGGGCTGAATGGGACATGTGGGACATCGACATGGCCATTCCCATGAGCCCTGATCAGGTATTGCAAAAACGCAATGGCATCTTCATCCACCAATCTCAGAAAGATGGCGTTGTTTTTCAGGGAACAGACAGCAGGGAATTCTGGCAAAGGGCGGAGGATCGCAACGCTGAAACATCCCAATTGTTTGATCAACTTGGTCTTCCACAATATGCCGCTTTAGAGGCCTTCATGAGATTTGATTATTAACACAATTTATTGTGAATTAGGTTCAACAAAAAATGAAGGCAAGCAGGTATAGATTACCTTGCAAGCTCAATTTTTCAATTATCCAATCAATTTGAGATGGTAGTGATTCTTGCATTTTTCTTCATCCACTGGTTTTCATCCTTGTTCTTTCACACTTTCTTTCTGCACCGCTATGCTTCCCATAAAATGTACTTGACCAGTCCATTTTGGGAAAAAACATTTTACTTTTTAACCTGGTTTTTCCAGGGATCCAGCTACCTCGTACCCAGAGCATACGCTGTGATGCACAGGATGCACCATGCCTACAGTGATACCGAAAAAGACCCCCACTCTCCCCATTTCTTTAAGGATGTTTGGGAGATGATGATGCATACCCGGAACATCTACAATGCATTCCTGGTAGGTAAAAATGTTCCTGATGCTGAGTTCACCAAAGACTACCTTCCAATATGGAGTAAAATGGATAAAATAGGAGACAGCCTGCTCACCAGAGTCCTCTGGATTGCAGCTTATGTGTGTTTTTACATCGCCTTTGCCCCCGCCTGGTATTGGTACCTGTTGCTTCCCATTCATGCCCTGATGGGGCCTGTACAGGGTGCTATTGTAAACTGGGTAGGACACAAGTACGGCTATTCCAATTTTGACAATGGTGATCATTCAAAGAATTCTGAGCGCTGGGGTATTTTCCTTTTGGGCGAACTGTTCCAGAACAACCACCACTATTTCCCAAAATCAGCAAAGTTTGCAGTAAAGAAATACGAGTGGGACCCAACCTTCTTTATCATGCGCATCATGAATAAATTGGGAATTATTCAAATACAATATCAATTGGGTTCTGTTTAATTTGTAAAAAATCGTATATTTGCACCCCAAATCGGCCCCGTAGCTCAATTGAATAGAGCATTTGACTACGGATCAAAAGGTTTCAGGTTTGAATCCTGACGGGGTCACGAAAACCACTGTAACTGTTGTTATGGTGGTTTTTTTATGCCCCTACTGTAACATTTTACCACCTTCTGTTTCAGTAATGTTTTAGTGACCGACAAACATTCAAAAACTTACTAAAACATGAATCTCTTTAGAAAATTTACCAGGTTCTCTTCGACAAAAATTTCTCCAGTGCAGCCTTGTCGATCTGTGGTTCTTCGGGATGTTTTTTGATCCAATTGAGAAATGATGTTTTGATTTCTTCCGTCCATTGATTGTCGATCTGACCGGCATTGTATTTGCCCGACTTCAACATGTCTTTGGAAAACCGATCTCGTACACTGATGAACTCCGCTGTTTCAATTACCTTCTCCGCCATATGTGCAGGAATGAACAAGACCCCTTCTCTTTCTGAAATAACCAGGTCGCCGGGCATCACAATAGCAGCGCCAATACGAATCGGTGTATTGAGTCCACCCAATACCACATCCTCCAAAAAGGATGGATGGAAATCACGGACAAAAGCATTGAATCCCTGAATCTTTGCGAGCCCGGAAAGATCTCTGGCAGCACCATCAAATATCACACCGGTTCCTGTCTTATTAAAGATGGATGTGCCGAGGTTATCGCCAATCAAAGTCCCCTGAGCAATTTTACCAAAAGCTTCCGCCACATATACATCTCCCTTTTGCAAGATTTCAATGGGCCATGCATTGGTATTGCCTTTGCGTCCCTCCAACTTTCCTCTTTCCTTGATCTGCGTCTCCAAGTCTGGCCTTGAAGGAATGAAACGTGCCGTTACCGCTCTTCCAACAACTGGGACATCATCATGCACCATCTTCCAGTTGCCCTCATATTGATTTTTATACCCTTCATTCTGTAAGATCTGCCAAGCTTCCTCAATGCCAATCTTTTTGGCACGTTCCACCAGCTGGTCACTCACCTTCGGTCTTCCATCCGCAAACCTTTCTCCCTTCCATGATGCTGTCAGATACAACATCTCTTCTTTGGAAATGCTCTGCGCTGATGCGCAAACAGAAAAAAAACAAAACGCCAGTGCAATAAAATTTCTGTACATAAATGAAATTGAATTGAAAGTATCAGACATAAGCGGCCAGCAAGACTTCTTTTAACCTTGTGGCCACAATCTTATCCTCCCCCTCTTGCATTGACCATGTAGTTACACCGAGATTGTCTTTTCCGCCAACCACTTCAATGGAAGGAACTCCTTTCCGAAGATCTTCACGAAGCTGATTGCCATCTTTTTTGATCTTGGCAGGATCCCAGGTAATATTGAGTGTGGGAGTTACATTCCCCAACTTGGGATGATTGACAACGGTAGTAACACCAGAGACCTGATCCACTGCAGTCTTGATTCTGTCTATACGCTTTTCAAACATCTTATATTCTGCATCATGATCAATGGCCATGAATGACTCCAATGCTACATACATTCCCAATACTTCCTCTTTGTTCACCTTCATACCTCTGCCAATGGTCTCACCCCTTGGAGGCATGGACAGTCTGGCAGCAGCAATGACTTCCTTCTTACCCATCAGAATGCCGGCACTCTGTGGTCCCCTGAGTGCTTTCCCACCGGAGATGGCAACAAAATCAAAACCTATATCATTGAAACGCCAGAGGTTGGAAACTGGGGGCACATCTGCAGCTATGTCAATGGTGGTAGGGATTCCATATTTCTTTCCAATCTCAACCCACTCCTCATGCTGAATCTGCCCTCGATCTGCATTGATATGCAGAAAATGCATTGCAGCTGTATTTTTATTGATCGCCTTGATCAGTTCTTCTCTGGTTTCAATCATTATCACCTTAACACCCGTGTTGGTGAGCGCCTGATTGTAGCCGATGGCATGTGCTTTCTGACAAATCACTTCTGTCTTCATTCCCGTGCCTTCCAGCCTGGGCAAACTTTTGACTTTCACCGGATCCATGCCAGTGAGAATACCAGCCATACCCAATGTCAGCGCTGCAAAAGCACCACTGGTCACCACAGCCGCTTCCGCATGCGTCATGCTGGCAATACGCTCTCCTACTTTATCTTGCACTTCATCCAGCATACAGAATTTATGTGATGCCTGTCGGATGGCTTCCATTGCTTCGGGTCTCATCAGAGATGCCGTCATCGCAGTATACGTTCCGGCAGCATTGATAAAGGTGCGAATGCCTAGTTCATTGAATAGATCGCGTTTGGCAAAAGATGAAGACTCTGCAGCCTGAATTGTTCCGGGTATCAAAGGCAAGCTCACTCCAGCAAGAGAAGTCAGCGAAGCATATTTAAGTAGTTGACGTCTTTTCATGTTATGGTTTTTTGATGTATGCAATACAATCCATTTCTACCAGAGAGTTACCGGGAACACCGCCATAGGTGGCAACAGTTGTTCTTACAGGTGGGTTGGGACCAAATCTTCCTCTGAATACTTCGTTCATCGCTTTATAATCACCAAGATCAGCTAGATAAACATTCACTTTCAATACTTTTTCCATTGAAGAGCCTGCTTTCACAAGTTCTTTTTCAAGTTCCTTCAGCACATGATCAGTATGTGCTTTGATATCTCCTTCAAAATGCGCTCCCTTCCCTGCTATGAAAACCAGATCCCCAAAAGTGGTTGAACCGGAGAAGAGGGGAATCTCCTGATCTGTAACAATGTTGTTGCACTTTTTTTCGGGTGATGTATTGCTTGTGTGGGCCATGGCGCTGAGTCCGGTCATACCCAATGCTGTTGCCAGCATTTTTCTGAATACCGACCTTCTGGGTTCTGCTTGCATGATGTTTTGTTTTAAGGTATAAAGAATCTGATTAGTGATGACAATTTACTGAATTCAACGGATAAATATATCGCCCGAAATGAATATATTTAACACACAATTGATTGCTATGACCAGAATACTACTTCTTTTATCCGCTGTACTAATGATACAGCTTACCAATGCACAATCGTATGATATCCTGATCCGAAACGGGCGTGTGATCGACCCCAAAAACGGCATAGATGCGAAGATGGATATCGCAGTAAGCGAAGGCAAGATCGCAAAAGTATCTTCTCAGATCCAAGGAACAGCCAAACAAATCGTTGATGCAACGGGAATGATTGTTACTCCCGGTATCATCGATATTCACGGGCATGTATTTTATGGCACCCAGGAAGATCATTATCTGAGTGACGGCTTCAGCGCACTTCCGCCTGATGGATTCACCCTGCGTGTAGGCGTTACAACAATCGTGGATTGTGGTGGTGCCGGCTGGAGGAATTTTGCCACCTTCAAAAAAAATGTAATTGATAAGTCCACTACCCGGGTTCTATCCTTTCTGAACATTGTCGGCAATGGCATGAGAGGAGGCAACTGGGAACAAGATGTTACCGATATGGATTCCAAACTGACTGCCAATGCTGCCAAGTCCAATAAGGCTCATGTAGTGGGTTTTAAACTGGCGCATTTCTCGGGCCACGACTGGACCCCAACCGAGCGGGTGGTTGAAGCTGGCAGGCAGGCTGATATGCCCGTGATCATTGACTTTGGCGGCGCAAGGCCAACGCTTTCCATAGAAGAACTTTTCATGAAAAAACTTCGTCCGGGAGATATCTATACGCATACGTACGCCAAACTGGATGGATCCAGGGAGACCATTCTGGATGAAGAAAAAGGAACACTTCAACCTTTTATGAAAGCAGCCCGGGAAAGAGGAATTGTTTTTGACGTGGGATATGGCGGCTCCAGTTTCAATTATACACAGGCCATACCTGCACTAAAAGCCGGTTTCTTTCCAACCACCATCAGCACTGATCTTCATACCGGAAGCATGAACACTTCAATGAAGGACCAATTGAGTGTGATGTCAAAATTTATGCAAATGGGAATGCCTCTGCCTGAAGTGATCAGAGCCTCAACATGGTCTTCGGCGAAAGCGATCAAGAGAGAGGAACTGGGACATCTGAGTCAGGGTGCGGAAGCAGATATTACCTTATTGAACATCAGAAAAGGAGATTTTGGATTTTACGACAAGACCGGATACAAAGTGAAGGGAAATGAAAAGTTTGAGTGTGAGATGACGATACGTGCCGGCAAAGTTGTATACGATCTGAATGGAATAGCACAACCTGTTTATGCTAAATAAAAACTCAAATGAACAGGCAACTATTTGATCCATTCATTGTATGCATTCAGACTAAACTTCGATTTCAACACACTTCTATCGTCTTGCCATGAATGCAAGATGGAAACTTGCGATTCTGATTTTTCTGGCCACCTGTCTGAATTATTTTGACAGGCAATTGATTGGTTTGCTAAAGCCAGTCATTGGTCAGGAATTGGGTTGGTCGGAAACAGACTTTTCCCGTATCGTTACGGCTTTCACATCAGCTTATGCGATTGGATTGTTGATCTTTGGTCGCTTCCTGGATCGCATAGGAATAAAATGGGGTTATCTGTTGGCAGTGGTTGCATGGACACTTGCTTCAATGGGACATGCATTGGCGGCCACAGTAGCGGGCTTTATGGTAGCAAGAATATTTTTGGGACTGGGTGAAGCAGGAAATTTTCCAGCCGGGATGAAAGCCATTGCGGAATGGTTTCCTGTAAAGGAGAGAGGACAAGCAACCGGTTTTTTCAATTCAGGAACCAGCATTGGAGTGGTGCTGGCTTTGGTGTCAGTTCCCTTCATAATGAATCACTTTGGATGGCAAGGAGTATTTTGGGCAACAGGGGTATTGGGTTTGTTTTGGACGATTGGATGGGTCCTTTTTCACAAAAAACACGAGGGTTCAAGCAGTGGGCAGCATGTCGTGTCTGAAGAAACAGATGCAGAAAATCAACGAGGAACCTTTGCCGCCGTTGAGAAGCCTGATCCATGGAGCAGCCTTTTCAAACAAAAAGAAACTTGGGCTTATATAGCAGGAAAACTTTTTATCGATCCCATATTTTGGTTTTTTCTTTTCTGGCTGCCCTCCTATTTTTCTTCCACTTTTCGCATCGATCTCACCAAGCCAAGTTTGGAGCTTATGATCATATACGGCTCAACAACACTTGGTAGTATTCTGGGAGGATTTTTTTCTTCACAATTGATATTGCGGGGTTGGTCACCCGTACGCTCACGTAAAATGGTGCTATGCATATTTGCCATAATCGAACTCAGCATACTTTCAGCACGCTATATTACAGACGTTTGGACAGCAGTTGCTCTGATCAGTATGGTTGTTGCAGTTCATCAGGCATGGGCCACCAATATATTTACTTTGGTGACAGATCTCTTTCCTAAAAAAAATGTAAGCTCCGTTGTAGGTATAGGAGGCATGGCCGGGTCATTGGGTGGAATTGGTTTTCCTTTGCTGGTGGGTTGGATACTAGACAAATACAAATCAACAGGTAATCTCACAGGGGGGTATAATCTAATTTTTATATTCTGCGGATTTGCCTATTCCATTACCTGGCTGATCATACATCTGCTCACAAGAAAAAGCCATAGGATAGTTTCAACAGTGGAATGAATCAGTTTCTTTTTCGATAGGATGAAACCTCTTCAGTATTCACAGCATTTGCTTTGTTTCCAAATTCGGATCGTATGAATGTGAGCAACTCAGCAACATCCTGATCTCTCAAAAATCCAAAAGCGGGCATAACATTGTTATAACTGATGCCATTAACAGTCATTTGTCCGGAAGCGCCATTCAAGACTGTCTTCAACAGTCGTTCCTTAGATCCAGTCACCCATTCAGATCCAGCCAGTGGCGGAAAACGTTGCCCATCTCCTTTCCCATCGCGCTGATGACATGATCCGCAATAGGTGTTGTAAAGTTTTTTTCCGGGAACAGGTTTTTCCTTGAAAAGATTGTCGGCTATTGAGTCTGGCCTTTTGAGATTTGGACGTTGTTTGCGTAGCTCCATCGATTGCAATTGCTTTTCAGAAAATTCTGGACTGCCGCTGTAAATGATCCTCCATATTTTCCCTTTTCGCGAATCAGATACATAAAGTGAGCCATCAGGTCCCTCTGCAAGACCCATGGGCCGATGGTGTGCATCACTGGTATTGACGATAGTATCAACCCCTGCAAACCCATCAGCAAAAACTTCCCAATTCCCGTTGGGCTTGCCATCTTTAAATGGTACAAAGCAAACAAAATAACCTGCCTGAGGATATGGTGAGCGATTGGTGGATCCGTGAAATGCAATAAATACACCATTCTTGTATCGGGAAGGAAATTGATTGCCTTTGTAAAAAAGTATGTCGTTAGGTGCCCAATGTCCTGGGAATCCCATCGCAGGGAGATCTAAGGATGTATCTGAAGAAATTTTGTTGCCATCTCCTCCATATTCTGGAGCTACCATGTTGGCTGATTTATCCTGATCATAATACGAGTAAGGCCAACCATAATCATCTCCCTCGTTAATTGCCAGCAACTCTTCAGCCGGCAGAATCGCATTTTGCCAGGGTGTAAATCGGTCCGGCCAAAGCATATGCAGGTTATCGCGTCCATGCTGCATAGCATATAGTTTTTTATCCGCAGGGTTCCAGGTTATGCCCACAACACTTCTTATTCCGGTGGCAACTCGTACACCATTTTTTTGGGTTAATCCGATTCTATCTGCAGGAAATTTCCAGATGCCTCCGTGAATTTCCCGTTCAGGACAAGGATAAATTCCTGGTGAACGAGGAGTGCCTCCGGGAGTAACTGATATATCCGAACAGGCATTAGAGGGTGACCCAAAAGGAACGTACATCCATCCCTTATCATCAAACGCAACAGGCTTGGTGATATGCCAATGGGAACCATGTTCATGATCATCCGTAAGCACGGTTTCTACTGGTGAAGTAGGCACCCATTCGCCTGGGATTAATTTTTGTCTATATACTGCGAGTTCAGAGCTATAATATAAATATCCATTGTGAATGCGCATTTCAGTTGCCAGGCTTCCATCTTTGGGATATGCACCAAAACGTGTAATCGTGTCTGCTTTACCATCGCCGTTGTTGTCATGCAAAACAACATTTCCGGAATCTCTATTGGAAGAACGAAGTTTAACATAGATATCACCGCCTTCACTCACTGCCAAATGACGGGCAGGTCCTACGCTATCTGCCACTACCAAGGCCTGAAAACCATCTGGCATGAATAATCCACCATTATCCAGATCCGGAACAATTCTTTGGTCATTGCAAGACTGTATCAACAAGAGTGTCGAGATCAAACATAGAAAGTTTCTAAAAACATTCCCCATTGTAAAAATTTGTATGGATGTGTTTTATCAATTCAAATGCCATGCTTCTGCCATTCTACCTTGCTGATCCCAGATGATCTTACCATCACGAACCGTAAGTTCAACAGCGATGCGCCTTTTACCTATTATTCTTTTTCCACCAGCATCCGAGAAACCAAATGTTCCTCGTTCCAATCGCAACAAAGTCAAATCTGCAATTCCTTCTTCTTTGATCTGTCCAAGATCTGTTCTACGTATAGCTTGTGCTGCATTCCATGTACACCGGGTGATCACATCATAAAAAGATACACCCATTGCCAGGAATTTAGACATAACATTGGGCATTGATTTCATACTTGCCGATATGCTATTCCGATGAAGGTCTGTACCCAATGTATGTGGCAAGAAACCTTGTTGAATTGCAGGAATGCCTTGATCGAACCAAAAGCCTGCACCACCATGTCCCAGATCAAACAATACGCCACGTTCTTTGGCATCCAAAACAGTGGGAAGAACATTTCCATCTCTTTGCATAAACGGTTCACGTTCTGCCACTTGTTCAAAACAATGCGTCATTATATCTCCTGCTTTCAAAAATGAAAGTTGAGTGTTCAGAGGGATCTTGGGCAAATGACATTCCACAAAGACCGGCAGTTTAGCAAGATCTCCCATTGTGCGCGCTGCTTCCATGGGATGGTTTCCTTCTCCTGTATAATGACCAACCTTGAACCCAACAATGTATTCAGATTCAGTTGCCAGCAAGGATTGAACGGGCTGCCATCGCATATCGGCAGTATCTTCTTCCATCGGCTTTCCAGCCATTCCTGCACCGGCAATATTTAGAAACGCCAATACGCGGGTGCGAGAATTTTGAATGACCTGCTTTTTAAAATCCATGAAATTCCTCCAACCAGCAGTACCTGCATCCACAACAGTAGTAATGCCATTCATTGGACAATAGATATCCGGATTGACAGAACTGGTGCCATCAGCAAACTTCCCTGACTGGGAGCCAGCAAAAACATGTGTATGAATATCGATGAGTCCGGGCACGATCCATGCATTCTTTACACTGATCACTTTACGAGAACTAGCCGGATCCAGTTTTTTTGAAATACGCACGATCTTGTTTCCTCGAATCGCAACATCATATTTTCCCTTCATTCCAGAGCGAGGATCATACACTCTTGAACCTTTGATCAGCAGATCATAACTGGAATCTATACTTACAGGAAAGCAAAATGATATGAAAGGTGTTGAGGCCTGAAGCAGGAAAATCAAAATGATATGAATGAATATGCTGCGAAGCATGGGTTCAACGAATTTCAGTTTTCCAATCAGGTGCAGATAGTCCGTTTAAATCCCAAACTACTTTTCCAGCTCTTATGGTCATAAGATTCTGAATACGTTTAGAACCCTCCAATTTAAATCCACGCACATCCAGAAAACCGAATAATCCTTCCTGAATATCGTATACACAGATGTCTGCCACTGAACCTTTGGACAATTGCCCAAGTGATGGCCTTCGAATAACCCGAGCCGGAGATGCTGTAACTCTGGTAACTACTTCTTTCAATGGCATGCCCATATTCAAAAACTTGGACATCACATTATTCAGATCCTTCATTCCGGCATTCATGCTTTCAGTATGCAGGTCAGTGCTAATCACATCCGGCCAGAATCCTTGCTCCATGGCGGGCTTGGCCTGACGGAATGAAAAAGCGCCTCCACCATGGCCAACATCAAAGTTGATGCCGCGCTTTTGGGCTTCAAAAACAAATGGCTTCACTTTCAAAGAATCATCTACAATTGTTTCTCTATTGGCTGGTCCATATGAGAAAGTATGTGTGAAAATATCTCCGGGCCGAAGATGATCAAAGAAAAGAGAGCGAATGGAGTTAGGAGGTTGATGTTCTCCAAAGTCTACCATTACCGGAACTTTGGCCAACTTAGCTGCGGCCACTGCTTTGTCGACCTGATCAAACCCACCCCAATAATGGGCAGATTTGATTCCAACGATAATATCCGGGTACAGTCGGTTGATCATATATGCAGTTTGCTGGGGGTTCATGTCATCAAGATTCTGCTCTTCAAACCTGCTTACCATACCGGTACCGACTATGTTCAACAAAGCAAGTACACGTGTCTTTGATCTGTCGATGGTTTGTTTTTTGAACAATGGAAAATTTCTCCACCCAGAGGAACCTGCATCCACAACTGTTGTTACACCGTTGCGAAATGTGAATCCATCCGGTGGAAGGCTTGTGTACCCGTCCGCTATATAAGCATCTGGATGGTTGCCATGGAATACATGGACATGCATGTCAATGAAACCAGGTGATATGTATTTCCCTTTGATGCTGATCACTTTCCTTGCTGCTGCAGCAGGTATATCTTTGGCAACCATTACCACTGTGTCTTTGATCAATCCAACATCAAATTGTTCATCGATTCCGTTGGCAGGATCAATCAAATGACCTCCTTTCAGAACCAGATCATAGTTTTGTGCAGAGAGATTGCCAGTAAAAAATACCACTACCAAAAAGAGCCATATGATTCTGCTCATAAAAAATATTTAATTATGTTGCCAATGGTGGACCGCCGGGTACCAGGAATCTGCGATTGGGTATAGGTCGCTGAGATCTGCTTGCTGTAAAACGGGCTGTTCGGTATTCTCCCAAATGAACATCGCCACTGATATTTCCCTTTTCAATCGTGCCAATAAAAATATATACCAATTGATTTCCGGGTTTCCGCCAACTGCATCTCAATCTGAATTGATTCCCATCAACAAAGCCTTCAGCTGTCATGCGTTGAAAAGTTGCATGGTAATTACCCGTTAGCCATTGAGCACTTTGTTTTAATTGAAAACGATGGGTGGCTTTGCTGCTGAGAAAATCCATAGATATCTCCCATTCACCTGTCAGATCATCTGCAGGCAACGCGGGCTCTTTGCTCGGTGTGCGTTTACGTGTGAGTGATTCATAGAGTCGGTCAGCAACTATTTTTTCATCCCCATCCTGCATCTGCCCGGCGGTTACCTGCACACCTGTATTGTCCTCTTTATAAAAACTGCCAATGGCAATTCTTGGTGGGGTTCGACCCAGTTCTTCGGCGAGTTCATCTCCTGAAACATGCAGCGATGCATGCTTCCATGCAATGGTAAGAACTGGTGATTTATTTGATAATTGAGTAGGCTCATTGATATTAAGTTCAAGTCCATTTACAGAAGACAGTTTTGTTCGAATGTGTTCCAACAAATTCAACCATCGCTTCCATTCCTTATCATGATCCCTTTTTGTCCACGCCTCTACTGCTGCCATCATACCGATCATTTCTTCTCTTCCAACCTTATTATCCCTGCCGGGTCCGTGATGTGGTGAACTTGCCTGCCATGCAGAGGCGAGAACGGACTTATCGCCCAGCATGAGTCCTGCGCACTGTGGCCCACAGATAGCTTTCCCTCCGCTGTATGCTACCAGGGTAGCACCTCTGTTCAAATGTATGTTGGGAATGGTAAGTACTTCAGCAGCGCAATCTACCAACACAGGAATCTTTCTGGATCGAGCTACTTTTACAATCGATTCCAATGATAAAGGGTTCCCTGAATCTTTGGGGTCATCAGCCAGCATATAGATCAATGCGGTTCGTGCAGAAAGGGCATCTTCCAATTCTTGCAAACTGGCAACATCAATGATTTTTACTCCGATATTCCGGATGGCATGATCATATGCATTTCTGGAGCGTGCAGGAATGATAACTTCTGTTTTTTCAAATCCGCTGAGATCCGGTATCCGTATGAGTTTTTCAGGATCACCTCCTGTGACACATGCTGCTGTAATGTGTTTAAGGCCTGCAGCACAACCTGCTGAAACCATGCCCCATTCTGCACCTGTCAGCTCTGCAAGGCGTTTCCCAATACCTTCCGCAAGTTCATCATATTGAATAAAATGATGGGCTGCAGCATCCATTGCCTGGCGCACTGCAGGCAATTCAATAGAGCCTCCAATGATGGTGAATGTTCCGCGACAATTGATGATCGGTTCGACTCCTATTGAACGAAAAATATTATCTTTTTCATTGGCAGAAGCAAGAGGAGTTGTATGAGATGCCAGCCCGTTTTTTGGCAATTGTGTACCCAAACCAATGGTGCCAAGAGATTGAAGAAGTTTTCGTCTATTCATAATTGATGTTGTATGGATGAATGGAGTATCCGGGAGTTTATTTAAAATGAATAGTCCCGAAATATTGTGGAAGATGAAAATTGGGGCGGGGAAAATCTACATATGCCCAGGTCATATAGTTTGGATTGGAGGTGCGGCTGCCGGTCTTATAAAAATTACCTTTCCATTGTGCACCTTTTTCTGGTCTGGTCACAGTTGTATACTTCTCCAACAGTGAAATAGGAATCCTGCATTCAATAGTCCAGGTAACTGGCTCCTGTATCTCAGGATAAACAACACGAGGTAAGGAATGTGCGATTTCAATTTGGTCAATCTCCTCTTTCTTCAGCTTTTGCACCTCGCTCATAGGCTTGGTTATGTAAAAAATCAAAGGTGTTCCTCCAGCATTGATCTCCAGATTGAAATAACTCAACGGCCGGTTCTCATCGGGTGCAAAAAAGAATTCCACACATGATTCAGTGGAAACGCTGCCATTGTATTCCAAAATTCTGCTTTGGACAAAACGATCCTTCACCCGAAAGATGACATATACATTGTCCTGATCATATGCCATTTTTGCCTCAACGGTAGGAACAAATGCCGGTAGAGATCCCATGTGTCTTGCTATGGGAATTACTCCGATTCTTTTCCAAACAGGTTTGTCCCAAACGGCATCAATGACCGGTTTGTTTTTCAATGGCTTTGCGAAATATTTTGATGAAGTATCCTCCGATCCTGATAGAAACATAAATATGAATAAAAATTTGATCATGGTTTTGTTAGCTTATCTTTCATCTTTCTGTTCCGCGGAATTTCATTGGTGGTGATAAATCCGGCATTGTTGCCCCAGCTCTGGCGAATGTAACTCAGGATGGAAGCCAGCTGTTTATCGTTTAAATAATCGTGTGCCGGCATGACTTCATTATATCCTACTCCCTTGACAGTAATGGGTCCGTTCAACCCGTGGATCACAAGCTGCATCAATCTTTTCTTATCGCCTGTTACCCATTCTGATCCTGCAAGCGGGGGATTGCGGGTTCCGTCACCCTTGCCATTCAACTGATGACAATTGGCGCAGTACTGAGTATACAATTTCTCCCCTTCACCCAGGAGTTTCACAGAGAGGTTATCTATTGTACTGTCGGGATCACGCACATTGGGTGCTGTATTTTTTCTTGCTAAGATTTTTTTGAGTTCCTGTTCACCAAACTTCTTTTTGTCTCCTTTGTACATGATCCTCCAGACCTTTCCTTTTTCTGATTCAGTAACATAAAGAGAACCATCAGGACCCTGTGCGAGTCCGGAAGGCCTGTAAGCCGCATCGCTGGTAAAAACAATGGTATCCACTCCTGCAAACCCATCAGCAAAGACCTCCCAAGGTCCTGATGCCTTTCCATCTTTGAAAGGAACAAAGGCTACAAAATAGCCACCCTGCGGATAAGGTGCGCGAATGGTGGAACCATGAAAGGCAATGAATGCACCATTTTTATATCGTTCCGGAAACTGATCACCTGTGTAAAAAAGAATATCATTCGGAGCAAAATGCCCGGGGAAACCAATGAGGGGCTGATTGAGCTTTGCACCATCACCTTGTTTTTTACCATCACCACCATATTCAGGGTTCAGCAATTTCTTGCCCTGCATATGGTCGTAATAATAATAAGGCCATCCGGCATCTGACCCTTCATCCACCTTCAACAGTTCTTCAGATGGCAGCAATGCACTTTGCCAGGGCGTAAAATATTGTGGCCAGGTGCGGAACAGATCATCTCTTCCATGTTGCAGTGCATACAAGGCATTGGATTTTTTATTCCACTCCATACCTACAATGCTACGGATGCCGGTTGCATAGCGCTTACCATCACTTTGTCTTTGATCCAGGCGACTATCGCTGAATTGCCATACACCACCGTATTCTTCCAATTGCGGACAAGGCATTTGTCCGGGAGAACCTGGCTGTCTGTCATCGATTTGGCAGGCATCACCCGGCGATCCAAAGGGGACGTACATATTGCCTTTGCCATCAAACGCAATCGGTTTGGCTATATGAGAGAATCTTGCGCGACGATAATTGTCGACAAGCAAACATTCTGTTTTAGCTGTTGGTACCAGTGTCCAGGGATTGATACGCGTGCGGTACACTTCACCCGCTGTTGTAAAATAAAGATACCCCTTGTGAATGCGCATCGCATTGCCATAATTACCTGAATCAGCATAATCACCGAAGTATCTGATGATATCAGCCTTGCCGTCATTATTGAGGTCCCGCAAGGCAACACTACCGTGACCTTCTTTGTCGGGGGTACGCAGCTTCATGTAAACATCCCCATTGTTGCGAACAGCAAGATGGCGTCCTCTTCCAACGGAGTCGACTACTACAACTGCATCAAATCCGTCCGGTAATATGAGTCCCCCATTATCAGGATCACCCTGCGGTAAAGGAGAAGAAGTTGTGTACTGATATCCGACATACCCGGCAATCAGAATCAAAACAATCCATATGATTTTTCTAACTGACAACATGTTACCTTTTATTGGAGTTTAACTCATTGATACAGTTCCACGATCATTTCAATTTCCACTGCAATATTATTGGGCAATGCAACTGCTCCCAGGGCGGATCTCGCATGTTTGCCGCGATCTCCAAAAACATCCACCATAAGATTTGAAAATCCATTCATTACCGCAGGTTGCTGAGCAAAACTGCCTTCGCAGTTGACCAACCCAAGAACTTTCACTACCCGCTTTACCCTGTTAAGATCTCCGATCTGAGCTTTTAATGTTGACAACAGAGAAATACCTGTGAGCCTAGCAGCAAGCTGGCCCTCCTCAATGGTCAGATCTTTACCCACTTTGCCTAACACCTGGCCGCCACCGGGCTTGTCCGGTCCATGTCCCGACAAATAGACCATATTTCCGGTTTGTACACATTTAACATAGTTGGCTATTGGTGCAGTAGGAGTGATCAGTTCTATACCCAGTTCTTTGATCCTTGCTTCAGGATCTACGGTTAATGCTTTAGGCAAAAACAAAATGCATACAGGCATTTTCACCGAAATATCTCTGTTCAGGTCTTTCATACTGCCGTCGGCTTCATTGAAAGAGAATACCTGAATCTTATTTTCATCTCTGCTGGCAACATATACATGCCGACTGTTGGGATCGAATGAAAAATTACGGGGATGTTTGGCAACAGGAATATGGGAGCGCTTTTCAAGTGATCCATTGCTCAGGATTGAAAATATGGTAACCTCATTGCTGGTGACCCGATTGGAAGTGAGCAACCATTTGCCATTGGATGAAATATGAATATCGGCGCTGCCTTTAACGGGAGCAGCTGCAGTATCTGCCGCAAGAGATTGCTGAAGTGTAAATTTTCCATCATTTACCCGGAATACATCTACTGTACCGGATAATTCATTGATCAGATATGCATGTGAACCCGCGCTGTTGAATGTCATGTGCCGTGGTCCATTGCCCTGTTTAACCGGAATGGAAGTATAATTTTCCGAAACTGTGCCATCTGCATTGATTTGGTGCTGATGGATCTTGTCTGCACCAAGATCAGTTACATATAAAAATTTGCCATCGGGCGACAGGGTTACTTGGTGAGCATGAGATGCCTGTTGCCTGGATTTGTTTACACTCGTTCCCTTGTAAATAATATGCTGGGCAACAGGTAGCAATTTACCGTTGTCGGTTTTATATACGCATAAACTTCCTGAACCATAGTTTGCGGTATATACCGTTTTACTTTCTTCCCGGTAAACAATGTGACAGGGCCCATTGCCTGGATTTGGAACTGAATTCAATACATTGAATTTACCATCAAACCCCGCTATGAAAACTACTACGGATGATGAGGCCCCGCTTTCTTCTCTTACTGAAAACAATAGTTTTCTATCTCTGCTGGCAGCCAGGAATGATGCGTTGGGGCTGTTCAAAGTATATTCGGCCATTGGCTTTCCCGATCTTGTATCCATTCCAAAGATCTCAATACCGGGATTCCCTTCCCGGGTATAGGAGCCTAATACCAAATCATAGGATACTGTGTCGGCTGAAAAAATGGAAACAAAAGAATTCAAAAGCAAAGCAATCGTTAGAAGCATATATCTTATTTGGGACATAAATTAATTAAAAAACACATAAAAAAAACAGGTGTGCATCCAATGTTGAGTAATTTATAGACTGAACATTATCTTTACAGCGTACAATCGGTTTACTCAATAGCTAAAACAGAGATCTCAAAAAATTAAAATTGGTATTGCAGCATGAGGCGAATCAAGTTATATCTCAGTTTTTTAATAATCTTAGCAAGCTCATTCAATGGCTACGGTCAACAGATCGATTCTTTGATGAATGTCTATGCTGAAAGTTTCCCCAAGTAAAAATTCCATCCGCATTTTGACAAATCTGCATATAACAAGGAGGAGACCATTTGGTACAAGGTTTACATCATTGACGAACTTGGGCTGACACGTCTGAGCAAGAATGTCTATGTGGAATGGTATGATACGACCGGTAAAATGATCAGCCAGACTGCTGCTCCCCTCTTTCAGTCCACTGCGAAAGGTGCTTTTGAATTGCCTGCAGATTACAAAGGAAATTTCATCAGGGTCAAGGTCTATACACAATGGAGCTTGAACGACGATCCTGAATTTCGCTACACGCGAGACATCATCATAAATAATACAGATGAGCCGGACATCAACAAAATAAGCGTACTGAAGACAAATGTTGAACTATTTCCGGAAGGCGGGGACCTTATCAATGGGCTGAACAGTCGGGTTGCCTTCAAATCACGGGATAACCGCGGACTGCCGGTAAGTATAAAAGGATATTTGCTGAATGACAAGAACAAAGTGTTGGATACACTGAAAATCAGGCATGATGGAATGGGCAGTTTTATGCTGCAGCCCAAACCAGGAGAAAAGTACATGGTGAAGTGGACCGACAAAAATGGAAACAGTGGGACTGTGCCTCTTCCGGCTGCCAGCAATGAAGGAGTAACGTTATCAGTGAAAACGAACAATGAGTTTGCCGTGCTCCGCATTGAACGGACGCCACAGATACCCGCCAATATGAAGAACATGATATTGTGTATTGACCCCCTAAATGGCTGGACATAATTGCTTAATCAATTAAGTCACTAAATTTAGGAAATATGTCAAAAGCAAGAAGGAGTTTCTCGGCTTCAGAGAAACTGTCAATCATCAATGAAGCAGATCAGTTTGGTGTTACCCAGACATTGCGTAAACACCAACTTTCCCCTTCGGTGTTTAGAAGGTGGAAAGAGAATTTTAACGTAGGCGGTGTCTCCAATCTTCAATCGTATTCCAGGCAACGTAATCCAGAACTGGACGCAGCAATGGAAGAGATTCGTTTGCTGAAAAATATTGTGGCCAAACAATCTATTGAACTGGAGTTCAAGACTGAGCTTTTAAAAAAAAGTCAATCCCTAGAGCAGCGTCGGTCGAGGTAATGGAGCAGTTCAAATCAAAACCTATGGTTACTAAACAAGATCTTCTATCTTGGTCAGGTGTTCCACGCAGCAGTTTCTATTACAAGCGAGGTGATGGTCTACGTGGACGCAAGCCTAGCGAAATGACCATTACCCTCGATGGTGAACTGGTTGATAACACAGTTGTCTTGCAGGATGTAGAAAGCATTCTCCAGCAAGAGTTTTGCTGCTATGGTTATAAGAATGTTTGGGATGAGCTTAAGGAAAAAGGTTACATCATAAATCACAAGAAGGTCTACCGTCTGATGAAGATCCACAACCTGTTGTTTAACCGTAAAATCGGATCCATTGGTGTTCCTAGGCAGTTTGTCCGCTTTAGAAAGATCAAGGCAGAAAAACCGCTTGAACACTTGTGTATGGACATTAAGTACATCCATATCCACGGAGCACAAAGGAACGCTCTGCTATTGACTGTGATTAATGCATTTAGCCGTAAGGTCCTGACACACATGCTTCGGTT
>JBIIQT010000018.1:0-39536 GCA_044341875.1 Chitinophagaceae bacterium | reverse complement strand
AAAGGTGATGTGATTGTTTTACTGTCGCTTTTACTCATGGAGTATAAAATCGAAGGAATCACCCTAAGAAACGACAATGGCTCACAGTTCATTGCAGGCGTGGTAAGGCAGTTCTTGAAGGATAAAGGCGTTAACCAGGAATTTACCCATGTAGCTACACCAGAGGAAAATGCCTACATAGAAGCGCTTCACAGCAATGTTCAGCGTGAAGTGGTAGAGCGTTTTGAATTTGAATCCATTTACCATGCTCAGATGATTTTTAACCGCTACTACGACTGGTATAATAATCATCGAAAGCATGGCGCACTGGGGAGAAAATCCCCTGAACAGTACCTCCGCGAAAATGACCTAATATCCGGACCCTATAAAACTGAAAAAATATCCGATATTGTCTCAAAATTTAACCCCATTTTGTCCAAAAATTAAGGGGTCGATACACTTCCAAATATTGGGGGTACCAAAGCGGATTACCGTAGCACCACCTATACCATAGTTCTTCACTTCATATCCAGTATATCCACCGCCATGCAAGAGTGCATTTAAATCAGCAGGGTAAGATTCTGAAGATGGATTCTGGACCCTGGCTCCAAAGGTGATACTGTTTCCTATACAAGCTATTTGAACCTTTGTGCTTTGCGCAATACTTTCTTGAAAATAAACCAAGCAAATAACGAATAAGAATAAATGCTGAAATGCCTTACACATAATGTTTTCATTTAACTGTATGTTATGTGTACACTCAATACCCCTATTGGGTTATTTGTCAAGTTGTGTTGTATACCTAATGGTTCTAATATAGTATCTTTAAAACCATTAACCAGATAAAATTAAATATTCTGTCAACATTCATGGGCAGATCAAAAAAAATGATTCATACATCTTTGAAGAAATAATCATGAAAAATAGTCTAAAATCCTTTTCCCTGTTGCTGTTTATCTATTTGACCATCGGAATGTCAGTCAAGGCTCAATTGTCCGTAAGCATTGAAAACAAAGCCATTCAAATTCAATCAGAAAAGAACACCTATTCCTTTACTCCCAGTTTCACCATTTTGTATAGTGCTACAGATCCTGGCATGATGATGAAACCGGTGAATATCAAAACTGTATCTTACAACGTATTGACATGGAAAGTGAAGGATAGCAGCAAGGCAGATTTTGTACAAAAAACCATCGGAAAAGAAACTGCTGGAGACGGGTTTGATGATCGGATTTTGAGAAAGGCACCAGAAAAACGGACCGGGGCCATACACAATGTGGGTGAATCGACGAGCATAACAGCAAACCATGTTCGACATGCAGGAGACACTGCCTTCTTTGAGTTTCCTGCAAACACAAAATTCATTTTAAAAGCCTATGTACTAAAAAAAGCAAGGCCCTACCCTGTTCTACAGTTCGAATTAGAACCATTGGTACCTGGATATTTCAGTGTTGGATATACTGGTGCCCCCTCACTAACAGAGGATAAAGCATTGGGTATTTGGCAACCATTGATCTGGCAGGAAAAAAGGATTCCAGAAAATGCTTTTCTCACACCAGCCTTTATGGCAACGCTACCTACCACAATGGTCTTTGACGGCAAAAATACGATTGGTGTAATGGCATCACCAGACGCCATCCCTTTTCAACCTTTACCACTGCTGGTAAACAGCCAATTCGGCATTGGCTTGATCAATGCACAAAAGCAAATACAACCGAGCGTTTATGCGCCAATCCCCGGAGGATTCAAATCAAAAATGAAGGCAGGTGAGCTATTTCGTTTTACGCTGCATTTGGTGGTGGAACCCCAGAACATCAACCGTACTTATGAAACCATCGCCCGGAAAATGTTTGGTTTTAAAGACTACCGCAGCAATGCCATCAGTACACTCAACAAAACACTTGATAATATCGTAGATTATTCCATGTCAGAATATACCTGGTATGTTGACAGTTTAAAGGGATATGCTTATGCCACGGATGTTCCCGGTGCTGTCAAAAACGTCTCCAGCCTGAATCCGCTCGAACTGGCCATTGTGCTGGATGATGTAAACATGTTTGAGAAAAGGGCTTACCCGCAGATAGAATACATGCTCTCGAGAGAAAAATTTCTTTTCAGTCTGGACAGTACACAAAAAATTCAGAATCCGTCAAGGAGATTGAAGGGACCCGTTGCACCCATGTCAGAATTGGGAGCACTCTATACAGTACTCGGAAAGCAAAATCCATTTTTCCTAAAGCTCATGGAAAAGGAATATGCAAATGCGAGAACCAGGAACCTGGATGTAGAAGAAAAAGGAAACAGCTGGATCAACGCAATGCATTTGTTCAGAACAACAGGCGATTCTGCTTACTTAAAAACGGCTGTAGCCAAAGCTTCTGTTTACCTACAAACAAGGGTCAATACCGCTCAAGATGATTTTACTGATCCGTTTGCAGGTGGGTTTTTCTTCTGGCCAGCCTATACCAACCGATGGATTGAACTGTTGCAACTGTATGAAATAACAAAAGAAAAATCTTTCCTGGATGCGGCAGTTGAAGGTGCCCGCAACTATACCCAATTCATTTGGATGGTTCCCTCCATACCCGATAGCCTAGTTACCGTAAACAAGGATGGGAAGGCTCCTTATTACTGGTACCTGAAAGCCAAAGGACACAAGCAAATGTATTATCCAGAGGAAAAAGTGCCGGCGTGGCGACTTTCTGAAACCGGTCTTACGCCCGAATCCTCTGGTACCTCCACAGGTCATCGGGGAATCTTCATGACCAATTTTGCGCCCTGGATGCTGCGTTTGGGATATTATGCGAAAGACAGCTTCCTGCTGAATGTTGCCAAAGCTGCTGTTATCGGACGCTACAAAAGCTTTCCAGGTTACCATATCAATACAGAAAGAACAACTGCATACGAAAATGTTGATTTCCCTTTTCACAAACACCTGGACCAAAGCGTAAATTCATTTCATTACAACCATATTTTACCCATGGCTTCCATGTTATTGGACTACCTGGTATCGGATGCATTTATCCGCAGCAAGGGAGCCATTGATTTTCCTGCTGAGTACATAGAAGGTTATGCTTACCTGCAAAGCAAAATGTATGGTGCACGTACTGGAAAATTCTATTCTGCCAACAATGTCAAACTCTGGATGCCCGGAAATTTGCTTCAAACCGAGAACATAGAACTCAACTATGTAACTGCAAGAAAATCGGACACATTGTTTATTGCATTTACCAATCAATCCAAACAAAACATCAAGAGCTTATTTTCACTGAACGATACACTGGCTAGATTGACCGCCAAAGCATCCATGGATATTTGGCAAAACAACAAATGGACAAAGGTTCCTCAAATGTCCAAAGATTTATCTGTTCTGGTTGCCGGGAATGGCATCACCGCGGTCAGATTAAGTGGTATTGAGATGAAGGTCGGATTTCAGCAACAATTATTGGGGGCAAAAACGAATAATACTACAGACTATATCCATCTTCCACAGGGTAACACCAAAGCCATGCTGTTACACCTGGGAAATTATGACAAACGACTTTATGTATACCTCGAAGACGATGACAACAAAGTCAAAACTGCAATCCTTCAATACAAAAATGCGGATGGAAAGACGTTCCAGCTTGAAGACAAACAATATCCTTTCGAATTCACTGTACCGCTTCAAAAGCAGTCAAGCATTGCATTCTCTTTAACCCTGAACAAAACAAACGGAGAAAAAGAGGAAACCAAGCTGGTGACGCTAGGAAAAGAATAAACCCTGTTAGTATCACTGCTTCCATAATAACAGCATTCGGATCTCAATTGAGTTGCCCATCTCTTCAACAGAATGAAGAAAACTTCGTTGGATAAAAGGCTGAAGCGCCTCAACGAATGATGCTGCCATGATTCTTTCTGGAGTAGCGATGATGATGACAGCGCCCTTACCCATTAATTTTTCGATCAATGTCAACAGCGGACCAAATGAATCTGGAGCATAATTGACATCACTCAACAGTATGGTGTCGGCGCTGATTGTATCAGGAAAATCATTCCAATCCAAACACATGGATTTCATGTTGTTGATACACGAATGGGTGATATTTTTGTTGATCAACGCCACCGCTTCGGGTGCATGGTCCGTAACAACAACTTCCCTGGCAAGATGCGCAACGACAAAAGATGGAAGTCCCACTCCTGCTCCTATTTCGAGTACATTTTTGCCTTTAATCCAATGCGGCTCAAGTGTCAGAAATCCACTCAATGCTTTCGATGATGACCAAATTTTTGCCCAAAATGGAAAAGGAGTATTGGCATCCAGCTTGAGCAGATGCGCATACGTTGGCTTGACCATTTCCGGAATGGGCACATAAAGCATCAATCCACCTTCAACCGCAGTCAACCTATTGGGATAATGCATGTATTCTAAAACTGGCTCTGATTTCATCACCTTAATCTCAAAATAAAGATAACAAACAATCGATATTGGTCATTTCTTTTTAGACTTATGACCGGACAGCATATAGAACCAGGCAATGACCAACGTCATCATCTGCACTGATTAAAATGAATAAAAACTCATCAACAGTTGGATATGTTTGGGGGCAATGAAACTATCTGCAGCATACACAGCACTCCTCGACAATAAACGACAGTCTTGGATAGACTACGACAGAGGGATTAGCATCATACTGGTGACCTATCGCCACGCTTACGAAATGTTAATGAATGCAGGCTTGAATTTTGAACTGTTCCCGATGATTGGCTACATGAATGTATTTTTATTTGGATTCCGGATGCCTTTGTTTTTTATTACATCGGGTATATTCCTATCCTCAAGCCTGGAGAAAAAAGGGTTGAAATCATACAACATCTCAAGATTTCAAAACATACTTTACCCCATGTTTATTTGGGGAATCCTACAAATCAGTTTACAAGTCGCTTTTTCTGGATATACAAATTTCAGTCATCAATCATTCGATTATATATGGTTGATTTTTGATCCAAGGAGAACTGGACAGTTCTGGTATTTGCATACCCTTTTTTTTGTGGGCATGCTCTATGCATTCCTTAAAATTAAATTCCGGTTCACTTCAAAAATGCAAATACCCATCGGTATATTGATGTATACGGCTTTGGCACTGATCAGGCAAAAAGGAATCTACCTTGGCTTTGCCATGGACATCCTCCAATACTATGTCTTTTTTGCACTTGGAGACCTCATATCAACTACCATCAGAAAAAAAGAGAACAACCGATATTTTGCATCGTTTGTTCTCCTGCTCATCCTGTTGCCCATTTTTTGCCTGGTGCAATACAACTTTGCAGCGATTAATATCCAGCAGGGCAGCAATTATTTCATTGAGCACAAAATGCCCCTATTCTTTGTGGTGATTGCGCTTGTAGGTTGTGCATTATCGATCAACATCTCATTTCTCCTGGGCAGGTATAATCTGTTGGGCTACCTGAGAATCATTGGCTATCATTCCATCCACATCTATTGCATGCAAATCATTTTAATGGCTTCAACAAGGACCGTCCTGTTGAGGGCATTTGACAATTTACCTTCACCGCTGGTGTTTACCCTGATCATTGCAGCAGGGCTGATGTTGCCGATTTTGTTCTATAATTTGCTCATGAAATTGAACTGCTGGTGGTTGTTTTCGCCCAAAAAACCAATGGCACCCGCAAAACAAGCGCAAAAAACAATGGTGAACCTATAAGTCAGCATGCTCATAATCGGTACTGGCAAGTGCCTCATTCATTGATTTCCTGGCCTTACCCCTGAGTTTATCAAACTTATTAGTAACATCATCAACCATCGATGTCATGCCATCTTTCACTCCTTCAACGAAGTCATCTCCCTTTTGCCTGATTTTTCTGCGAGTTTCAGAACCTTTATCAGGAGCAATTAACACGCCAAGAAGGGTTCCTGCTGCGATACCTGCTACAACACCCAATACAATTTTTCCGGTTGACATAATGAATAGTTTAAAGGTTTTATGAATGAATGATATTTACTTCCCAAAGCTATCCAACAGGTGGACATATTCAAATGACCAGACGGAGGATTCCATGTGATGGCCATCAGCAAAAGGAGCAGACAATAAAGACATTCATTGAAACTCTATGCAAAAGTATTTCGTGCATTCCGTAATTTAGTGTCTACAACCACCAGACCATGAAGTGTAGGCTAATGACCTTTTTTCTATTTGCCTTGTCCGCTTTAATTACAAAAGCATCCTATGGGCAAGCAATTGATTCAATGATCAATGTATATGCAGAAGAGTCCCCCAAGGAAAAAATCCATGTCCATTTTGACAAAACGATTTACAACAAAGAGGAAACCATTTGGTACAAAATATACATCCTTGATGATCAGGGACTTACGCACCTAAGTAAGAACGTTTACATGGAATGGTTTGACCAGTCAGGTAAGCTGATTCGTCAACATGTTGCTCCCCTGTTCCAATCCACAGCCAAAGGAAGTTTTGAATTGCCCGCAGACTATACAGGCAGCGCCATCCGCATGAAGGTTTACACGCGCTGGAGTCTTAATGATGATCCTGCATTTGGATTTGAGCGAGACATCCTCATCAACAACAATGAAACGATTGTAAAGCCATCAAAAGCAGAAAACACTACCATGGTAAATGTTTTCCCTGAGGGTGGAGAACTGATCACAGGGTTGAACAGCCTGGTGGCATTCAAGGCAACCGACAAATTTGGCAAACCTGTTAAAATAAAGGGATTATTGGTAAACCAATTGGGCAAAACGCTTGATACCATCAAAGTAAGGCATGATGGTATGGGAAGTTTCAGGCTGATGCCCAAGGCCGGTGAAATCTATTCACTGAAGTGGATCGACCCTGCTGGCAATACGGGTATCATTGGCATTCCGGTCAATAAAAAAGAGGGCATTACTTTGTCTGTTACAACCAACAATGAGTTTGCGACCGTAAAAGTTGAAAGAACAGCAATCATACCAGAAAATTTCAAGCGCCTGAACCTGCTTGTTCACATGAATCAAATTGTCCTTTTCAAAGTCAATCTCAATAGTGTAGACAAGCAATTACTTTCTGCGAACATCCCCATTGAGGGGCTGAATACAGGAATATTACAGTTTTCTTTATTCAGTTCCGACTGGCTGCCCCTTGCAGAAAGGATTGTCTTTGTCAACAATAGGGAGCATGAGTTTGGTGCTAAACTCATCCCCCAACTTGTCACCCTCACCAAAAAAGGGAAAAACGTTTTTGACATTTATGTCACCGACACTACAGTGACCAATATGTCTGTGGCAGTAACTGATGCTTCATTGGAAAGTACGCAAGTCAACCATACCATCTATTCTGACTTGTTGTTGAGCAGTGAGCTGAAAGGCAAGATCCATAACCCTGGATACTACCTCTCCAGTGACGCTGATTCTGTTACGGCTAATCTTGACCTGGTGATGCTGACCAATGGATGGAGAAAATTCAATTGGGAAAAACTAAAGGCCTCCATCGGCCCTGAAATCAAGTATCCGGTTGAATCAGACATCATAAGGGTTTCAGGCAAGGTGTACGGACTAAAAAATGTAAGCGCCAACGACCTGATGCTCAACCTCATCATTCAAAACAAGGATAGCAGTAAGAATTTCATCTTTCAACCGGTTACAAAAGAAGGACTTTTCCAGGGTGAGAACATGTTCATTTTTGATACGGCCAGGATCTTTTACAATTTCAATCAAAACCAAAAACTGAATGAAATCACCCAGGTTCAATTTGACAACGGGCTGCTAAAGGCTTCCGGAAAACAGCTTGAGCTGAAGGATGAGAACATGCTTAATCTTTGGAACGACAGTGTTTCCTTGGCCAAAATGAATGCTTTTCTTCAAATGCAGGAAGACTGGAAAAAAAGATCCTCTTACAAAACCTTACAGGAAGTGGTCATCAAAGCCAAAGGAAAATCAAATACGCAAGCATTAGACGAACGGTATGCAAGCGGCCTTTTTGCTGGCGGTGATGCACAGGTATTTGATTTCCTCAATGACCCTGCAGCACTAGGTGGCATTGATATCATCTCCTATTTGCAAGGCAGGGTGGCCGGCCTCATGATCAACAGGTCAGGTGCTTCAACAACCATGAGCTGGAGAGGTGCAACGCCCGATCTTTATCTTGACCAGATGCAGGTAGGAGCAGACTTCATACAATCCATCAACGTTCAGGACATCGCAATGGTTAAGGTATTCCGCCCACCTTTTTTTGGATCGATGGGTGGCGGCAGTGGTGGAGCCATTGCGATTTACACCAAAAAAGGTGGCGACTTCAGGAGTGACAATACCAAATCAAACAAGAGCATGCAAAGTACGTTGCTGGTGGGCTATACCCGTTTTAAGGAATTCTTCAACCCGCAATATGAGAACCCTGCAGAAAACAATGAAACCGACATTCGCACAACCCTTTACTGGAATCCGTATGTTATCACCAACAAGAAAAGCCCAAGGTTCAAGGTGCAGTTCTATAACAATGATATCAGCAAAAGGCTACAGGTTGTACTGGAAGGGGTAAACGTTGATGGCAAAATGACCAGGGTGGTGAAAATCCTTGAATAAGAAGCGAATGATTTAGTTGAACAGGAATTGAATGATTACAAAATGGACAATTTGAAATAACCCAAATGTAGCTTATCCTGCTTTTCAACTACAGCATCAGCAAGGACAATCTGGAACTTTGACAATGTTGAAGGAGAGAGTACTTCCTCGATTTTATACACATCATCTACATCAACGCCATATTCATCATCAATATGGGAATTAGCCCCATCAAAATGGGTATGCTTGAAAAAAGCAGTCTGCTTGGCTGCCTTGATTGCTGATGATTTCTCAGCAGCAGCAACGAGCATTTTATAATGAAACTCTTCAAACTCATCTTTTTTGTATCCGCCGAGGTTGATGAAAAACAATGCTTTATGACCTGCAGGAGCCACTTCATTCCGACCAATTACTTTAATATCCTGACCATCAACATGTGTCACTTCACGCCAACCGTCAACATGCATGTCCCCGTCTGCCTCAGGCCAGAATGACAACATCTCAGGTATGAGATCCTTTATTTGAGGAGCAATTCCGAAAAAGATATCATGCTGCTCTGTGTGACGACCTTTGGGTTTGCATCCGATCAGGATCATGAAAAGTTTTTGTGTCATGTTGATATTTGTTGAACGAATGTAAAAAATATCAACAATAACTCATTTGCTTATTCTGATGTGTTTTGAGTAAATTGTACGATATATAAACCAAACATGAAAAGAAGAAAATTCATCGCCAATAGTTCATTAGGGATTATAGCAACCATTCCGGCATTTGATCTTTTGTCTGCCATGGATCTTCCTTTTTTTACAACTGGCATAAAAATAGGAGAAATCACTCCCACTTCAGCCATTGTTTGGGCGAGATTGACCAGTGATTCAATCCGGGTACCCGACACTGGTAAACAACCTGATTTTTTATACCTGGATGAAACAAAAAACGAATGGCATGATATTGCCTATTTCAAATCAACATACAAAGAAGACAGGCCTGACAGAAAGGTAAAAGTAAACATGCCGGAAGGCACAACTGTGGAACAATTGGATGGTGCCGTTCCGGGCAAAAAAGGTTTCATCAGCATCCACTACAGGATAAAAGGATCTGGCAATTGGAGCAAAACATCCTGGAAGACTGTAGACCAGGAAACAGATTATGCATGCCAGTTTGCATTAGAAGGACTGACCCCAAACAATGCCTATGAAATAAGGGTAATGGGAAAAACCAATGAAAAAGCCTCTAATCAGGTTGAGGGTAGTTTCAGCACAGCAGCAGAAAAAAATGATGCCATTCCTGTTAACTTCATGGTCACCACCTGTCATGAATACAATGACCAGGATGCTCCGAATGATGGAGGATTCAAAATCATGAAGGAAATGGAGAAACTCAAACCACAGTTTCTGGTTCATACCGGTGATGTATTGTACCACGACCATAAGGCGAAAAACCTCGCCCTGGCAAGATGGAATTGGCAGAGAATGAACAGCCTTCCGGGTTATGTTCAATTTTATAAAAACACTCCTTGCTATTTCATGAAGGACGACCATGATACCTGGATGAATGATTGCCATCCTGCTTCTACCAATAAATTCATGGGGGACTTCACCTACCAACAAGGGGTAGCATTGTTTCGCCAGCAAGTTCCCTCAAGCAACAAGCCCTACCGTAGTTTTCGCTGGGGCAAAGACCTTGAGATCTGGTTGTTCGACGTAAGAGAATTCAGGAAACCCAACGAAATGCCCGACGGTCCTGAAAAGACAATATGGGGTAAGGAACAAATGGAATGGTTCAAGCAGGGATATGCTGCATCAGATGCAAGCTTTAAAATTCTGATCAGCCCTACCCCTATCATTGGGCCCGATCGCCCTCAAAAAAAAGATAACCATTCTAACAAGAATTTCAGTTTTGAAGGCGATCTGATTCGCAACCTGATTGCAGGAAATAAAAACACTTTCGTGATTTGTGGAGACAGGCACTGGCAATATGTTTCCAAACATGCCAAAACTGGAACCCATGAATTTGCCTGCGGACCAGCCAGCAATGAGCATGCCGGCGGATGGAAGAAAGATGAAAAATACCCAGAGCATGAGTACCTTAATATTGTAGGAGGCTTCCTTAGGGTTGAAACCAATAGGATCAATAACAAGCCAACCATTGTTTTCAGCCACTATGGGGTTGATGGCAACATGCTGTTTCAAAAGCAGTTTTCATGATCGCCTTTTACAAAAAATCACTTCCTGCATTGATTATACTACACAATCAAGTAGTGTAAATACGTAAAATCATAACAAAACATATAGCTAAAATCATAATCTAAAAACACTGGCGTTTAGTTGCTCAAGAACAATCGAGTTCTATATTTTTTAAAAACTAAAACTAAATGTCCATGAAAACGAAAAACCAAACCACACTCGTCCTTTCGATTTTGGCAGCATTTGTATTGATTTTTTCTTCTTGTAAAAAAACAGACAGCTTTAGAAACTCAGGCAAGTATTCAACAGTCGCCTCCAGAGCAATCAAGGATGTAGAAGTAATCATCAGTAGCAGTGGAGCCAACTTTCAATCCGTCATGCTTGATGTTCAAAAAGTAGAGATCAAGGAAGACCTTAACGGTTCAAATGATGACAATGATAATTTTGCAGATGCAGATGACAACATGGATGATCATCTGAAAACAGTTGATGATTATGGCCAATGGAAATCAGTTGGCCAATCCCCTAAGCTCATAGACATGGCTTCCCTCAAAAATGGCATTGAGTCTCTTATTGGCGATGCCACCGCCATGTACCAGGTCAGGAAAATCAGGATCACCCTGGGAACAAACAACTACGTCATTGACAATGCTGGCGAAACGCACCCCCTCAGACTTGAAAATGATGTTGAGAAAGTGATCTACATCAGGTTACACCAAGATGATATCGATGAAGAACTGGCATTGAATCAACAAAAATTTCACCTCTACTTTGATGCAACCAATTCAATCAAACTTGACAACGGAATCTATACCCTGGATCCAATCGTTCGTCCTTTCAGCATAAAAGCATTTGGTGAATTGACAGGACAAGTGTTTCCTGAAGATGTAAATGCTTTTGTAAAGATTGATGACGGAATGGGCAATACAATATTTGCTTATGCTGATAAAGATGGTGGATTTAAAGTTAGGGGATTAAAAGAGGGAAACAACTACACTGTAACATTTGAAGCCTCAGGCTATGTAACCCAAAAATTGAACAGTGTAATCATGGAAAAAGGCAAGAAAACAGAACTCAATGCCGTCACCCTAATTCAATAACCATTACTGAAAAGTTATCGTTAAAAGGGCCTGTCATTAAAGACAGGCCCTTTTTCTTTTTCACAAACAGTTTTTCACGGAGGTCTGTAAATATCATCTGATTGCTTGATGTTTGTCATTGAAAAGCGGAATCAGCAAATTTACCTTGCATGCAATCGGGCAACTGCCCATTTTATGAATCTGAAAAATATTTTTATGACCAAACACATGATCCTCCCAGCACTTGCGTTCTTGTTCTTTATAGGCAGGCCCACAGCACAAGAAAAAGTGGTATCCCTTCCTGAAGTAACTGTCACTTCCATTGCATTGGTAGCACCCAATGTAAACAAGGCATTTAAAAAAGCTTTCCCGGATGCTGAAGACTTGAGTTGGTATACATATGACAAGGAATACCTGGCCAAATTCATCATCAAAGACATGAACCACAACACCCTCTACAGGAAAAATGGTGTCATGAAATACGATATCAGCTACGGTTACGAACACAACCTTCCTGGCAAAATAAAGGATATGGTGACTGGGGCGTATGACAATTATAAAATCACCAGGGCCATCAACGTCAAAGTTAATGATCGCAACATTTGGGTGGTCAAAATGGAAGGAATGAAAAAGTACCTGACGGTAAGGGTTGAGGATGAAGAAATGGATGAAGTGGAATCATTTTCTAAAGCAGAAACACAAAATTAATACTCCCTTTTTGACAGCTTGGAAAAAGATGGTTAGTATTGGTATTCAATTTTGACTACCATGAGACTGATCATCTTTTTCTTGTTTGCTATCGCTACCATGACTGTAAAGGGCCAGGTAAATGGTTACTCCCAGGCCAATGCCCATTCTCACAATGATTATGAACAAAAAAATCCATTCCATGAGGCCTACAATGAGAAATTTGGGTCTGTTGAAGCAGATGTTCATCTTGTTGAGGGAAAGCTCCTGGTAGGCCATGACAACAAAGACCTTAAGCCTTCAAGTACGCTGGAGAACCTATACCTGAATCCACTATCACAATACAATGACAAAAAAAGGAAGCTCCAGCTGCTGATTGATATCAAAACAGAAGCAGTTCCAACCCTTGATCGGTTGGTAGAGCTGCTCAAAAAATATCCCTTCATCACCAAAAATCCTTTGATCAAAATTGTCATCTCGGGTAACAGGCCTGATGAAAACAATTATGCTGACTACCCTTCCTTCATTTGGTTTGATGGACGGCTCGACAAGGAATACACTGAACAGCAACTGAAAAAAATTGCCTTGCTGAGTGATAGTTATGGCAAATTTGTCAGCTGGAAAAATCCCTGGCCCATCAACGCTACAGACCGCGAAAAAATTATTGCTGCGGTAAAAAAAGCGCATGACCTTCAAAAGCCCATCCGGCTCTGGGCCAGCCCGGACTTCCCAGAAGCCTGGGAAGAAATGATCAAACTTCAGATCGATTTCATCAATACTGACAAGATCAACGAACTCTCTGATTACCTCACCAAAAGAAATTCTTCACTCCGCCTGCTTCCCTATAACAGGATCATTCGTTCTGCCGGAGAAGTCATTCGTTTTGGGAACCCAGCGTTGGAAAACCATGCATTGGATGTGGCTTCATTAGATGAAAACGGCCACGCAATTATTGAAGACCGGTATGGCATTACGGCCATCAATATCAACTCAAAAAAATTACTTTACCAATGGCGGTTCAGTGATATTCCTAAGTTTAGCAATTTCATGAGCACATATTCAGGCATCAAAACCTTTGTTGAAAACGGGAAAACCTGGATTGTATGGGGTGCCGCAGACAAAAGCAATGGCAGATCTTCCATTATGATTGCCGAATGGAACAATGGGCTGAAATATATTGATGATATTCCATTTGAGAATGTTTCACCTGCCAGCAATGCCATCCCCAATGAAATAGCCGTTTCAAGGGAAAAAGATGGACTGTATCTGTATGTCGTGTTGAATGGAAACAATACCATTCAGAAAATTGATTGGAGCAGCAGAAAGACAATCTGGACAGCAGCCACAGGTGTAGCGCCTTATGGCATTTGCGTTGCCAACAACAAGGTTTTTGTGAGCAATTGGGCTGGAGAAAAAGCCACAGACCCTTCAAGAGAAAGGGCTGGTGTGCCTTGGGGACTGGCTTATACAGACCCCATCACAGGGGCAACCGCTGGTGGTTCAGTAACCGTCATCAACACCACAGAAGGAAAAACAATGGCTGAAATACCAGTGGGCCTTCACCCCAATGCAGTGAAGGCATCGATGGATGGAAAATATGTTTATGTGGCCAATGGTTCGAGCGATAATATTGCGGTTATCAATGCAATGACAAACAAATTTGTTGATACGATTGATGTCGGACTGATGAGAGGCAAGCAATCGTTTGGGGGAAGTACACCCAATGGCCTGGAACTGAATGAAGAAAATTCCCTACTTTATGTTTCCAATGGATTGGACAATGCAGTGGCAGTTGTACAGCTGGGAAAAAATGCTTCTTCAAATGGAAAGGGGAAATCTCAGGTGTTGGGTTATATCCCAACAGAAGCCTATCCTGCCGGACTTAAAATAATCAACAATACCTTGGTGGTGGCCAACCTGGAATCTGATGGTGCCAATGTTGTGGACAGCAAGAAAAAAGCAAGGTCCATTCATCAGGAACTCGCTTCCGTCAGCATTATTCCTGTCCCAGACAAGCCCATGCTTGAAACTTATTCACTTGAAGTATCGCAACTCAACCTCACCAACAGATTGGACATTCTTTCTTTGGCACCCCGCGCAGATGCCCTGCCCAGGCCTGTTCCAGAGAGGATTGGAGAGCCTTCGGTATTTAAACATGTGGTGTACATCATCAAAGAAAACAAAACCTATGACCAGGTGTATGGAGACATGAAAGCAGGAAGGGGCGACAGCAGTCTTTGCGTCTTTGGTGAAAAAATCACCCCAAATATGCATGCATTGGCCAGGCAATTTGGATGGATGGATGACTTCAATGCCTCTGGAAAATCATCTGCGGAAGGCCACCAATGGACCGATGCAGGAATTGTTTCTGATTATGTTGAAAAAAATGTGCGAGCCTGGTTCAGGAGCTATCCCCACCGGCAGGAGGATGCACTTGTTTACAATAAATCGGGTTTCATCTGGAACCATGCATTGGACCATGGCAAAACAGTAAGGGTCTATGGAGAAGCCTGTGAAACTGAATATGACAGACAACTAAAATGGATTGATCTTTACAAGGATTATACATCTGGTAAAAAGCCAAATTGGTTCAACAAGACAACCATTGGAAGGCTCAATCCAATCATTCACCCGACAATGCCGGATTGCGACAACTATGTTTTCAGCGACCAACAACGTGCCGACCTTTTCATTGAAGACTGGAAAAAATATGAGGCTGGAGATAGCCTTCCCAATCTGATGGTGCTTTCCCTGCCCAATGACCACAGTGCAGGAACATCACCCAATTTCCCTACGCCTGATGCAATGGTGGCAGACAATGACCTTGCCGTTGGCAGAATCATGGAAATGATCAGCAAGAGCAAGAACTGGGATTCAACAGTAGTGTTCATCACCCAGGATGATTCTCAGGGAGGATGGGACCATATTTCAGCCTACAGAACAGTTGGCCTGGTAGCAAGTCCATACAGCAGCGGAAAACTTGTGTCCACCCATTACAACCAGGTATCCATGCTCCGGACCATTGAACAGATCCTTGGCATTCCTCCGATGAACATCATGGATGCGACTTCAAGATTGATGACTGATTGTTTTCAATCCATACCCAACAAGTCCAGTTATACTGCCCGTCCAAACAATGTCCCACTGGACAAAATGAACAAGCCCTTGAATGCTTTGCGCGGAAAAGAGAGAAAATTGGCCGAACTTTCCCAAAATGAACTCTTCAAGGAAGTAGATGGTGGAAGGGATGATGAGATGAACAAAGTGATCTGGTTTTATACCAAAGGAAATAAAGCCTATCCAAAGCGTTGATCTCAGTATATTTAACCCAGCATAATCAACAGCAAACCAATGAATACAGGCGAACTCAAAAGAACCTTGACCCCACTGATGCTTTGGGGACTTGGAGTGGGCTATGTGATTTCTGGGATGTATTTTGGATGGAACCTCGGACTGGAAAAAGGCGGAACACTTGGATTGGCTGTCGCCACTTTTTTCATCATCATCATGTATGTGACCTTTACGTTCAGTTATTGTGAACTGGCTTCGGCCATTCCCAAAGCAGGAGGCGCATTTGATTATGCCAAACGGGCACTGGGTCCCAACTGGGGATTCATTGCCGGAATGGCACAAAACATCGAATTCATTTTTGCGCCTCCGGCGATTGCTTTTGCCATAGGCGCATATTTCAATCTCTTCTTTCCGCAGATACCCATCATTTATATTGCCATTTTCAGTTATCTCCTGTTTACAGGATTGAATATTTATGGTGTAAAGGCGGCAGCCATGTTTGAACTGTTCATCACTGTTTTTGCAGTGGGCGAATTGTTGCTTTTTGCAGGCATCACATTACCCCATATAGAAATTGCCAACTTAAAACAGAATGCACTTCCCAATGGCTGGTCTGGTATGTTCGCTGCCATTCCCTTTGCCATCTGGTTTTTTCTTGGCATTGAAGGTGTTGCCAATGTAGCAGAGGAAACCATCAAGCCCCAGAAGACCATCCTCATTGGCTTTGGATCCGCTATTGCCACGCTTGTATTGCTTTGCATCCTCACCTTCGTCAGTTCCGCTGGTGTGGCCGGATGGGAAGCGATTGTATACAAGGCAGATGGAACTGCCTCTGACTCGCCCCTGCCCTTGGCATTGGGGAAAGTAGTTGGAGAATCCAATGCCCTTTATCACCTGTTGATTGCCATCGGATTATTTGGTCTTGTGGCCTCATTTCATGGACTCATCCTCGCCGCAGGAAGAGCAAGCTTTGAATTTGGCAGGGTCAATTATGCTCCATCAATACTCGGCAAGGTTCATCCAAAGTTCAAGACACCTGCCAACGCCCTTATCCTGAACATGTTGATTGGCATTGGCGCATTGCTCACCGGCAGAACAGCTGAAATCATCACCATATCTGTGTTTGGAGCCATTACACTATATATCATCTCGATGATCACTGTTGTTGTACTGCGAAAAAAAGAACCTGACTTGCAAAGGCCTTTCCGTGTACCGTTCTACCCCGCATTTCCAATCATAGCATTGACCATAGCCCTTGGGTCGCTTGTAGCCATGTTGGTGTACAATCAACTGCTTGGTGGTATCTATTTTTTGCTTTTGCTGGGAAGCTTTGCCGTTTTTAAAATTTTTAGTCCTGCTTCCCTGAAATAATACTTAATTTTTGACCCTAATTCAAGCTCATGAATCAGAAGGACATCATCAGTTATGTGAAAAAACATCCCTCCGGGAAAGTGAAGATCGCCTATGCAGACATGGATGGGATTTTGAGGGGGAAATACATTTCAAGTGCTAAGTTTTTGTCAGGCATTGAAAAAGGCACCAGCTTCTGTGATGTAATCATGGGATGGGATGCCGCAGATGTCTTATATGACAAATCGACCATCACTGGTTGGCATACCGGATACCCAGATAGCCCGGCCTCGATAGACCTCAACAGTTTCAGAAAAACTCCCTGGGAAAACGATCTTCCTTTTTTTCTTGGAGAACTCAACGACAACAAAGGAGGCCCATCCCCTGTTTGCCCAAGGCAGTTGCTCAAACAGGTTTTGAATCAATCGACAGAAATAGGTTTCACACCCATGTTTGCCCAGGAATTTGAATGGTTCAATTTTGAGGAAACCCCAAGATCCGCCAACGAAAAAGGATTCAGGGATTTAACCCCATTGACCCCGGGAATGTTTGGGTATTCGGTGTTAAGGTCTACCCTCAACAATCCTTTTTTCACTGACCTTTTTGACCTGCTTACAAAGTTTGATATACCCATTGAAGGATTGCATACCGAAACCGGACCTGGAACCTACGAAGCGGCCATAGCCCACTCCGGAATACTGGAAGCTGGAGACCGTGCAGTCTTGTTCAAGACTGCCGTGAAAGAGATCGCCTACAAACATGGTATCATGGCAACGTTCATGGCAAAGATAAATGAAAACCTTCCTGGCTGCGGAGGACATGTGCACCAGAGTCTTTGGGATAAAGCAGCCAAGAAGAATATGTTTTTTGATGGCAAAGACAAAGACAGTTTGAGCGATACTGCGAAAAGCTATATTGCTGGGCAACTTCATTGCTTGCCCTACATACTCCCGATGTTTGCACCTACCATCAACAGTTACAAAAGACTGGTGGAGGGGGCCTGGGCCCCAACAACACTGACCTGGGGAATTGATAACCGGACGACTGCATTGCGCATCTTGAATGGCAGCAACAATGCCTGCAGGATAGAAACGCGGGTGATTGGTTCAGATGTAAACCCTTACCTGGCCATGGCAGCTTGTCTTGCTGCAGGCTTGTATGGCATCAGGAAAAAAATGAAATTGAAGCAACCGGCAACAGTGGGCAACGGGTACCGCGATTATTCCAATGGAACCTTGCCCCATACCCTGATTGATGCCACCAATCAAATGAAAACATCCCCCATTGCAGAAGAACTTTTCGGAAAGGCTTTTGTTGATCATTTTGTACAAAGCCGCGACTGGGAGTGGCGTCAACACCTGAAAGCAGTCACCGACTGGGAATACAAACGCTATTTTGAAATCATTTAAAGCATAAACATGTTTGATAAAATATACCAATATAATTTTCCGACAACCATCAGGTTCGGAGCAGGGGCAGTGGAAGAACTACCTGAGTATCTTGTCAAGAATAACCTTAAATCACCCTTGATTGTTACAGATCCTGTAGTAGCATCACTGGATTTTTTCAAGAAAATCATCACAGACATCAAACAAAAAAATATCGCTGTTGATGTTTTTGCTGACATCCATAAAAACCCTGTAAAATCAGATGTTTACAAAGGTGCAGATGCCTACGATCAATCAAAAAGTAATTGCATCATTGGCATAGGCGGCGGTGCTGCGATCGATGTAGCCAGGGCGATTGCATTGAGGATCAATCACCGCGAAGACCTTTTTGTGTATGACGACCTGATTGGTGGAGATGTCTATGTAACCAACGATGTACCCCATTTCATCACCATTCCTACCACTGCAGGAACAGGCAGTGAAGTGGGCAGATCTGCCATCATTGCAGACGATGAAACCCATCAGAAAAAAATATTGTTCTCGCCCAAATTGCTTGCAAAAATCATTTTTGCAGACCCCATGCTGACCATGGAGCTTCCCCCAGCAGTAACCGCTGCAACGGGCATGGATGCGCTCACGCACAACATGGAAGCTTATATCGCAAAAATGCCCCATCCACTTTGTGAAGGCATTGCGCTGGAGGGCATATCATTGATCAGCCAATCCATTGAAAGGGCTGTCAACAAACCAGATCTTGCATCCCGCAGCAACATGCTGATTGCATCACTCATGGGTGCTGTAGCATTTCAAAAAGGTCTTGGCGTGGTACATTCCCTTGCACATCCCCTTTCATCTTTGCTGGACACACACCATGGGCTTGCAAACGCCATCAATCTGCCTTACGGAATGGAATTCAACATTGAAGGCTCTGAAGAGAAATTCAGGAAAATAGCCAGAACCCTAGAACTCAACAACGAAACTGGACAGGGCGTGGTTGCCTACTTGCAGGAACTCAACAGCAAGATTGGCATACCATCGCAACTGCGGTCAATAGGCGTTAAAGAAGAACACCTGGATACACTGGCAGATCTTGCCCTCGCAGATTTTGCACATCCCAACAACCCCAAACCTGTCAGCAGGGAAGATTTCAGGAACCTCTACAGCAAAGCCCTGTAGCATGAAAAAAAAGATTGGGATTAGTTTTACTGCTACCAATTTCACCAACTACCTGCAATGGTTTGATGAAAATGACCTGGGCGATTCCTTTGAACTGGTAACCCTTTCGTTTGAGGAAAACAATATAGAAGAGATGTTTGACTGCGTTGGTTTTGTTCTCACGGGAGGGGTTGATGTTCATCCTTCATTGTATGATGGAGTTGAACAGTATCCAAACATGCCCGGCACATTTCAACCGGAGCGCGATCAATTTGAATCGAAGATCTACAGCCATGCAAAACAGCTGAAACTCCCTATCCTCGGTATTTGCAGAGGGCAACAACTTGTCAATGTCCTGGAAGGTGGTCGGCTGATGCAGGACCTGGGAGAGAAAAAAAACCTAGTGCACCGTAAACTGGAGGTAGATAAAAAGCATGCCATCCAAATTGCTTCATCCTCTTTGCTTCATACCATTACTGGGGTGAATTCAGGAGAGGTGAACAGTGCCCATCATCAGTGCATTGACCCTTTATCACTTCCCTCTTCCCTCAAGGCAGTTGCATTTTCGGATGACCAAATCATTGAGGCCATTGAATACAGCGATGCTTCCAACAATGGTTTTATGCTCTGTGTGCAATGGCATCCAGAGCGAATGGACAACAAAGAAAACAACCCACTTTCCATCAACATAAAAAAGGCATTCCTCAATGCCATAACCCAGCGCTACAATGAAAATGAACATTGTTAATCCGGCAACTGGAGCAGTCATTGCTGCAGTAGAACAAGATGACCAGCAAAGTCTCGACAGCAAGTACAATACCTTAAAGGAGGGACAAAAAGCATGGGCGGCAATTCCATTGCAAAACAGGATTGATATCTTACAAACATACAGCAAGCTGTTGGCTGAGAACATTGAGCCATTGGCAAAAACATTGACAGACGAAGTGGGCAAGCCATTGCAACAGTCAAGAAATGAAATCAACGGATCCATTTCAAGGATTACCTGGCTGACCCAAAATGCTGAGAAATACCTTGCGGATGAAATCATGAATGCCGCAGCAGGAATGACGGAGCTGATCCGTTATGAGCCCCTTGGTGTGGTGTGCAATATTTCAGCTTGGAACTACCCCTATCTGGTGGGAACCAATGTATTTGTGCCTGCATTACTGGCCGGAAATGCTGTTTTTTACAAGCCCTCAGAATTTGCTACGCTTACGGGATTGCACATCGAAAGGCTATTGAAAGAGGCTGGCGTTCCAGCAAATGTTTTTCAGGTGGCCATCGGTGGTGCTTCAGCTGGTGAGATATTGCTGAACCTTCCGCTTGATGGATATTTCTTCACTGGCTCATACAAGACCGGAAAATACATCTATGAAAAAGTTGCACCCAAAATGGTGCCCTGCCAGTGCGAACTGGGTGGCAAAGATCCACTATATGTAACCGATGATGTAGAAGATATTGCTGGTGTTGCAGCAGGCACGGCTGATGGCGCTTTTTACAACAACGGGCAAAGTTGTTGTGCGGTGGAAAGGATCTATGTGCATGAAAAAGTCCATACAGCGTATGTAGACGCTTTTGTGAAAGAAGTGGCGTCATGGAAAATCGGCAATCCAATGGAAGAAGGGGTCTATATTGGCGCTATCAGCAGGCAATCACAGCTTGCATTCCTTGAACATCAGGTTGCTGACGCCATTGCCAAAGGAGCAACTTTACTGACCGGAGGAAAAAGAATTGAAGGCGATGGGTATTTCTTTGAGCCCACTGTATTGACAAATGTTGATCACAGCATGTTGGTCATGCAGGAGGAATCTTTCGGGCCCATCATTGGCATCATGAAAGTAAACAACGATGAAGAAGCACTGCAACTGATGAACGATACATCCTATGGATTGACCGCTTCCGTTTACAGCAAGAACAGGGAAAGGGCTGAAAAATTACTTGCTGCTACAGATGCCGGCACAGGATACTGGAACTGTTGCGACAGGGTCAGTGCAGCGCTCCCCTGGAGTGGAAGAAACCATTCAGGTTTTGGCGCAACCCTCTCCCACGCAGGCATCAGGGCATTCACCCAACCAAAGGCATTTCATTTGAGGGGTTGATCAAATATTGAAATACTCCTTCGCATTTTCATAGCAGATCTTCTTCAGCAGATCTCCCATCCATTGTTCATCATTGGGAATGATTCCGTTGATCATGTCATTGGCCATCATGTTGCAAAGGATTCTCCGGAAATATTCATGTCGCGAAAAAGACAGCAAGCTTCTGCTGTCAGTGATCATGCCTACGAAGGTCGAGAGCAGGCAAACATCAGAGAGAATATCCAGGTGTTGCTCCATCCCATTCTTCTGATCAAGAAACCACCAGGCAGGGCCGTATTGCACTTTACCTTTGGTTGAACCATCGTTAAAATTCCCACACATGGTAGCGAACAATGCATTATCTGCAGGATTGAGGTTGTAGATGATTGTCTTGGAAAGTTTATCTTCTGCATCAAGTGCATTCAATAAGGCAGAAAGCCGCTCTGCCTGGGCATAATCTCCGATGGAGTCAAAACCTGCATCAGCACCCAATTTCAGCTTGAGCCTGGTATTGTTGTTCCTGATGGCTCCTAGGTGGAACTGTTGCACCCATCCACGGGCATTGTAAATTTTACAGAGCGATGTAAGCAGATAAAAAACAAATGCGTCCGGATCTGAAAAATCCGTTTCTCCTCGTGTTGCAAAAAATCGCTTCAATTCAATTTCCAGATCAACAGTAAATGCATTGTTTTTGGGAAGCTGAGAAAGCCCATGGTCAGCCACCTTGCAACCAGCCGAGGCAAAAAAATCAATGCGTGATTCCAATGCAGACAATAGGGAATCGATGTCAATAATGGAAATTCCTGATATAGCAGAAAGCCTGCTGATATAGGCTAGAAAATTTTCTGTGTCATGAATCGCAAAAGCCTTGTCAGGCCTGAAAGAAGGAGCTACGCCAACACTAAAATCCTTATCAGCCCTGATGGCATGGTGATATTGAAGATCATCACATGGGTCATCGGTTGAACAGAGGTAAACCACATTGTATTGCTCAAGAAATTTTCTGGCAGTATGTTCTTCTCCAGAAAGCAATTCATTGCACTGCTTGTAAATCCGGGAGGCAGAAGCAGGATTAAGGTATTCGGTTACCCCAAAAGAATTCTTCAATTCAAGGTATGTCCAGTGAAACAATGGATTCCTCACCGTCTGGGGGACAGTTTCAGCCCAAGCATGAAATTTCTCCTCATCCGTTGCATCACCCGTGATGAAACGTTCATTGACACCCGCCCCACGCATGGCACGCCATTTGTAATGGTCTTCGCTCAACCAAATCCTTGTAATGTTCTCATATTTCCTGTTGGTCGCAATTTCAAATGGTGAAAGATGAGAATGATAATCAATGATGGGCTGTTTTGCAGCAACATCATGGTAGAGTTTTTCAGCAAGAGAGGATTGCAACAAGAAATTCTCATGAATAAAGCCATTGGTGGATGATGACATATGTTAGGTTTAGTATCTAAATTTCGCAATGGATTTTTACATTCAACTCAGGGAGGAGGAATTTATTTACGCAATGCTTTTCGCACCTTGAGCAACTTGTGATGTCGTAAGGATAAAAATTGAATCCCACTTTGTAGAGCAGGTGTAACTTAAATAGAATCCCTGATGGTCAGCTCATTGGGAAGTACGATGATATCATTGGCGGCTGCATAGGATTTCTTCTCAATCATCTTGATCAGCAGTCCCGCCGCTTCTTTGCCCATGTCAAATGCCGGCTGAGAAAGGGTTGAAAGAGATGGATTCAACAAGGCTGCAGTGCGGAGGTTGGTCATTCCAATCACCTTGACATCCTTGGGTATAGACAGCTTCAGATCCTTGCAAACCTGATAACTGGTAATCGCATATTTTTCGATAGAGGCAAAAATGCCATCAGGCCGTTTTTTTTGAGAAAATATTTTCCGGAGGATCGTATAATTCGAGTCCATGTCATCAGTACAATGAATGATCATTTCATCAGTCAAAACAATCGCATGCTTTTCCAGGGCATCCTGATAGCCCCTTCTTCTTTCCATTGATGTAAACATTGGCTCAGTGGTGGTAATCAGTACGGGCCTTTTACTACCCGCCTTGATGAGCCTAACAGTAGCATCAAAGGAACTTTCATAGTTGTTGGTAATAACTTTCGGGAACTGTAAAAGATCGGGTACCCTATCAAAAAAAACCAGGGGCAGCTTGGTCGCTTCATAAAATTCCTGAAAATGAGCGTACCCTTCCCTTCCAGTAGAAACAGAGATGATCAAACCAGAGATGAGCCCAGACTCAAGGTGTTCCAATACCGCTTTTTCCCTTTCAAGGTTCTCATGGGTAAGATAAATGAACGTGTCGTAATGCTTGGACATGGTGACACTTTCGATGCCATCAACTGCCAAGGCAAAGAAATTATTGACAATATCAGGGATGATGACGGCGATTTGTTTCCCCTTCTTCTTACGAAGATTGCTGGCAAAAGGGTTGGGCTTGTACTTGTATTTCTTTGCCAGTTCAAGCACCCGTTTTTTGGTAGACGCACTGATTTCATGGCTGTCGCCAAGTGCTTTAGAAACGGTTGACACCGACAATCCCAGCTCTTTTGCAAGCTGGATCATGCTTATTCCATTCATCTTAACCCAATTTCCATCCTTCCCTGAAGTTTGGCTTCAAGAGGGCATCGGCCTCTTTATCGTTCTTGAATTTCTCTTTAGAAGGATTCCATTCAAGGGTGCGGCGCAATGCATAGGCAATATTGGCCACGTTACACACTGAACTTGTTCTATGTCCAATTTCCACATCACAAACCGGCTTTTTTCCAGTTTTAATGCATTCAAGCCAATCCAGATAATGATCGTTAGACTCATACAGCCTGGTTTCATTGGGCTGAATAGTAGCAGAAACAATGTTGGCAGGGTCGCTGTCGAGGATGGACCGGCTTACATCCAAACGTCCTTTTTCACCGATGAAACGTACGGTATTGCTCCTGCCAAAATCCATATGCTTCATCACAATTCCATTTTCATAGATCATTTGTAGCCCTCTCTTGGCAGCTCCTTCCGATGGAATAAACTTAACAGGGCCGCTTTCATCCATTCCCAAAGCCCATTGGGCGATGTCGAACATGTGAGCACCCCAGTCTGAAACCATCCCACCTCCGTATTCCTTATAATTTCTCCAATTGGGAAAAATATCCTCTTCAACTGGCGGAGCAAGCACAGGACTGAATTCACGGTACTGGGCAGGCCCAATCCACTGATCCCAATTCAGGCCGGCTCTCAGAGGCTTTGCCGGAAGATCACACTTCATGGGCGGGTCGCCTACAGACACCAATACCTCAGTTATTTTTCCCAAATATCCGTTTCTGACCAATTCAGCTGCATGCCTGAAATTTCTCCATGAACGCTGCATGCTACCGGTCTGAAAAACAATCTTGTTTTTTCTTGCCGCATCAACCATGGCTCTGCCCTCTTCAACGCTGTGCGCAAGGGGTTTTTCGCAGTAAACATGCTTCCCTGCATTTGACGCTTCAATGGCCTGAACAGCATGCCAATGGTCGGGGGTTGAAATCACCACTGCGTCAATATCTTTTCGGCCCAGGATCTCTTTGTAGTCTTCATAGGCAGTGAATCCTTTATAATCACGGCCTTTGCCATCTTTTCTGGCATTGGCATAATATTTTTCCAAAAGGGAATGAAAATAGTTGAGTTTGAGTGCATCAACATCTGCGCCAGCAATGATGTTGGCCTTTTCCTTAAAACTATTTTGCAGACTACGGGACTGTTTACCTGTGCCGATAAACCCAAGATTGATCATGTCACTGGGTGCAGTAAAGCCCGGACCCCCTATCACAAACCTTGGTACAATAGAAAAGGCCAATGCTGCACCAGTGGATTGTTTGAGGAATTTTCTGCGCTGATTCATGCTCATAAAAAAGTATTTTCAGTTTTGGGATGCAATGACCTGAATTTTAAAACCCTAGGCCTGGTCAATCTTTGTCAAGTTACTTAAAATAAAAGGATAGCAGGGCCAAAAACCTGTTTTTTCCTATAACGTTTTCGTAAAAGCCATGTTAGCACGCGTGTGATTTTTATGTAAATTACCGTCTATTAAACGATCAACGAAACAACGCCACATGAAGTATCTTATTTTACTACCACTGCTAGTCGTGTTTTCAACATTTAATCTGGAAGCCCAAAGCAAAAAAAACAACAAAAACGTTTCCATGCTGGTGTATACCAAAAATGGAAAAGGTTTCATCCATGACAACATCCCCTCGGCTGTAGAAGCCCTGAAAGGAATTGCCAAGGAAGAGAACTGGAAAATTACGGTAAGCGATGACCCCTCGAATTTTACCGAAGAAAACCTGAAACAATTTACCCTCCTTGTTTTCCCCAGCACCAACAACGATGTATTTGATACAGATGCACAACGCCTTGCCTTCAGGCGCTACATGGAAGGAGGTGGTGGTTTCGTTGGATTGCATTCAGTAACAGGCACTGAACGCAACTGGAAATGGTTCAAAATGATGATTGGATGTACTTTTTCCTGGCACGCAAAATTCCAGAAATTCACTGTACGGAAAACTGACCCCAACCACCCTTCAGTTGCTGGTGTTCCATTGATCTGGGAAAGAGAAGACGAACTCTATTTCGGGAAAGAGCTATATCCCGTCACCAATGTGCTGATGTCTCACCAGTTCACAACGCTTGACCAATCACAAAAAGAAATGATTGCCAAAAACGCAGGAACCTATGCCGAGTATTACCCTGCCGTATGGTACAATGATTTCCAGGGTGGTCATGTATGGGTTAGCACCCTGGGACACAGCAAGGAAACCTATGCTGATCCCGTTTACAAAAACCACCTGTTGCAGGGGCTGAAATACATCATCTCTTTACACAAAGGAATTGATTATACAAAAGCCTATGCAACCAACAGAGACGAAGAAATTAAAAAATAAACAATGACTGACAACAAAGGATTCAACAGAAGGGATTTCATGAAATCCACCGTAAAGACTGGCGTCGCTACAGGAATTGCCTCACTTGGATTCCCTACCATCGTACCAGCCCATGTTTTAGGCAAAGATGCCCCAAGCAACAAGATCAATATTGGTGCCATTGGCGTGGGAAGGATTTCCAGAGACCATGACATGGCAGAAACACTCAAATATGACCATGCAAGAATCATGGCTGTATGCGATGTTGACTCCAAGCGGCTCGCTGAAGGAAAGCAATATGTAAACGACTACTATACCAAGAAAACAGGTAAAGCATATGATGGTGTTACCATGTATGGAGATCACCAGGAAATGCTGCTCAATAAGGATATTGATGCGGTCTTGATCAGTACACCTGATCATTCCCATGCCTTTTTGGGAATTCATGCAGTAGAGGCAGGAAAAGATGTATACCTGCAAAAACCTGCATCCCTGACGATTGCAGAGGGAAGGGCCTTGAGCAATGCCGTACACAGGAACGGAAAAATTCTTCAGATTGGCAGTCAGCAAAGATCATCCCCACAATTCCGGTATGCTGCAGAACTGGTTAGGAACGGACGCATTGGTGCGCTCAAAGAAGTATACATTGGATTGCCCAGCGATCCTGGAGGAGAGGTAGAACCAGAAATGCCTATCCCAAAAACATTGAATTATGACGCATGGCTGGGTTCAACACCGTATAGTTATTATACAGAAAAACGTGTGCACCCTCAAAATGACTACAGCAGACCAGGTTGGCTACGATGTGAGCAGTTTGGAGCAGGCATGATCACCGGTTGGGGAACCCACCATGTAGACATTGCCCATTGGGGAATGGACACAGAATACACAGGCCCCGTTGAGGTTTGGGGCAAGGCAGATTTCCCCAAATCAGGCCTTTGGAATGTGCACGGATCCTTCACCACCTATGGCAAATACGCCAATGGTGTTAAAATGACCATCAGCACGGAATTGCCCAATGGCGTGAAATTTGTTGGATCAGAGGGCTGGATCTTTGTTACCCGTGGCAATTACAAGGCCAGCGCTAACGAACCTGCAGTGCCTAACCAAAAAGCACTTTCTGCCAGCAACCCCAAAATCATCGAATCGGTGATTGGCGCCAATGAAATCAATCTTTACCGCAGTGATGAACACCATGGAAACTGGCTGGATTGCATTACCACCAGAAAACAACCCATCACCCCAGTCGAGGTTGGCCATCGTGGATGCTCTACCTGTTTGATCCACCATATTGCCATGCGCCTGCCTAGGCCGCTGCAATGGGATCCATTGAACGAGCGCTTCATCAATGATGATGAGGCCAATGCTTTGCTCAACAGGCAACATCGATTCCCCTATTTGGTAAAAGGACTATCCTAATTTTATATGAAACTCAACTATCTCTCTTTTTTACTCCTGGCTTGCCCATTGATGATGAAGGCACAAAACATCAAACTAATAACGCTTGATCCCGGACATTTTCATGCAGCACTGATCCAAAAGTCCATGTATCCTCAGGTGGATCCTGCTGTGCATGTGTATGCCGAAGATGGCAGGGACCTCAAGTTGCACCTTGAAAGAATTGACGGTTACAACAAAAGGACTGCCGAGCCCACTGCTTGGAAAGAAAATGTCTATACAGGAAAGGATTTTTTTGCAAAGATGATTGCAGAAAAAAAGGGAAATGTAGTTTTACTGGCAGGCAACAACCGGCTGAAAACAAACTATATCCTGGAGTCAGTGCGCAATGGATTCCATGTATTTGCCGACAAGCCCATGGCTGTTGACACCAAAGGCTTTGAGCAGCTGAAACTGGCATTCACTGAAGCCAAGAAAAAAGGCGTTCAGCTCTATGATATCATGACCGAACGTTTTGAAATCACCACCCAGTTGCAGCGGGCCTTCTCCATGGAACCCGAACTTTTCGGAAGCCTTGAAAAAGGAACACCCGAAGATCCTTCTGTCACAAAGATCAGCGTACATCATTTTTACAAGTACGTATCAGGCAGTGTGCTGACAAGGCCTTCCTGGTTCTTTGATGATAAACAACAGGGCGCGGGTATCGTTGATGTAACCACGCACCTTGTAGACCTGATCCAATGGGAATGTTTCCCAGGCCAGATCATTGACTACAAGAAGAACGTTAAGATGCTCAATGCGAAGAGTTGGACCACTCCGGTATCTGCGGCTGATTTTACTGTAGTTACCAAAGAGGCTGTTCCTGATTACCTCAATGCCATCAGTGATGCAAAAGGCGACATCCAGGTAAACTGCAATGGTGAGTTCACCTACAACATCAACGGCGTTCATGCCAAGGTTTCTGTGGTCTGGAACTACAAAGCCCCAGAAGGGACTGGCGACACCCATTATTCATTGATGCGCGGAACAAAGGCATCATTGATCATCAAACAAGGCAAGGAAGAGAATTTTAAGCCTACCCTTTATATTGAACAAAGGCAGAAGGACGCTGCATTTGAAGACAAACTGAAAGCAAGCATCCAAAAAATAAGGCAAACATTCCCTGGCATTGCATTGGTGAAAATCAGCAATGGTTGGACCATCAGTGTACCTGAAAAATACAACGACGGACATGAATCCCATTTTGCACAAGTCACCAAAAAATACCTTGATTACCTGCAAAACAACAACATGCCCGCCTGGGAAGTGCCCAACATGATTGCCAAATACTATACCACTACAAAAGCAAAAGAACTCGCCAATACCAAAAAATGATCATCAAATCAACTGGATTTTTATTGGCTATTTTTTGTGCATTGGGATCAATGGCCCAAACCACACAAGACATCAGCAGTGGTGCGGTGAGAAATATTTTCGACCTCCTGCGCACGATTCCTGGTGTGGAAATTTCAATGACTTCAGGTAGTCTTAAGACACAGCAGCAGGTTTATATCAGGGACGCAAGAAACATGAAAGGCAAGGTGCCCGCAATTTTCGTTGTAGACAAAGCCATCTATGATGGAGATATTTCAATGATCAACCCCATGGATGTGGCATCCATGACGGCGTTGAAAGATGAAGCGGCAAAAGCTATTTATGGTGCCCGTGGCTTTGGCGGCGTCATTGTCATCACCACTAAAAATGGTACAGGAACAATCCCGGCTGCAGTGAGTACCTATGAAAAGTCTGCCTATCAATATTTCATCAACAGGGGCATTGAATTGAAGGTTGTAGGAAAGGATGGGAAGACCATTGCCAATGGGGTCATCATCAAAGAAACAGACAGCAGCGTTTTGATGAAGAAAAAAGAAATACTCAAAAAAAATATCGAAAAAGTAGAGATCATAACACAATGAACATGAAAGAACTGAGACAAACATGGAGATGGTTTGGTCCGAATGACCCCGTTTCATTGCAAGACATCAAGCAAACAGGTGCCGTAGGTATCGTAACAGCATTGCACCACGTACCGCATGGTGAAGTATGGAGCTATGAAGAAATCATGGAAAGAAAGGCCCTGATTGAATCCTATGGACTTACCTGGGATGTGGTTGAGAGTGTAACCATCCACGAAGAAATCAAGACCAGGACCGGCAACTACCAATCCTGGATAGAAAAATACAAGGAAAGCCTTACCAACTTGGCCAAGGCCGGGCTAAGGGTCATCACCTATAATTTCATGCCTGTCAACGATTGGACAAGAACCAATCTTGATTATGAAATGCCTGATGGATCCAAAGCGCTCTATTTTAACTGGGTAGACCTGGCGGTATTTGACATTTATATTCTTCAAAGGAAAAATGCTGCAGCCTCCTACCCTGCCAATGTTGTTGCGGAAGCCGAAACACGTCATGCTGCTTACACACAAGAAGAGCTTGAAAAGATTGCAGGTGTGGTGATGTTCGGCATCCCCGGTGAAAAAAAGATCACGGTTGAAGACATGCGCGAAAAACTTTCCCGCTATGACAACATCAATGCGGATGTACTCCGCAGCAACCTGGTTTATTTCCTTCAACAGATCACTCCGCTCTGTGATGAATTGGGCCTTGAACTGGCCATCCACCCCGACGACCCTCCAACAGACATTCTTGGGTTACCCAGGATTGTTAAGAACCTGGAGGATGTTGAGTTCATCATCAATGCTGTTCCCAACAAAAGCAACGGCGTTTGTTTCTGCACCGGATCTTTTGGTGCGAACCCGAACAATGACCTGCCAGCCATGGCTAAATCATTGGGATCCCGCGTCCACTTCATACACCTCAGGAATACAAGGCGTGATGCTGAAGGCAATTTCTTTGAAGATGATCACCTGGGAGGCAATACAGACATGTATGCTGTAATGAAGGAATTGTTGAAAATTCAGCAGGATGCACCCAACCAGATTTCTTTCAGACCAGACCATGGCCACCAGATGATCGATGACCTGAAAAAAGTCACCAATCCCGGCTACTCCTGTATCGGAAGATTGAGGGGATTGGCTGAACTGCGCGGATTGCAGTTGGGAATTTTGAGAAGTGGGCTATAATCAAATGGATTCAGCAACCACTGCATTGATGAACTGATATGCAATCGTATTGAGCAAAACATTATTCATCCGCTGTTAAATGATGCTTGGCATCTTGAACAGCATGACTAAAAACATAAAAATGAGTTATTCAACATTGTTTTCGTTACAAGACAAAGTGATTGTTGTTACCGGAGGTACCGGTATCCTGGGAAAGGCTTTCATCGAAGGCATCATTTCCTTTGGAGGCACTGCAGTGATTGTCGGAAGAAATGAGGAAGAAGGAAGCAAGCGTGCAGCAGAAATCAACGCCAATGGTGGCAAGGCCCTTTTCATCAAAGGAAATGTATTGGATGAAAAGGACATGGAAAAAGTCAGAGATATTACACTGGAAAAATTCGGCAGAATAGATGGACTTGTCAATGGCGCTGGCGGAAACATGCCCCAAGGTGTCATCCAACCAGACCAGGATGTATTTGACATGAACATTGATGGATTGAGACAGGTATTGGACCTCAATCTCATGGGAACCATCATCCCCACAAAAATCATTGGTGCTGCCATGGCCCAGCAAAATGGAGGAAGCATCGTCAACATTTCATCTGTAAGTGCAAAACAAGTCATTACAAAAGTACTTGGATACAGCATTGGAAAGGCCGGTGTAGATTGCTTTACCAAATGGATGGCGGTTGAAACAGCAAAAAGACATGGCGACAAGATCCGTATCAATTCCATCATGCCCGGATTCTTTTTGACAGAACAGAACAGGACCTTGTTGACCAATCCAGATGGATCCTACACTGAACGTGGCAATCTTGTGATAAAGAAAACACCAGACAACAGGATGGGGAAACCCGATGAGTTGATTGGGGCGTTGATATACCTGTTGAGCGACGCATCCAAATTTGTGAATGGATCAGATATTGGCGTTGATGGTGGATTTGTGGCGTTTGGAGGAGTTTAAAAAATACAATTACATATATGAAGATTAAATTGACAATCCTGTCTTGCCTTGTATGTACAATGGCAATGGCACAACAAAAAAGCGAATGGACATCCCTGTTCAATGGCAAGGACCTCAGCGGTTTCAAACAATTGAATGGAAAGGCCAAATACGAAGTAAAAAATGGAGAAATCGTTGGCACAACCGTCCATGGTGAACCCAACTCATTCCTGGCTACAGAAAAATTGTATGGTGATTTCGTTTTGGAACTTGACCTGAAAATGTTTGCTGACATGAATTCAGGCATCCAGTTCAGGAGCATCACTTCCAATGAAGGAGCCAACAACAAGGTTCCAGACAGGGTAAGGGGCTACCAGTCCGAGGTGGATCCTTCTGACAGGGCCTGGAGTGGTGGCATTTATGATGAAGCCAGGCGTGGATGGCTCTACCCCATGGATTATAATCAAGCTGCCCAAAAAGCATTTAAAAAAACAGATTGGAACCACTACAAGATTGAGTGTATTGGCAATACCATCAGGACTTGGGTCAATGGTGTGGCTTGCGCCTACCTTATTGACGACCTCACACCCAAAGGCTTCATTGCCCTTCAGGTCCATGCCATTAAAAACAAGGAAGACGAAGGAAAAGAAATCCATTGGAAAAATATCAAGATCAAAACCACCAACATCAAGCCCTCGCCATCTGATAACATCTTTGTTGTCAACCTGCTCAACAACAACCTGTCAGATGAAGAAAAAAAGCAAGGATATTCCCTGTTGTGGGATGGGAAATCCTCCGCTGGATGGCAGTCAGCCAACATGGCGCCCTTCCCATCTCAAGGATGGAACATCGCAAATGGTGAGTTGTCCATCCGCAATTCAGGCAACGAAGAGCGTATGGATGGTGGCGACATCATTACTGAAAAGGAATTTGGCGCTTTCGACTTTCAATTCGAGTTCAAACTGACTGACAGTGCCAATTCAGGAATCAAATACTTTATTGTTCCCAGCAAAGACAAGAAAGCAGGAGTTGGTCCTGAGTTCCAAATTCTCGATGATGCAAAACATCCTGATGCCAAAATGGGCGCAGGAGGAAACAGGACCATGGCATCTTTGTATGACCTGATTCCTGCTGCTACTGGTCTTGACCCCAAGGCCAACAGAAGAGACAGGATTTCCATTGGCGAATGGAACCGCGGAAGAATCATTGCCCATGCCAATGGTACGATTGAACATTGGCTCAATGGTTTCAAGATGGTAGAATACCAAAGAGGAACTCCTATTTATAACGCACTTGTGGCAAGAAGCAAGTACGCAAAAATTGAAAATTTTGGAATGGCTCCCAAAGGCAGGATCCTTCTTCAAGATCACAACGATAAAGTTAGTTTTAGAAGCATGAAGATCAAGGAACTTTAGTCAACCTCTTAAACCCCTAATATGACCCACCGCAGAACATTCATCAGACAAACAGCACAGGCTACAGCAGCCACTGCTCTGGCTTCCATGGGATGGACAGCCAAATCATACGGCAATATTATCGGCGCCAACGACCGTGTAAGGGTTGGTGTTGTTGGATTTTCCGACAGACACAAGCAGTCTCATATCCCGGCATTCATGCAGCATTACAAGGAACTTAATTTCGATATTGTTGCCGTTTCCGACATTTGGAAAGTACGCAGGAATGAAGGGGTGGAATTCCTGAAAAACAAGTTTCAACACGACATCATCGGTTGCAAAAACAATGATGAGTTGTATGCACTCAAAGACATTGATGCTGTGATGATCTCAACCGCAGACTTTCAGCATGCTTTGCATACCATTGAAGCACTGAAGGCCAACAAGGATATCTATGTAGAGAAACCCTTTGCTGAAACCATGGAAGACAACCGTGCTGCCCTCAAAGCAGCAAAGGCCTCTGATAGAATCATCCAGGTTGGATCACAAAGAAGATCTGGCGCCAATTACCATGCCGCAGAAAAATTCATCAAATCCGGACAATTCGGAGACATTACCATGGTTGAATTAACCTGGAATGTAAACCAACCCGGCAGGTGGCGCAGGCCAGACCTTGTGGCAAAATGCCATGAAGAAGATCTTGACTGGAAACGCTATTTAATGAACAGGCCATTTGAAAAATTCGACCCACGCAAATACCTTGAATACCGTTTATTCTGGCCGTATTCTTCAGGCATGCCTGGTCAATGGATGAGCCATCAAATTGACACCGTGCATTGGTTTACTGGTCTTTCTCACCCAAGAAGTGTGGTGGCCAACGGAGGCGTTTACCAGTGGAAAGATGGCAGGAGGAACTGGGATACCACCACTGCGGTGTTTGATTATGGCCCGATGGATGACCTTTCCAAAGGATTCCAGGTTGTCTTCATGTCAAGGATGCACAATGGTGATGACAATGCCAGTGAGGTCTATTACAGCGTTGGTGGTGAGCTCAACCTCATCAACAACAAGGTATCACCCAAAGGTGGACTCACAGAAAGATTTGCCAAGCCCATGGGCATGAAACCTGTTTTGTTACCTGAAATGAGCCTAACAGACAATATGGTTAAGGTAGAATCTGGTGCCAATACCGGAGGAGATCCCCTTACATCCGCACACGTGCGCAATTGGATGGAATGCATCAGGAGCAGAAAGCAAACCAATGCCCCTGTTGAAGCGGGATACACCCACTCTATCGCTACCATCATGTCCAATGCAGCAGCAAGAACGGGAGAAAAAGTAACCTTCGATGAAAAGACCCAAGAAGTAATGGCAGGTGGAAAAGTCTTCAAATACTAAACATCCACAGCCTGGTAGTATTATAACGGCGGCCGCTCTTGTGGCCGCCAATTTTTTCTATGGCACCAATGTAATTGCCGTAAAACAGATTGCGCCCCATCATGTACAGGCTTTGGGAATTTCGTTTTCCCGAATATTTTTTACAGCCATTCTGCTGACCCTGTTGTCGCTTTTCAATAGCAAAAAAGAAAAGATAGAGAAAAAAGATTACTGGCTCCTGATGATTGCAGGCTTGCTGGGTGTCACCCTCAACCAGACCTTCTCGATCATGGGAATTGCATCCACCAATCCCATTCACTCTTCTTTGTTGATCATGTCAACACCCATCATTGTAAGCGTTTTGGCCGCTATATTTCTGAAAGAAAGTTTTGGCGGGAACAAAGTCATTGGGTTGTTGCTGGGTTTATCAGGCGCTTTCCTATTGATCAAAAGCCGGGCAACATTGACTGAGACCCATCCTCCGACCTTGCTGGGCGATGGCCTGATCCTTGCAGGATCCTTGTGTTATTCCACCTATCTGATCCTGATCAGAAAGGTTTCAAAAAAGTACTCCCCCATCACCATTCTGAGGTTTGTATTCATCTTTGGCGCCATGTTCAGCTTACCTTTCAGCCTGAAAAGTTTCGTAACAGCAGACTGGCAGGCCTTTTCAGGATGGGACTGGTTCTCCATCCTTTATATTGTCATTTTGGGTACGCTTGCCGCCAATCTGCTGATGAACTGGGGTGTACAACAATGGGGACCTTCCAAAACAGGAACTTTTGTTTATTTCCAACCTGTGTTTGGAACATTGGGCGCAGTGTTGTTGATGGGAGAACAATTCACGTTAGTCAAAGCAATTGCAGGCCTGTTAATCGTTGCAGGCGTTTGGATTACATCTTTGAAATTGAAAAAGAATAATCCTGTTAAGGAATAATATTCATTTGCTGCATCCATTTTTTAAGCAGCTCAGTCCATTTCACATCGCTGGTTTTGTTGTTCATGCCAAAACCATGACCTCCTTTCTCATAAACATACAACTCACCAGCAACGCCATGCTCCTTGAGTGCAGACAAATACATCTGAGCATTCTCTATGGGAACAGCCTTGTCGTCTTTGGCATGCACCAAAAATGCTGGAGGTGTCTGAGCATTTACCTGAAGTTCATTGGAATAATAATTGATCAGGCTTGCAGTGGTATCAGGGCTCAACAAATTGTTTCTTGATCCCAGATGGGCATATTTGCCAAAGGAAATAACGGGATAAATCAAGACCTGAAAATCCGGTCTCAATGATGTTTTCCCCTTAAAATTCAATTTGGGATCATTGTAATGAACGCCAAGTGAGGAAGCCAGGTGCCCTCCGGCAGAAAATCCCATGATGCCAATTTTAGAAGGATCAACACCCCATTTCTTTGCATTTTTTCTTACCAGGTAGATGGCCTGTTGTGCATCTTGTAATGGAGCAATTTCCTTGTGTTCCTGGTGTTTTGCAGAGGGTATCCTGTATTTAAGTACAACTGCATGAACACCAATGCTATTGAAAAACTTTGCCACATCCGTTCCCTCATGTTGGGCAGCAAGAATACCATAACCACCACCAGGACAGATGATCACACATGGCTTTCCTGCTCCATCATCACCTGCACTGAAAAAAGCATAGCCTGGAATAGACACTTTTGAAATCCTCAAAATACCGCCGGTTACCGCTTCAGCTTCTTCATTCGCTGCCTCAATGAAATTGGGGATCTTCTTTTTATAAAGAGGTTCATATTGGGCAGTTGCGGAAAAGGATATCATCAATGCTAAGGAGATGGTGGCAAGAAATGTATGTTGCATGGTATGGAAATTAACCCCTGATCGATTTGATCAATTCAAAAACCTGTTTTGCACTGTTTTCAATCCCATCATAATCGCGGGCTTCCATAAGTTTTTTGCTCACCAGCTTGCTTCCCATTCCCACTGCGCTTACGCCAGCCTTGAACCAGCCTTCAATGCTTTCACGGGTCGTATCTACACCACCTGTTGGCATGAAAACCAGCTTAGGGAAGATCTCTTTAATGCTGCTCATGAACTCGGGACCAAGCAGGTTTCCTGGGAACAACTTGATGAATTTGACACCTGCATTCTCTGCAGCAATAATATCTGTGGGGGTCATGCAACCTGGGCCAAAGAAAATATCATGCTTCACGCAATGCGCTGCAACTTCGGCAACATAACCAGGACTAACCAGGAAGTCTGCACCAGCTGCCAGGTAATCAGTAGCATGCTGCATATTCTTGATGGTACCAACACCCAACAACATGCCAGGCATTTCTGCATTGCGCACCTCAACCAATTTTTTAAAATTCTGGAGGGCGGCATCACCACGGTTGGTATACTCGACGGCTACAACACCTGAACGGTGAAGTGCACGCAAAACCTCAACACTGATGGTTTCATCAGGATTGAAATAAAGGGGAAGCATTCCTTGGGCCACAATGGCGTCCATAACTACTTTAGCAGTTGTCATAATTCGTTTTTTTATTGGATCTCTTTGGGAGATTTATTAGATTTTTACCTTGATCACCAGCTTTTTGATTTCACCCTCGCCGATCATGGGAGCATGCACATCTTCTGGAAAGAAGATAGCAAACTGACCATCCGTCAATTGGAAAAACATGTCTGGCTTGTCAGTATAAAACAGAACATCCTTTTCTGCATTGTAAGGCTCCCGCTCTGACTTGCAGTCTTGGCGAGGCTTCCATCCCAGGGTTTCAACACCTTTGATGCAAAGTTGGATATCAATGTTCGCATTGTGGCACTCAAATTTTGCAGTAGACTCTTCAGCCGTCATACCTGCTTTGTTTGAAATGATGGCTTTCAAACCCTCAGCAATATCATACTTACCCACTTCAAGAGAAGCCAGGTCTGTTGTGTTGATGTATTCAAAAGCTTTTACAAAAAGAGGATGGATGCTGCAGTATTTGTGTGCATTCTGCACTGAATCAATGATCATGATTTTTTATTTTAGTCTTGATTGGATTAACGCTGAACCCTTCCGCTGCCATCACCTTTCATCAGGTCTTTCACTTCACCCAAGGTTGCATGGTTGAGGTCTCCAGGAATGGTATGCTTGATGGCACTTGCAGCAACACCAAACTCTGCCGCTTCAGGCATTGGCATGCCGGTAACCAGTCCATAAATCAATCCGCTGGCAAAGCTGTCGCCACTGCCCACACGGTCAACAATTCGCACATTGTATTTCTTGGTATGGTAGAACTCACTGCCATCATAGACCAATGCGCTCCAACCATTGTCGCTGGCACTATGGCTTTCACGGAGAGATGATGCGATGTATTTGAATCCGAATTTCTCTTTCATTTGCTTGAAAACGTCCTTGAATCCGTCAAGATCCAATTCGCCTTTGGTAACATCCGTATCTTTTGCTTTGAAGCCAAGGGTCGTGTCAGCATCCTCTTCGTTTCCGATGCAAACATCAACATATTGGCAAAGCCTTGTCATCACTTCTCTCGCTTTTTCCTTGCTCCACAATTTCTTGCGGTAGTTCAGGTCAATGCTGGTGGTAATGCCTTTGGCCTTGGCTGCTTTCAAAGCTGCTTCGGTCAATGCTGCCGCCTTGTCTGACAAAGCGGGGGTAATGCCTGTTGTATGGAACCAATCTGCACCATCGAGGATTTTATCAAAATCAAATTCTGAAGCATCAACATCTGCGATGGATGCACCAGCCCTGTCATATACAACCTGTGAGGCCCTCATAGAAGCACCCGTCTCCAGAAAGTAGATACCAAGCCTGTCACCACCTCTTGCGATGAACTGCGTATCCACACCATAGCGGCGAAGGTGGTTGATGGCAGATTGACCGATTGGATTGTTGGGAACTTTGGTTACAAATGTTCCGTTTAGCCCATAGTTGCACAAAGCAGCAGCAACATTGGCTTCACCACCACCATAGGTGATGTCAAATGTATCAGCCTGAACAAAACGCTTAAAATCGGGTGTTGACAAACGGAGCATGATTTCTCCAAGGGTTACAACTTTCTTTGACATTGTGATGTATTTAATGGTTCTTGTTAATTGATTATTTCAATGTAGTAATGGGAGCCGGATCCATGTCGGTATAGTCAAGGTTTTCCCCTGCCATTCCCCAGATGAATGAATAGTTGGATGTGCCGCTTCCAAAATGCATGCTCCATGGAGCAGATATCACTGCCTCATCATTGGCCATGACGATATGCCTTGTTTCCTGCGGTTCACCCATGAAATGGAAAAGGCGTTGTGATGCATCAAGATCAAAATACAGGTACACTTCCATCCTGCGCGTATGGGTGTGTGGAGGAACAGAATTCCAAACACTTCCTTTTTCCAAAACAGTCAATCCCATGACCAGCTGACAGCTTTGAATTCCATCCCTGTGGATATACTTGTAAACAGTTCTTTTGTTGGAGGTAGCAGCATCGCCCAATGCCACCGGAGAAGCCTGCTCTTTGGTAAATTTTTGTGTGGGATGAGCATGGTGAGCAGGTGCAGAAAGCAAATAATATTTAGCAGGGTCTTTTTTGTCAGCAGAGTTGAAACTGATTTTTTTGGCACCCTTCCCAACATACAAACACTCAAGCTTTTTCAGACCATGTTTTTTTCCATCAACCACAACCTCACCTTTGCC